>NZ_SPKN01000025.1:0-386546 GCF_023127765.1 Pseudomonas sp. W15Feb34
CCAAGCCAGCCGCTAAAACTGCAGCCGCGAAACCAGCAGCCAAGCCAGCCGCCAAACCTGCTGCCGTCAAACCAGCAGCCAAGCCAGCCGCCAAACCTGCAGCCGCGAAACCAGCAGCCAAGCCAGCCGCTAAACCTGCTGCTGCCAAACCAGCAGTCGCCAAGCCAGCCACTCCAGCGGCACCGGCAGCATCCACCGCTCCAACCGCATCGGCCAGCACCACGCCTGCACCGGTAGCGCCAAGCACCACCCCAGCCAGCGCTTCCTAAGCGTCGGTGGCCGCGACGCGCAGCGCCTGCAGCGCGTCGTGGTCAAGGTTGGCGGCTTCGGTCGCCAGGCCTTCAAGCCATTCGTACTGACCCACCACCTCATTGATCGGCCATGCCTGCGCCAAGGTTTCCAGGCGCGCCAGCAGTGTTCGTTCAGCCTCCAGCTCCAGGGCTTTGACCCGCTCGCGCAACGATGCCAGCTGCGTATCCTGCTGCGCCAGGGCTCGCCATTGCACGCGCAGGTATCGCAACGGTTCGACAACCTGCACCCGCCACGGACGGGCAAGCTGTTGCAGCGCCTGCACCCGCTCAGGTGTATGTGCCACACCGCGCCGCTCCAGCCAGGCACCACACAGCAGCAGGCATACATCCGCGCCTTGTTCCTGCAAACGCAGGCAAGCGGCCTCTACACCCGAGCGAGCGTAGGTAGAAAGGGCAAAGCTCCACAGGTCAGCGCACATATTCACACCCAAGCCAGCGGCCAACGAAGCTGGTAGACTCCGCCGCCATTATGATCCGACTTCAAAGCCTAACATTACAGCGTGGCCCGCAACGTCTTCTCGAAGACGCCGAGCTGACCCTGCACGCCGGTCACAAAGCCGGCCTGATCGGTGCCAATGGCGCCGGCAAATCCACGTTGTTCGCCTTGCTGCTCGGTGAGCTGACCCCGGATTCCGGGGACTGCCTGCTGCCGGCCGACTGGCGCATCGCCCATATGCGCCAGGAGATCGACACCCTGGACCGCATCGCGATCGACTACGTGCTCGATGGCGACCTGCGCCTGCGCCAGGTGCAACACGACCTCGCCGAAGCCGAAAAAGCCCAGGACGGTGCCGCCCAGGCCCGCCTGCACGCCGAGCTGGACAGTGCCGACGGCTACACCGCCGACGCCCGTGCCCGCAAAATGCTCGCTGGCCTTGGCTTTACCAACGAACAGATGGACCGCCCGGTCGCCGACTTCTCCGGCGGCTGGCGCATGCGCCTGAATCTGGCCCAGGCACTGATGTGCCCCTCCGACCTGTTACTGCTCGACGAACCGACCAACCACCTGGACCTCGATGCGATCCTGTGGCTGGAAGATTTCCTCAAGAGCTACCAGGGCACCTTGCTGCTGATTTCCCACGACCGGGATTTCCTCGACGCCGTGGTCGACAACATCGCCCACGTCGAGCAGAAGAAAATCACCCTCTACCGTGGCGGCTACACCGCGTTCGAACGCGCACGCGCCGAACGCCTGGCCCAGCAGCAACAGGCCTTTGAAAAGCAACAGGCGCAACGTGCGCACATGGAAAGCTACATTGCCCGCTTCAAGGCCCAGGCCACCAAGGCCCGTCAGGCCCAGAGCCGCATCAAGGCGCTGGAGCGCATGGAAGAACTGTCGGCGGCCCACGTCGATTCGCCGTTCGATTTCGTGTTCCGTGAGTCGGTGAAGATCTCAAGCCCCCTGCTCGATCTGTCGGACGCTCGCTTGGGCTACGGCGACAAGACCATCCTGGAGAAGGTCAAGCTGCAGCTCACGCCGGGCGCACGCATTGGTTTGCTCGGCCCCAACGGCGCGGGCAAGTCGACGCTGATCAAGAACCTGTCGGGTGAGCTTGAGCCACTGGCTGGCCGCCTGACCCGTGGCGAGAACACGGTGGTGGGCTACTTCGCCCAGCACCAACTGGATTCGCTCGACGCCAAGGCCAGCCCGCTGTTGCACCTGCAACGCCTGGCGCCCACCGAGCGCGAGCAAACCCTGCGCGACTTCCTCGGCGGTTTCGACTTCCGGGGGGCGCGTATCGACGAGCCAGTGCTGAATTTCTCCGGGGGCGAAAAAGCCCGACTGGCCCTGGCCCTGATCGCCTGGGACCGTCCAAACCTGCTGCTGCTCGACGAACCGACCAACCACCTGGACCTGGAGATGCGCCTGGCACTGACCATGGCCCTGCAGGAGTTCAGCGGTGCGGTACTGGTGGTGTCTCACGATCGCCACCTGCTCAAGAGCACCACCGACAACTTCCTGCTGGTGGCCGACGGCAAGGTCGAAGAATTCGACGGCGACCTGGACGACTACGCACGCTGGCTGACCGATTACCGCCTGCGCAATGCGCCGGCCAGCAACACCCCGGTCAACCCGGACAAGACCGACAAGAAAGCCCAGCGCCAGGCCGCCGCCGCGCTGCGCCAGCAGCTGGCGCCGCACAAGCGTGAGGCCGACAAGCTGGAAGCCGAGCTGGGCAAGGTGCACGAGCGCCTGGCCAAGATCGAAACCAGCCTGGGTGATAGCTCCGTGTACGAGGCGGCGCGCAAGGATGAGCTGCGTGACCTGCTGGCCGAACAGGCCAAGCTCAAGGTGCGCGAAGGGCAATTGGAGGAAACCTGGATGGAGGCCCTCGAACTGCTCGAAACCTTGCAAGCGGAGCTGGAGGCGCTGTCCTGATGGAAGCGTTGCAACTGCCGGTACCGGCGCAATGGGTCGAGCCCGTATGGATCGGCGTGCAAATCCTGCTGATCCTGCTGGCCGGCTACCTGGCCCAGCGCTTCGTCGCCAAGGGCCTGACGCGCCTGGGTGAGCGTTACCCGTTCCCGCCGCAACTGCTGATGCCCCTGCGCGGCGGCTTGCGCTGGCTGATCATGGGCAGTGCGCTGATCTTTGTGCTGGGGCGCCTGGGGGTGTCTGCCACGGTGTTGTGGACGGCGCTGTCAGGGTTTGTCGCGGTAGCGGCAGTGGCGTTCTTCGCCATGTGGTCGGTGCTGTCCAACCTGTTGTGCGCAATTCTGATCTTCACCGTCGGGCCGTTCCGCCTTGGGGATATTGTCGAGTTGGTGGACACCGTCGACAAACCCGGCGTGAAGGGCCGGGTCGTGGCGATCAACCTGCTTTACACCACATTGATCGAAGTAGAAGAAGCCGGGACCAGCAGCGCGATGGTGCAAGTGCCTAACAGCTTGTTCTTTCAGCGCTCGGTGCGCCGTTGGCCTGGCACCCATGTATTTCCGGGCGACCGCTAGCGTCTACATCTTGTAAAAAGCTATAGCCAGCCTCCGGTCGGTAGAGTTAGCTTAAGGCACAATCGCTGACTCCCTTCTGAGGTGCGCAATGGCTCTCGACACATGGCTGGCCTTTTTCCTGGCCAGTTGGATCATCTCCCTTTCTCCTGGCGCCGGTGCTATCGCCTCGATGTCCAGCGGCCTGCAATACGGTTTTGTCCGTGGCTACTGGAACGCCATTGGCCTGCAACTGGGCCTGGCGATGCAGATTGCCGTGGTCGCGGGTGGCCTGGGGGCCATTCTGGCGGCGTCGTCTACCGCGTTCTATGCGATCAAATGGTTTGGCGTGGCCTACCTGGTGTACCTGGCCATCAAGCAATGGCGCGCCCTGCCCATGGACATGACCGATGATGCCGCCGTGCGCCCGATCGGGAAGCCGATGGCGATGATGTTCCGCGGCTTTTTGGTCAACGCCAGCAACCCCAAGGCCTTGGTGTTCATGCTGGCGGTGTTGCCGCAATTCGTGAACCCGCAGGCGCCGCTGTTGATTCAGTACCTGATCCTCGGTGCGACCATGATCAGCGTCGATATGATCGTGATGGCGGGTTACACGGGGTTGGCGTCGAAAGTCTTGCGTCTGTTGCGTACGCCTAAACAACAGAGGCGCGTAAACCGCACATTCGCCGGCTTGTTTGTTGGCGCTGCCGGCTTCCTCGCCAGCCTGCATCGCGCTACTGCGTAATTGCCGAAACCGAATCGAAATGTGGAAGGGGCAAGCTCCCTCCCACATTGGATTTAGGGGTGATATGAAATAACACCTTGAGTCGAATTCATTAAAGCTCAACAATAGTGTTACTTCGTATTTCCACTTGAGATTCATTCATGACTGCCCCTTTCCGCTTTCTTGCGTGGCTGCTGTTGCCGGCGCTGATGTCGTGCAGCTTCAATCTCTTGGCCGCGACCGCCGAAGGCGCGCCACAGGCCCTGCATTTGCTGGATTACATCGGCGCCGACTACCCGCCTACGGTAGAGGCAGGCAAGGTGGTAGACGACTCGGAATACCGCGAGCAGGTGGAGTTTCTCGGAGTGCTGCAGGGTTTGGTGGCTGATCTGCCCGACAAACCCGAGCGCGCTGAGTTGATAAGCGGCGTTAATGAATTGCTGGCGGCGGTCACCGCCCATCAGGACGGCGCGAGCGTGGCCCGCCAGGCTCGTCAGTTGGGCGCCAAGCTGGCCGTGGCGTATGAAGTCAGCCAAGCACCGGCCATCACGCCGGACCCGACACGCGGCGCGCCGCTTTATGCCCAGCATTGTTCGGTGTGCCACGGCACTGTCGGCGCCGGTGATGGTCCGGCTGGCATGGGCATGACGCCGCCCCCCGCTAACCTGCGTGACGCCACGCGCCTGGATCGCTTGAGCCTGTATGCGATCTACAACACCCTCGGTCTGGGTGTCGAAGGCACTGATATGCCGTCGTTCGCTGACCAACTGGACGATCGCCAGCGCTGGGACCTGGCGACCTATATCGCCGGTTTCACCGCCGACCCGGCTGCCGCCAAAAGCGAGCAGGCGTTCAACCTCGCCGACCTGGCGCGCCAGACCCCCAATGAAGTGCTCGCCGCTGACGGCCCTGGCGCTGCGGCGACGTTCCGCGCCCAGCGTGCTCAGCCGCCACAGGTTCAACGTGGTCCCGCGCAGTTGCTCGACTACACGGCCGCCACGCTGGACAAGAGCCTCGCGGCTTTCCGCAACGGCGACCACGAGCAGGCCTATGATTTGTCCGTCGCTGCCTACCTGGAAGGCTTCGAGCTGGTGGAAAGCTCCCTGGATAACGTCGACGCCAATGTGCGCAAAGACACCGAGAAGGCCCTGATGGCCTATCGGCAATCGTTGCAGGATGGTTTGCCTATGGAGCAGGTGCAGCAGCGTCTGGACGTTGCCAAAGGCAAACTCACTGAATCCGCCGGCTTGCTGGGCGGCGATGGCCTGAGCTGGTCATTGAGCTATATCTCTGGCCTGCTGATCCTGTTGCGCGAAGGCCTGGAAGCGATTCTGGTGCTGGCGGCGATCCTCGCCTTCCTGCGTAACACCGGCCAGCAGTCGGCGGTTCGCAGCGTCAACGTCGGTTGGGGCCTGGCGCTGTTGGCAGGCTTGGCTACGTGGGCCTTGGCGGCGTATGTGATTGACGTCAGCGGGGCCCAGCGAGAACTGCTCGAAGGCTGCACGGCGCTGTTCGCCAGCGTGATGGTGCTATGGCTCGGCGTGTGGATGCACGACCGGCGTCACGCGGCGGCCTGGCAGGATTACATCAAGAGCAGCCTGGTGGGCGGCGGCGGCCGTTTCGGTTTTGCCGTGCTGGCGTTCTTCTCGGTTTATCGCGAGCTGTTCGAAGTGATCCTGTTCTACGAAACCCTGTGGCTGCAGGCCGGCCCTGCCGGGCACAACGCGGTGCTGGCCGGTGGTGCCACTGCGCTGGTGCTGCTGGTGGGCCTGGCCTGGGTGATCCTGCGTGGCTCGGCGAAGTTGCCGTTGGCGCTGTTCTTCGGCATCAACGCTGCGTTGCTGTGCGCACTGTCGGTGGTGTTCGCCGGGCACGGTGTCAAGGCCTTGCAGGAGGCGGGCATCTTCGGCACGCGGCCGGTGGCGTTTTTTGACTTCGACTGGCTGGGCATCCATGCCGATGCGTATTCGTTGGGCGCGCAGGCTGTGGCGATCCTGGCGATTGTGGTGCTGTATGGCCGCAGCCGGCTGACCGAGAAGCGCCGGGCGGCGGCGTAGCATGCGGGTATGGATCGACGCCGACGCCTGCCCTCGGGCGGCCAAGGACCAGGTAGTGAAGTTTGCCCTCAAGCGCCAGTTCGAGGTGGTGCTGGTGGCCGGGCAGAGCCAGATCAAGCCGAGCTTTTCCTGTGTGAAGCTGATCGTGGTGCCCAGTGGCCCCGACGCGGCCGATGATTACCTGGTTGAGCACGCCGTACCCGGCGAACTGGTGATTTGCAGTGACGTGCCCTTGGCCGATCGGCTGGTGAAGAAGGGCGTCACGGCCCTCGATCCGCGAGGTAAGGAGTTCAGCCCTGCGAACATGAGTGAGCGCCTGGCGGTGCGCAACCTGTTCACCGACCTGCGTGAGCAAGGTCAGATGGGCGGCGGACCACCGCCCCATGGCGAGAAGGATAAGCAGGCGTTTGCCAATGCCCTGGACCGAATCCTTACACGTCTTATGCGCCCAGCCTGACCTGTGGCGAGGGAGCAAGCTCCCTCGCCACAGGCGCCTACCCGTCAGTCGTTCTCGTGGGTCAACTCCAGCACCCGATCCACCAACTTGTTGATCCCTGACGCCACTTCACTGATGTTCTTGCCGAGCATATACGCCGGCGTACTGACCAGCTTGCGCGCCTTGTCCTCGACGATATCTTCCACCGTGCATTCGTGGTGCGTGGCGCCCATCTTGTCCAGGGCAGCCGCTGTGTCGGCATCGTTACCGATGGTGCAGGTCACGCCAGGGCCGTAGATCTTCGCGGCCAGGGCCGGAGAGATGCAGATCAACCCCACCGGCTTGCCTGCTTCGGCAAACGCTTCAGCCAGTTCCAGCACCTGCGGGTTGACGCTGCAGCCGGCGCCCTCCACGGCGAAGTTCGACAGGTTCTTCGCTGCGCCAAACCCGCCCGGCACGATCAGGGCGTCGAAGTCGGCGGCATTGGCTTGGCCAATATCCTTCACTGCGCCCCGGGCGATACGCGCAGACTCCACCAGCACATTGCGCGACTCGGGCATTTCTTCGCCGGTGAGATGGTTGATCACGTGCAATTGCGCAATATCGGGTGCAAAGCATTCCACTTGAGCGCCGCGCTGGTCCAGGCGCAGCAACGTGATCACGCTCTCGTGAATCTCTGCGCCGTCGTATACGCCACAGCCGGAAAGGATCACTGCAATCTTTTTGCTCATGGGCATTTCTCCTGATTCATGGCGTTAAATGTCTACTAATTTGTAACCTGTTGCCAATGGGATCTCACGTCGCTGCACCTAATCTTGATGTAACAAAAATAGACCGGACTAGCCCATGGACTTTGTGCCTTACGCAGTACCGTTTTTTATCGCCCTGATCGTCGTGGAGCTGCTGGCCGACCGTTGGCGCGGTGCACGCAACTACCGAGTAGCGGACGCCATCAACAGCCTCAGCACCGGTGTGCTGTCCACCACGACCGGTTTGCTGACCAAGGGCGTGGGCCTGTTGACCTACGCGTTCGCCCTCAAGCACCTGGCGCTCATCGAGTTGTCGGCCCAGAGTGCCTGGACCTGGGTGTTCGCCTTTGTGTTCTATGACTTCTGTTATTACTGGCTGCATCGCATGGGCCATGAGCGCAATATCCTGTGGGCCGCGCATTCGGTGCATCACCAGAGCGAGGACTACAACCTCACCACCGCCTTGCGCCAGACCAGCACCGGTTTTCTGCTGAGCTGGATCTTCTACCTGCCTCTGGCTGTGGTCGGCGTGCCGCTGGTGGTGTTTATCAGCGTGGCTTCGCTCAACCTGTTGTATCAATTCTGGGTCCATACCCGCCACGTTCCCAAGCTGGGCTGGTTTGAGTGGTTCTTCGTGACGCCGTCCAATCATCGGGCCCACCACGCACAGAATGCTCTCTACATGGATCGTAACTACGGCGGGGTGTTCATTATTTGGGACCGGCTGTTCGGTACTTTTCAAGAGGAAGACGACAACGAGCCGGTGATCTTTGGGGTAACCACACCCCTGGCCAGTTGGAACCCGCTGTGGGCCAACCTGCAGTTTTATGCGCAATTATGGAGTGACGCCCGGCGCACCGAGAGCTGGTGGGACAAGTTGCGCATCTGGTTCATGCGCACCGGCTGGCGCCCGGCGGACGTCAAAGCCAAATACCCGATAGCCAAGCCGGACCTGAGCCAGTTTCGCAAGTTCGAAGTGCCTTTGGATGCGCGGCAGCAGGTCTACATCGCCTTGCAATTTGCTGCTTATGTGGGCTTTGGCAGTTATCTGATGAATTTCGGTGAGGGCCTGCCTACGGCGGCGTTGGTGCTCGGCTGGGGCGCGATGGCCCTGGGCCTGTTTACGTTGGGGGTGGCACTGGAGAATCGCCCATGGGCGTTGAAGGCCGAGCTGGCGCGCCTGGCGCTGAACCTGCCGTTGGTATGGCTGGCGCCGCTGGTCGGCTTGTGGCCTGCCAGCCCTCTCGCCTGGCTGGGCCTGGCGAGCTACAGCCTGCTCAGCGTGATTGGTCTCTACTGTTGCAGAGGCCGTTTTACTCGGTTGGCGTCTTAGGCGTTTCGACCGAGGCTTGCTCGACAGCCTGTCGCGCCTTGGCCTCGGCACACGCTTGGCGGGCGATGCGAGCATTCTTGAAGCGACGTCGCAGCCACAGGCCAAAACCCAGCACCAGCAAGGCGCCCAGTACCCATAGCTCGTACTTCTTGACGCTGCCGAGCATACCTTCCAGCACCGCACCGAAATGATAGGCCGCAGCCCCCAGTGCAGCGGCCCAGATCGCCGCACCAATACCGTTGAGGATCAGGTAGCGCATCGGCGGGTAACCGGACAGGCCGATCGCCACGGGCATCACCGTGCGCAACCCGTAGACAAAGCGAAAGCTCAGTACCCAGATATCCGGGTGCTTGCGGATATGCTCCAGTGCCTTGTCGCCCATCAACTGCCAGCGCGGCTTGCGTGCCAGCAGCTTGCGGCCGTGCTTGCGCCCCATGTAGTACCAAAGCTGGTCGCCGGCATAGCTGCCAAAAAAGGCAACGACCACCACCAGGTTGATATCCATGTAGCCACGAAACGCCAGGAAGCCTGCGAGTACGAGGATGGTCTCGCCTTCGAAAAATGTGCCGAGAAAGAGGGCAAAGTAGCCGAAGTCATGCAGAAATTGTTGAAGCATGGTCTGGGGTGCTGGCGAAATGAACGCGCAGCCTACGCCTTCACGAAGATTCATGAAAGTATCGAGATGTGTCACGAAGTGAACAATTCCTACATAAATGACGAATGCGACTACAGGTCGCATCGATAAGCACAACTGTCATTCCTTCGTCATAATGGCCGCTTATAACTGCAACGCTCGCCCGTAAACGCGGGCTCAGGAGTCTGTCGTGAGCTTTACCCCTGCCAATCGCCTGTTCCCCGCCACTCGTCTGCGTCGCAATCGTCGTGATGATTTTTCTCGCCGCCTGGTACGTGAAAATGTACTGACGACGAACGATCTCATCCTGCCGGTCTTTGTGCTCGACGGTGAAAATCGTCGGGAAGCAGTCGCCTCGATGCCGGGTGTGGAGCGTTTGACCATTGATCAGTTGCTGATTGAGGCGGCCGGTTGGGTCGAACTGGGGATCCCGGCACTGGCGCTGTTTCCGGTGACCCCACCGCAGCTCAAGTCTCTGGACGCCGCCGAAGCCTGGAACCCGCAAGGGATCGCGCAGCGCGCCACCCGTGCCCTGCGCGAGCGCTTCCCGGAGCTTGGGGTGATCACTGACGTGGCGTTGGACCCGTTCACCACGCACGGCCAGGATGGCATTCTTGACGAAGAGGGTTATGTTCAGAACGACAGCACCGTCGATGCACTGGTCAAGCAGGCTTTGTCGCACGCAGCGGCGGGCGCCCAGGTGGTTGCGCCGTCGGACATGATGGACGGGCGTATCCAGGCGATTCGCGAAGCCCTTGAGCTGGCCGGTCACGTCAATGTACGAATCATGGCCTACTCGGCCAAATACGCCAGCGCCTATTACGGCCCCTTTCGCGATGCGGTGGGGTCGGCGCTGAACCTGGGCAAGGCCAACAAGGCTTCGTACCAGATGGACCCGGCCAATAGCCAGGAAGCGCTGCACGAAGTGGCGGCCGACCTGGCCGAAGGCGCAGATATGGTGATGGTCAAGCCCGGGATGCCGTACCTGGACATCCTTTATCGGGTCAAAGAGGAATTCAAAGTGCCGACCTTTGTCTATCAGGTCAGCGGTGAATACGCCATGCATATGGCGGCGATCCAGAATGGTTGGTTGAGTGAAGGGGTGATCCTCGAATCCCTGACTGCCTTTAAACGTGCCGGCGCTGATGGCATTCTGACCTACTTCGCCGCCCGCGCTGCCCAATTGCTTAGAGAGCAACAATAGCCCTCACAGGAACACTCGATGAATACCGAAGGACTCTCCGAAGTTGCCGTAAAAGACGCTCACCCGGTGGTTGAACAAGTTTCCCAGACCCCGCCGGAGCTGGAGCCTGCCCCGCCAGCGGTGGTTGCCGAAGCACCTGCGCCGGCACCGGTGGCCGTGGTCACCAACCTGGATGACAGCAGCCTGTACATCCATCGCGAGTTGTCACAACTGCAATTCAACATCCGCGTGCTGGAGCAGGCGCTGGATGAGTCCTACCCGTTGCTGGAGCGGCTGAAATTCCTGCTGATCTTCTCCAGCAACCTGGATGAGTTCTTCGAGATTCGCGTTGCCGGCCTCAAGAAGCAGATCACCTTCGCCCGTGAACAAGCCGGGGCCGACGGCCTGCAACCGCACCAGGCGTTGGCGCGCATCAGTGAGCTGGTACATGGTCATGTGGACCGCCAGTACGCAATCCTCAACGACATCCTGCTGCCGGAACTGGAAAAGCATCAGGTCCGCTTCATTCGTCGTCGTCACTGGACCGCCAAGATCAAGACCTGGGTGCGCCGTTACTTCCGGGACGAGATTTCGCCGATCATTACCCCCATCGGCCTGGACCCTACGCACCCGTTCCCACTGCTGGTGAACAAGAGCCTCAACTTCATCGTCGAGCTTGAAGGTATCGATGCCTTCGGTCGCGATTCGGGTCTGGCGATTATCCCGGCCCCGCGTCTGTTGCCACGCATCATCAAGGTACCGGAAGAGGTAGGGGGCGCTGGCGACAACTATGTATTCCTGTCGTCGATGATCCATGCTCACGCCGATGACCTGTTCCAGGGCATGAAGGTCAAGGGCTGCTACCAGTTCCGCTTGACCCGTAACGCCGACCTGGCACTGGATTCCGAAGACGTCGAAGACTTGGCTCGCGCCCTGCGTGGCGAGCTGTTCTCGCGGCGTTATGGCGATGCGGTGCGTCTGGAAGTGGCGGATACCTGCCCTAAACACCTGTCGGACTACCTGCTCAAGCAGTTCAACCTCGCCGAATCCGAGTTGTATCAGGTCAACGGCCCGGTGAACCTGACGCGCCTGTTCAGCATTACCGGCCTGGACAGCCATCCGGAGCTGCAATACAAGCCGTTCACGCCACAGATCCCGAAACTGCTGCAAAACAGCGAGAACATCTTCAGTGTTGTGAGCAAGCAGGACATTCTATTGCTGCACCCCTTCGAGTCGTTCACCCCAGTGGTCGACCTGCTGCGCCAGGCCGCCAAGGACCCGCATGTTCTGGCCGTGCGCCAGACCCTCTACCGCAGTGGCGCCAACTCGGAAATCGTCGATGCGTTGGTGGATGCTGCGCGTAACGGCAAGGAAGTCACCGCGGTGATCGAGTTGCGTGCGCGTTTCGACGAAGAGTCCAACCTGCAACTGGCCAGCCGTCTGCAAGCGGCCGGTGCGGTGGTGATCTACGGCGTGGTCGGCTTCAAGACCCACGCCAAGATGATGCTGATCCTGCGCCGTGAAGCCGGTGAGATCGTGCGCTACGCCCACTTGGGTACCGGCAACTATCACGCCGGCAACGCCAAGCTCTACACCGACTACAGCTTGCTGACGTCCGACGACGCGCTGTGCGAAGACGTCGGTAAGTTGTTCAGCCAGTTGATCGGCATGGGCAAGACCCTGCGCATGAAGAAACTGCTGCACGCCCCATTCACGCTCAAGAAGGGCATGCTCGACATGATTGCCCGCGAGACCCAGTTTGCCCTCGACGGCAAACCGGCGCACATCATCGCCAAGTTCAACTCGCTGACCGATCCGAAGATCATCCGCGCGCTGTACAAGGCCAGCCAGTCGGGCGTGCGCATTGATTTGGTGGTGCGTGGCATGTGCTGCCTGCGCCCGGGTATTGTCGGCGTGTCGCATAACATCCACGTGCGCTCGATCATCGGCCGCTTCCTGGAGCACACCCGCGTGTTCTACTTCCTCAACGGCGGTGAAGAGCAGATGTTCCTCTCCAGCGCCGACTGGATGGAACGCAACCTCGATAAACGTGTGGAGACCTGCTTCCCGGTAGAAGGCAAGAAGCTGATCATGCGGGTCAAGAAGGAGCTGGAAAGCTACCTTACCGACAACACCCACAGCTGGAGCCTGCAGTCGGACGGGCGTTATGTACGCAACACCCCGACCGGCAACCAGAACCCGCGCAGCGCGCAGGCGACGTTGCTGGAGAAGTTGGGTAGCCCGATTCTTGCGGTGAACTAAAACCCAGCACCAGCAAGGTCTAAAAAATGTGGGAGGGGGCTTGCTCCCTCCCACATTTGTTTTGCAGTGTGCTTTAGCGCAGGTTCAGGCTGAACCCCACCCGCGTCAGCCATTCCGCTTCCTGGGCGAAGTCCGCCTGGGTCAGCTGGTTTTCATCCAGCCAGCCCTTGGGGAAGATCACTTCCAGGCTGTCATCAGCAGCGCGCAGTTTTACCTGGGGCATTTCCTGGGTGCCACGAATGTGGTGGAACAGGATTGCAAAGCGCAACAGCGCGCACAGGCGAATCAGCTTGATGCCGTCTTTGCCGAATTCGGCAAATTTGTCCTTGGGAATATTGCGGCGATGGCCGCGCACCAGCAGCGCGAGCATCTGTTGGTCTTCGCGGGAGAACCCAGCCAGGTCCGAGTGCTCGATCAGGTAGGCGCCGTGCTTGTGGTAATGGTAGTGGGCGATGTCCAGGCCCACTTCATGCACCTTGGCGGCCCAGCCCAGCAGCTCGCGCCAGACGCCGTCTTCCAGGTCCCAATCGGCGGCCACCTGGTCGAAAGCGTGCAAGGCTTTACGCTCCACGCGGGCGGCTTGTTCCAGATCGACGTGGTAGCGCTCCATCAGCGAGCTGAGGGTGCGCTCGCGCACGTCTTCGTGGTGATGACGGCCCAGCAGGTCATAGAGCACGCCTTCGCGCAGGGCGCCGTCACAGTGGTCCATGCGTTGCAGTTCGAGGGCGTCGAAGATGGCTTCGAGAATCGCCAGGCCCGCAGGGAAAATGGCGCGTCGATCAGGTTTGATGCCGTCGAAGTCGATTTTCTCCGCATCCCCCAGCTTGAACAGCTTGCGCTTGAGCCACGCCAGACCTTCGGCATTCACCTCGCCAGTGCCATGGCCGCCAGCCTTCAAGGCCAGGCCGATGGCGCGGATGGTGCCGGACGAGCCGATGGCTTCATCCCAGGTCAGGCGGTGCAGGGCATGTTCAATGCTCATGATCTCCAGCCGCGCCGCCGTGTAAGCCTGGGCATAGCGCGCCGGCGTGATCTTGCCGTCCTTGAAGTAACGTTGAGTGAAACTCACGCATCCCATCTGCAGGCTTTCACGCAGCAGTGGCTCGAAACGCTGGCCGATGATGAACTCGGTACTGCCGCCACCAATGTCCGCCACCAGGCGTTTGCCGGGCGTGTCGGCCAGTGTGTGGGACACACCGAGGTAGATCAGGCGCGCCTCTTCACGGCCAGAGATAACTTCCACCGGGTGCCCGAGGATTTCCTCGGCACGATGGATAAACTCATTGCGGTTTCGGGCTTCGCGCAACGCGTTGGTGCCGACGATGCGTACGGCGCCAGGCGGCATGCCATTGATCAATTGCGCAAATCGCTTGAGGCAGTCGAGCCCGCGCTGCATGGATTCTTCATTGAGCTTGCGCTCGTCGTCGATCCCGGCGGCCAGTTGCACTTTTTCGCCGAGCCGCTCAAGGATGCGGATCTCACCGTTCTGGGCCTTGGCCACGACCATGTGAAAGCTGTTGGAGCCCAGGTCGATGGCGGCGATCAAGGACAGATTCTTGGCTTGGGATTGCGGCATGGTTTGGGGATCTCGGTCGATAACCTTGCCATCGTGCCACGATCGACCGCTGGAGCCAACGCGTTGTGCTTCGGTAATTTTCCCGATGTGGTCTGTAGGAAAATTTTGGAAAGTTCAGGGCTGGTTCGCAAGTTTCCAGCAAACAAACTTTCCGACGATGTAAGACGTTTTAACCGGATGCAGTTGTAAGTATTTAGATAATTTCTCCTACAGTGAGTGGGACTAGATGTTGTTCTATATCTTGCTCAAGACTACAAGGTCGATAGGTTAAAGTGATTTTTATGCTGGCTGGAGCCTACAATAAATACCGTGCTGTCTGATTTTTTATCCGGGCATCTACGCGCCAGACTGTCACTCGGCAATTCTGCCGGGGTGTTATTTATTTATAGTTTTTGTATCAGGGACAATAAGCTGTTGGGCGACGGAGTCGCCAAAACCAAAATAAAGAGCGCCTGCTAACTTCAAGTGACAGGACGAACATGAAAAAAATAATTGGATTGACTTTCGGCATCGCATGTCTGGCTGCGACCCTGCAGGTTCAGGCAAACACGAGCGCCCAGTTAGTCGTCAGGGGGACGATCACGCCTGCGGCGTGCAACCTCAGCCTGGCGGGCAGTGGCATCATCGACTACGGCACTATTCGCTCCGGCGAATTGTCTCGCACGGCATTCAACCCCCGTGAAGAGAGGACCACGTCTCTGGTTATCAACTGCGGCACTACGCCTGCCAGGTTCGGGCTCACCTTTACCGATCTGCAAGCGGGGAGCAAGGTGGCAGGCATCTTGGGGGCGGGCTTTTCCGAAGCGCAGAATTTCGGTCTGGGGATGGCAGCGTCCCGGCGCACTGGTGGCTATTCGGTCACCCTCAGGGACCTCCGCTCTACCGGAACAACGTTGTTTCCGATCATGCGCACCGGGCTCGGTGCCTGGCAGAACAGCGACGGCAGGGTTGCCCAATCGCCCAGCCAGTACTCCTGGCGTAATAGCGTGACCGTCACCCCTGCCGCTATTAGCCAGCTGACCGCCACGGTGGCGGTGAAAGCAGTGATCAACAAGGCCCAGGACTTGGACCTGAGCCGCGACATCTCCATAGATGGGCGCGCCACGCTTGTATTGAGTTACATCTAAACAACCGAAAGCAGCCGATCAAGAAAGCCAACCCTTTCTTGTTGGCTGTTTTTCTTTGGGCGTTGGATGGCCAAACGTCAACTTCATAAGTTGTGGGGAATATTGAGTGCGTGTTTTTTTAATAAGTCTTACGTGGCTATGGAGTGTGTTTTTCAGTGTGGTTGCTACGGCGGACGGGATGTTGCCGGAAACAACTGTGGTCGTGCTTTACGAAGAAGTTGGCGAAGCCTCGATCAATATCAAGAACACCGATGCAGGGCCGGCGTTGCTTCATTCTGTTATTGAAAACGTGCCTGAAGATCTGGAGCCGCTACTGATTGTCACGCCTCCCATTACCCGTGTGGAAGCGGGGGATACGCAACTGGTGCGTTTCATCAGCACGTTGAAGCAGCCGCTCAAGACCCAACGGCTCAAGCGCGTATCTTTTGAGGGCATTCCCCAGGCGCGTGCCGCGGACGGTGCGACCATCGGTATCACTCTTCGGCAGAATCTGCCGTTGATCCTGCATCCCAAAGACTTGCCACGCCACCAAACGCCGTGGGAGCTGCTGAGGTGGGAACGGGTCGCAGAGCGACTCACCGTCCACAACGACAGCGCTTACGTCGTACGCCTGGCGCCGCATGTGCAGCTGCTTCCACAAGGCGTTCAAGCCACACTGCCGCGCACCTATGTCTTGCCGGGTGAGGCATTGGCGTTGAAGGTTGACGGTGCTTTGAGCGATGTGGCGCAGGTTGAGATTCAACCCGCCACGGTCTATGGATTTTCGGTAGATAGCTACCGTGCACCGGTCAACACAGATGCGCGTTGATCGGTTCATGATCGTTTCTTCGGCGCGCGGTATTGCTGGCCCGTTCCGGCCCTGCAAATCCAGATTGTTCATTGGGCTCACGGCGCTATGGGGTTTGCCTGGCATGACGGCTGCGCTGGAGCTTGGTGAGGGATTTGACCTGGCTGCGCTGACGACCCACGGCATAGACCCCCAGGTCTCTGATTACTTTCGCAGTGCGGCGCGCTTTCGTGAAGGTATTCAAGTGGTGGGATTGCGCGTCAATGGCAACCCCCTTGGGCTGGTTGATGCTCGGTTCGATTCGCAGGGAGGGCTGTGTTTCACTCCCGGATTGCTGGAGAAGGCGGGGTTGGTAAAGCCTCGGGAGATCATTCGAGAAGGCGCCACGCCCGATCAGGCGTGTCATGACTTCCTCGGTGCGTTCCCGGCGACCATGGTGCGCTTGCGCCCCGGTACTGACGAAGTGGCGCTGGTGGTGCCGACCCAGGCTTTGCGTGAACCCGAATGGGAGAGCGGGCGTTCTTCCCGGGGCGGCGCGGCCGCGTTGTTCAACTATGACGTACTGGGTTATGACAGCCACTCGCGTAGCGGCCCGACCCGGTTCGTGTCGGCCTATACCGAAGCGGGCTTCAACCTGGATGACTGGATTGTTCGCAGTCGCCAGTTCTATGTGTCCGACAACGGCCATACCCGTACCGAGCACCTGCATGCCTATGCCCAACGGGATATCGCCGCGTTGCAGTCGACCTTCCAGGTGGGCCAGCTCTCCAGTAATAACCCGCTGTTTGGCGGGATCCAGCTGTCCGGCTTGCAGTTCTCCCCTGATGGGCAGTCCAGGGCCCCGGCGGGCGGCAATAATGCGGTGGTCGAAGGCTTGGCCCAAAGCCAGTCGCGAGTTGAAGTGCGCCAGTCCGGGGTGTTGATCCACAGTACATTGGTGCCCGAAGGGCCGTTTCGGTTGACGGGGGTACCGCTGCTCAATGGCACCAGTGACCTTGATGTCAGTGTGATTGACGTGCGTGGCGCCAGGCGCAGTTTTGTCGTGCCGGCGGCTTCGTTGGCGGGTGCTGCCCCATCGGCGCCGGGCTATTACTTTTCGATTGGCCAGCTGCGCAAAACTGCAGGTGAAGAGGGGCCATCACCGGTGGTCGCCATGGGCAGTGGCACCTGGGGGCTGGGGCGCGATGCGTCTGCGGGTTTTGGCTTGTTGAGTACCGATGACTATTGGGCCGCAGGTGGCACTCTGAGCAGTGTATTTTTCCAGCGGGTCTCTGTGAGCGCACGACATAACCTGTCCCGAGACAGCCACAACGCGGTGTCCGGGTCACGCAGCAGCGTCTCCGTGAGTAGCCCACTGGTTGCCGATCTAGATGTCAACTTAAGTGCAACCACCCAGACGCGCGGTTATCGCGAGGTCACTGAGGCAGGTCGGTCGCTCAGGGGCGATGAGCTGAACTCGCACTTCAAGAACCAATACACCGCGGGCATGAGCTGGGCCGACCCCACACTGGGCATATTTTCGCTGAACTACACTCGCAGTGCTCAATTTGGCGGGCAGACGAGCGAGCACGTATTCGCCTCCTGGAATAAGTCGTTCGGTCGCGTCGATGTCGCATTTATCGCGGACTCGCAAGTGGGCGGTACGCGGGCCCGCCGAGACGCCCCACTGGATGGCAGCCGGCGTGACAGTGCCTTGGATCACGACTTGTCCTTGCGGTTGCAGGTCAGCGTGCCGCTGGGCGGGGATCGGCGTGTGAGCAGCTTCACGAGCCGCCGTGGGGACCACTTCACTGCGGGTACCGCGCTCAGCGAAAGGGTCAACGAGTATGTGAATTACGAAGTCGGCATCGAGCGTGACATGCGGGCCCGGGAGCAGTCAGTGCGCGGGCGGGTGGACCTGTTGCCGCACTATACCCAAGTGGGCCTGGGCGTCAGCCGCGATTCCCTGGGCACCAGCTATACCGGGCAGTTGCGGGGCGGTGCAGTGGCGCATGAAGGCGGGGTGACCTTGTCGCCTTATAGCGTGCAAGACACGTTCGGCATCGTCTCGGTCGGCGATATCGGCTCCGCAAAAATCCAGACGCCGCAAGGCCCTGTCTGGACCGACTTCAAAGGCCAAGCGGTGATCGCGGGCTTGCCGGCCTACACCAACAGCCGAGTCGAAGTGCAGACTCAATCCTTGCCCAAACGAGTGGACCTGAAAAACGGCACCCAAGTGCTTACGGCGGGCCGAGGTTCGTTCAATACCGTGGATTTTGACGTAGTGAAAGTACGCCGAATGCTGGTGACTGCGAGCGATCAGCACGGCCGACCGTTACCTCAGGGCGCCTCGGTATTGGGCAAGGGCAACCGCTTTCTCACCAGCGTAGTAGGCGAGGGCATGATTTTCCTCAACGACGTTACGGAGTCGCAAAGCTTGCGGGTTTCATTGCCGGACTCTTCCACTTGCCTACTGCACATTGACCCTGAGGCCAAGCCTGACAATGACAAATTTTATGAAGCCGCATCGGCGGTATGCCGAGGTGATTAAAAAGGCCCTGAGCCCGCCCTTGGCGCTGTTTTGCACACTGCTGGCGCCGCTTGATGCGATGGCTGAAAACTGCCACCTGTCGCTGGGCCAGCCGCGTATCGACTATGGCCAGATACGCAGGGATGGCCTGGTTGAAACCACTACCGTGGTACTGGCAACCCGCTCGTTGAGTGTCAATGTACTCTGCGCCGAGCCTGCGGCCATGGCGTTGCGTTTTGTTGGCGCGGCAGCCGATGGGCAGGGATTTCGGTTCGGTCGCGAGGGGCATTTGCGGCTGAGTATCAAGCATGCCCAGGTAGATGGGCGTACCGTCGGGTGGTCGGCCGCCCACGTGCCAGGTGAGGCGGACGGAGGCCAGTTGTTGCCCGGCCAGGTTTTGGTGGCTCGAGCAGCAGGGATGCCGGTGGTAGGGCGGCGACTCACCGCCCAGGTCGATATCGATACCCAATTGCCCTTCGATGCCTTGTCGGTGCGCAGGGAGACGCACCTGGAGGCACGGGGCATTTTTGAACTGGTCAGCCCGGCTGTTCAACCGAGCCAATGAAGTTGGCGAGCTCTACGGTACCAGGGTTGGCAAACAACACCTTCGGGTCGCCGGTTTCATGCACTTTGCCTTGGTGCATGAACACCACTTTGTCGCCAACTTCCCGGGCAAAGCGCATTTCATGGGTGACCATGATCAGCGTCATGCCGTCCTGGGCCAGTTGACGCACCACGCTGAGCACCTCATTGACCAACTCCGGGTCCAGGGCCGAGGTAATCTCATCGCACAACAGCACCTTGGGTGACATGGCCAGCGCGCGGGCAATGGCGACCCGTTGCTGCTGACCACCGGACAGCCGATCGGGGAAGGCGTCGAACTTCTCGCCCAGCCCAACGCGTTCGAGCATTTGCCTGGCCAACTGTACCGCTTTGGCCTTGGGCACTTTTTGCACCACTTGCGGTGCCAGCATCACGTTTTCGCCGACGCTCAGGTGCGGGAACAGGTTGAACTGCTGGAACACCATGCCGACTTTCTGCCTCAGGCTGCGCAGGTCGGCGCGGGCGGCATCAAGGTATTCGCCATCGACTTCGATCACACCGTCATTGATCGACTCCAGGCCATTGAGGGTACGCAGCAAGGTGGACTTGCCCGAGCCGCTGCGGCCGATGATCGCCACAACCTGGCCTTCTTCCACCGTCAGGTCGATGCCCTTGAGGACGTGATGATCGCCGTAATACTTATGCAGGGCGGAAATTCTAAGCAGAGGCATGCAGTCTCCTTTCCAGGTAGCGCGCACTGAGGGACAAGGGGTAGCAGAGCAGGAAATAACCGAGGGCCACCAAGCCGTAGACCATAAACGGCTCGAAGGTGGCGTTGGCGAGCATGCCGCCGGTCTTGGTCAGTTCGGTGAAGCCGATGATCGAGGTCACGGCGGTGCCTTTGACCACCTGCACCGAGAAACCCACCGTTGGCGCGACGGCAATGCGCAGCGCTTGGGGCAGGATCACAAAACGCAGTTGCTCAAAAGGGTTCAGGGCCAGACTGGCCGAGGCTTCCCATTGGCCATGGGCGATGGAGTCCACGCAACCGCGCCAGATTTCGGCCAGGTAAGCGCTGGTGAACAGGGTCAATGCGATTGCAGCTGCCAGCCAGGGCGATATGTCCACGCCAAGCAGGGCAACGCCGAAAAACACCAGGAACAACTGCATCAGCAAGGGCGTGCCCTGGAACAGTTCGATATAGGTGCGGGCAATATTGCGTGGGAAAGCTTTGCGGCTGATGCGCATCGTCATCACCAGCAGGCCGATCAGGCCACCGCCCACAAATGCTACCAGTGACAGCAGCAGGGTCCACTGCAGGCCAGTGAGCAGGTTGCGCACGATGTCCCAGAGGGTGAACTCACTCATCGACTGTTCCTCATCACAAACCGCCGGCCGATCCAGTTGAGCAGTTGGCGAATCATCAGCGCCATGCACAGGTACACCAGGGTGGTCAGGGCATAGGTTTCAAAGGCGCGGAAATTACGCGACTGGATAAAGTTGGCGGCAAAGCTCAATTCTTCGGTGGCGATCTGCGAACACACCGCCGAACCGAGCATCACAATGATGATCTGGCTGCTCAGGGCCGGCCACACCTTGCCCAGCGCCGGTAGCAGTACCACGTGACGGAACGCTTCGAAGCGCGTCATCGCCAGCGCGGCGGCGGCTTCCAATTGCCCGCGCGGGATGGCCTGGATCCCGGCGCGGATGATCTCGGTGGAGTACGCCCCCAGGTTGATCACCATTGCCAGCACAGCGGCTTGCCACTCGGTGATTTTCAACCCCAGGGACGGCAGGCCGAAGAAAATAAAGAACAACTGCACCAGAAACGGCGTGTTGCGGATCAATTCGACATACACACCAAAGATCCATGCAAACGGCTGGATCTTCCAGGCCCGCACCACTGCACCGACGGTGCCCAGTGCAACCCCAAGGAGGGCGCCGATGGCCGTCAGTTCAAGGGTAAACAACGCGCCGCGCAGCAGCAGGTCGGTATTGGCCAGCACCGGCACAAAGTCGAATTGATAGGCCATCGTTCAACTCCGCTTCAGAGGTCAGCAGGCAGCGGTTCTTTGAGCCACTGCAGCGCGTTTTTTTCCAGGCTGCCGTCCGCCTTGGCCGCAACCAGGATCTGGTTGACCTTCTCCAGCAGCGCCGGCTCGTTCTTGTTCACGCCTACGTACACCGGCGAATCCTTGAGCTTGACCTTCAGCGCGGGGACGCGTTTGGGGTTGCGCTCGCTGATTGCGACCATGACCACGTTGCCGCTGGCGATCAGGTCGACCTGGCCGGCCAGGTAAGCGGCGATGGTTGAGTTGTTGTCCTCAAAGCGCTTGATCGTGGCTTCCTTGGGCGCCACGGCGGTCAGTTCGATATCTTCGATGGCGCCGCGGGTTACGCTGATGGTCTTGCCCTTGAGGTCGTCGATCGTGCTGATTGCCGCCTCGGGTGGGCCGAACACCGCGAGGTAGAACGGCGCGTAAGCCTTGGAGAAATCAATGACCTTTTCGCGTTCGGGGTTTTTGCCCAGGCTGGAGATCACAAGGTCCACCTTGCCGGTGGTAAGGAACGGAATGCGGTTGGTGCTGTTGACCGGGGTCAGTTCCAGCTTGACCTTGAGCTGGTCGGCCAGCAGCTTGGCGGTGTCGATGTCCAGGCCACGTGGCTGCATGTTGGGGCCGACCGAACCAAACGGCGGGAAGTCCTGGGGCACGGCGACCTTGAGGGTGCCACGGGCGACGATATCGTCCAGACCATTAGCCTGGGCAGGTGCCTGGCTCAGCATCAGGCTGGCAAACAGGGCAGTGAGCAGGGCGCTGTAGCGCTTGGTCATGGCAACTCTCCGAAAAAGGCGAAGGAATTTTCTGAGTTTGCTCAGTGCACAGCCCATGCCAGCTCTCTCGGAATGGTCTGTAAGGCACGGATTCGTTGAAGTGTCATGGTCTTACTGGTCTGAACAGTTGCGAGATTTTTCGCACCCTTTTCGAGCGCCGTAAAAAACGCACGGGCCCCTTTGGGGCGTGGCTTGCCGACAGACTTCAATAGCTTTACAACTAGCTCTTCAGCTGACGGGAACCTTGAGTTTTTTATGAATTCCATTGCCCAAGCCGTACCGGAAGCGGCCTTGCAAGCCATCCGCAAACTGATCAAGGAGCAGGGCTTTGGGCCGGGCGAGGCATTGCCTTCGCAACGCGATTTGGCGATGCGGTTGGGCGTGAGCCGGGCGTCGTTGCGCGAGGCCTTATCGTCCTTGAGCGCATTGGGTGTGGTCAGTGTACAGCCGGGCAAGGGCGTGTTCGTGCTGGCGCCGGACCCGCCATCCGAGCTCGCCTGGCCGTTTGCGGCGCAGGCCACACCGCTGGACATCTTCCAGCTGCGTTACGCGCTTGAAGGGTTCGCTGCGGGTTTGGCGGCAGTCACATTGACCACGAACGAGCTCGACAGCCTGGAAGACAATGTCGAGGCGATGCGCAAGGTCCTCAAAGCGGGTGACTTCGAAGCCGCCGCCCGGCTGGACTTTGAATTTCACCAGCGCATCCTGTTGGCCAGCGGCAACCAGGCCATGGTGAGTATTCTCAGTGCCAGCGCCGAGGTGTTTCTGGAGAGCCAGAAACTACCGTTCATCCGGCCGGAGCGAGCCATGGAGACCTGGCAGGAGCATCGCAAAATCCTGCGCGCCTTGGCCCGGCGCAGCAGTGCGGCAGCGCAGAAAACCATGCAGGAACACGTTCGCAATGCGGCGTTGCGAACAGGCATCGTGTTTGTGACTGCCGTGACGCCATGAGTTGGCTATATCCCCACTCATGCAACGCCATAGCAAGACTCAATCAGAGGCGGCTTCCTGAACGAGGGAAGGGCAGCTATGATGGGCAACGTTTTTTTTGCTTACAATCCGGAGACATCCATGAGCAACGATCTTATCAAGCACGTCACCGACGCGACCTTTGAGGCCGAAGTACTCAAGGCTGCTGGCCCGGTGCTGGTTGACTACTGGGCTGAATGGTGCGGCCCTTGCAAAATGATCGCTCCGGTTCTGGACGACATTGCAACTACCTACGAAGGCAAACTGACCATTGCCAAACTGAACATCGACGAAAACCAGGAAACCCCGGCCAAGCACGGCGTGCGTGGTATTCCGACCCTGATGCTGTTCAAGAACGGCAACGTCGAGGCCACCAAGGTTGGCGCGCTGTCCAAGTCGCAACTGGCTGCATTCCTCGACGCGAACATCTAAGCGTCGTCAAAAAAGCCCCGAAAATCTCGGGGCTTTTTCGTAAAGCAGGGCTAGACGCTCCGAAACTCAGGTGGTACATTCGGCCCCGCACTGGTTTCTCCACTGCCCCCTGCAAGCCGTCGCCGACGCATTCCTTTTCGATTAGTACGCGATCCTGTCGCCTTCTCTGCGGCGCGGCCTCATTAAGCCAAAAGCTTAATTTCCCCCCTCCATAAATGATTACGTCATTCCTATATGAATCTGACTGAACTCAAGCAAAAGCCGATTACCGACCTGCTCCAACTGGCCGAAGAAATGGGCATAGAAAATATGGCCCGTTCGCGCAAGCAGGACGTGATTTTCTCCCTGCTCAAGAAGCACGCGAAAAGCGGCGAGGAAATCTCCGGTGATGGCGTGCTGGAGATTCTCCAGGACGGCTTCGGCTTCCTCCGCTCCGCAGACGCTTCCTATCTCGCCGGCCCAGACGATATCTATGTCTCGCCGAGCCAGATCCGTCGCTTCAACTTGCGCACCGGTGACACCATCGTTGGCAAGATCCGTCCTCCGAAGGAGGGCGAGCGGTATTTCGCCCTGCTCAAGGTCGACACGATCAACTTCGATCGCCCCGAGAACGCGAAAAACAAGATTCTCTTCGAGAACCTGACCCCGCTGTTCCCGACCGTGCGCATGAAGATGGAAGCCGGTAACGGTTCCACCGAAGACTTGACCGGTCGTGTGATCGACCTGTGCGCCCCGATCGGCAAAGGCCAGCGTGGCCTGATCGTCGCACCGCCGAAAGCCGGTAAAACGATCATGCTGCAGAACATTGCAGCGAACATCGCCCGTAACAATCCTGAAGTTCACCTGATCGTACTGTTGATCGATGAGCGTCCGGAAGAAGTGACCGAGATGCAGCGCACCGTGCGCGGCGAAGTGGTTGCCTCGACGTTCGATGAGCCGCCAACCCGCCACGTGCAGGTAGCCGAAATGGTGATCGAAAAGGCCAAGCGCCTGGTCGAACACAAGAAGGACGTGGTGATCCTGCTCGACTCCATCACCCGTCTGGCCCGTGCCTACAACACTGTGATCCCGAGCTCCGGCAAGGTATTGACCGGTGGTGTCGATGCCCACGCCCTGGAGAAACCGAAACGTTTCTTCGGCGCCGCGCGCAACATCGAAGAAGGCGGCTCGCTGACCATTATCGCCACCGCGCTGGTTGAAACCGGCTCGAAGATGGACGAAGTGATCTACGAAGAGTTCAAGGGTACCGGCAACATGGAGCTGCCCCTGGACCGTCGCATTGCTGAAAAGCGTGTGTTCCCGGCGATCAACATCAACCGCTCCGGCACTCGCCGCGAAGAGTTGCTGACCGCTGACGACGAGCTGCAGCGTATGTGGATCCTGCGCAAGCTGCTGCATCCGATGGACGAAGTGGCTGCCATCGAGTTTCTGATCGACAAGCTGAAAACCACCAAGACCAACGACGAGTTCTTCCTGTCGATGAAACGCAAGTAATACAGCGTTTCAGGTCCAAAAAAATGGCGCCCTTAATGGGGCGCCATTTTTTTTGCGTCGAGATTCTGCGATTTTTGTGGCATAAGTATCCGTTAAGTAACAAAAATTGACGCGTGACTTCGCTCATCCCTTTCGTCGCAGACTGACCACATTCTTATGACCACCCTTGCTTACCGCAGAGACATCGATGGCCTGCGTGCCATCGCTGTCCTTGCAGTCGTGTTGTTCCACTTTGGTGTCCCTGGCATTACTGGCGGTTTTGTTGGCGTTGACGTCTTCTTCGTCATCTCGGGCTTTCTAATCACGTCAATTATCTGGCGAGAGCGTCAAGCTGGACGCTTCAGTTTCATCGACTTCTGGGCTCGCCGTGCCCGACGTATCTTGCCCGCGCTGTTTGTGATGATCGCCGCGACACTGGCAGTGGGTTGGTTTCTGTTGGCGCCCAAGGACTATGAAGAGTTGGGGCGGTCTGCGCATTATCAGGTGACCTTTACCTCGAACCTGTTGTTCTCGCGCCAGCACGGCTATTTCGATGCCTCATCGGACATCAAGCCCTTGCTGCATACCTGGTCATTGGCGGTAGAAGAGCAGTTCTATATTTTCTTCCCATTGCTGCTGACCTTGCTTTCCAGCCGTTTGAAGCACTGGCGCCTGGCATTGTTCGCGGTGCTGCTGGCGTCGTTTGGCATGAGCGTCTGGGCGGTTCAGCATGAGCCACAGAAAGCTTTCTTCCTGTTGCATCTGCGGGCCTGGGAGCTACTGGCCGGTGCGATGCTGGCGGTGCAGCCCAAGCGTGAATGGCGCGCCTCGCCGGCCTTGGCGCAAGGAATCAGCCTGGCTTCCCTGGCATTGATCCTCATCGCTGTATTGGGTTACGACGCGAAAACGCCGTTCCCAGGCGCGACTGCGTTGTTGCCTGTGCTGGGTGTGGTCGGGTTGATCTGGGCCAACGGCCAGCAACAGACTTGGGTCGCTCGCCTGTTGGGCACGCGGATCATGGTGGGTATCGGGCTGATCTCTTATTCCTGGTACCTCTGGCACTGGCCGGTATTCGTGTACGCCAACTACGCCGCGGTGGATGGCTTGAGCGCGCTGGAACTGGCGGGGCTGATGCTGCTTTCGCTGGTGCTGGGCTATCTGTCCTGGCGCTTCGTGGAAACGCCGTTCCGGGAAAAACGTTTGCTGGCTTCGCGTAAGGCGATTCTGGCGTCAGCCATGGTCGGCATTCTGGGGCTGGGCTTCACTGGCCTTGCGATACGCGAAGCTGACGGCGTGCCTTCGCGCTTGTCCGAGCAGGCGTTGCGCTTTGCCCAAGCCAAGAAGTGGAGCCCGGACCTGCTGGCGTGCATGGCCGACAAAGATACGCCCGATGAACGCTTGTTCTGCCATTTCGGCCCCAAAGACCAATCGGTTTCAGCGTTGGTATGGGGTGACAGTCACGCTACCGCGCTGATACCGGCACTCAAAGAGGGCGCTGATCGTCACGATATCAGCCTGGTCGAAGCCAGTTTTGCCGGCTGTATTCCCCTCGATGGCCTGGAGAATATTGCCCGCTGCGCGCATTTCAACCGTCGCGTCGAGAAGGCCATGGCTGAGCAGACATTCAGCGATGTGGTGTTGGCCGCCCGCTGGAGCCTGTATGTGTATGGGCAAATGTCGGGTGACAAGGAGCATGCGCTCAAAGACCCCGGCACTGGCCAGTATGTGCGTGCCGTCGCCGAGCAACGCTTCGCCCAAGGCTTGCGTGAACGCATCCAGGGTTTGCGTGCTGCCGGCCATAAGGTCTGGCTGGTCAAGGAAGTGCCGCTGCAGGAAATCATCGTGCCTTACCGTCTCAGCCGGTTGGCGATGATGAACCGGCCCGTGAGTGGTGAAGGGCTGGCCGTGGCCGAGCATGTGAAGCGCCAGGCGTTCATCACGCAATTGTTTGACGAACTGGCGGCTGCCGACAGTGGTGTCGCGGTGCTGGACCCTGCGCCCCTGCTGTGCGGCGCCGATGGTTTGTGCCGGGTCGAACTCAATGGTCGCGCGCTGTATACCGACGATAACCATCTGTCAGACGTGGGGGCGCGACACATTGAAGCCTTCCTTGAGCCATTGTTCAGTTCGTTGCAATCACGCAGCTTGACGGCCAATTAAGCTGCCAGCCGCCCTCAGAGCAGGTAGGATGTACGCCTATTTTACGGGTGGCATGGTTAATGAAATTCAAGGATCTTCGGGATTTCGTGCAGCAACTTGAGCAGCGCGGAGAGTTGAAACGTATCCAGATGCCGATTTCTCCGGTACTGGAAATGACTGAGATTTGCGACCGCACCTTGCGCAACAAGGGCCCGGCGCTGCTGTTCGAAAACCCGACCGGCTTTGATATCCCGGTGCTGGGCAACCTGTTCGGTACGCCCGAGCGCGTAGCCTTCGGCATGGGTGCCGAGTCGGTCAGCGAGCTGCGCGAGATCGGCAAGTTGCTGGCGTTTCTCAAGGAGCCCGAGCCGCCCAAGGGCTTGAAGGACGCCTGGTCGAAGCTGCCGATCTTCCGCAAGATCATTGCCATGGCGCCCAAGGTGGTCAAGGACGCGGTGTGCCAGGAAGTGGTCATCGAAGGCGATGATGTCGATTTGGCCATGCTCCCGGTCCAGACGTGCTGGCCGGGCGATGTCGGCCCGCTGATCACGTGGGGCCTGACTGTCACCAAAGGCCCGAACAAGGATCGCCAGAACCTCGGCATCTACCGTCAGCAAGTCATTGGCCGCAACAAGGTGATCATGCGTTGGCTGAGCCACCGTGGCGGCGCACTCGACTTCAGAGAGTGGTGTGAAAAACACCCGGGCAAGCCGTTCCCGGTGTCCGTGGCCCTGGGGGCCGACCCGGCGACCATTCTCGGCGCCGTGACACCTGTGCCCGATAGCTTGTCCGAATACGCCTTCGCCGGCCTGTTGCGCGGTAATCGCACCGAATTGGTCAAGTGCCGCGGTAACGACTTGCAGGTGCCGGCTACCGCCGAAATTATCCTCGAGGGCGTGATTCACCCGGGTGAGATGGCCGATGAAGGCCCTTACGGCGACCACACCGGCTATTACAACGAAGTCGACAGCTTCCCGGTGTTCACCGTCGAGCGCATCACCCATCGGGTCAAACCGATCTACCACAGTACCTACACGGGGCGTCCACCCGATGAGCCGGCGATTCTCGGAGTGGCGCTCAACGAAGTGTTCGTACCGATCCTGCAGAAGCAATTTCCGGAAATCACCGACTTCTACCTGCCGCCCGAGGGCTGTTCGTACCGCATGGCCATCGTGACCATGAAGAAGTCGTATCCGGGCCATGCCAAGCGCGTCATGTTGGGTGTGTGGTCGTTTTTGCGACAGTTCATGTACACCAAGTTCGTTATCGTGACCGACGACGACATCAATGCGCGGGACTGGAACGATGTGATCTGGGCCATCACCACGCGCATGGACCCCAAGCGCGATACCGTGATGATCGATAACACGCCGATCGACTACCTCGACTTTGCCTCGCCGGTATCGGGCCTGGGTTCGAAAATGGGCCTGGATGCCACCCACAAGTGGCCGGGTGAGACCACTCGCGAGTGGGGCCGGGTGATCGTCAAGGATGAAGCCGTCACCGCGCGTGTCGATGCGATCTGGAAAGAATTGGGAATAGATTGATGCGTGTAACCCTGCAACCTTCCGGCGCTGTACTGGAGCTGGTCCCTGGCGAACGAATCCTCGAAGGTGCACGCCGCCTGGGGTACGAATGCCCCCAGGCCTGCCGCAATGGCGTGTGCCATGTGTGTGCGGCGTTGCTGGTGGAGGGCCGGGTAAGCCAAGCTGGTGAAGTGCGCGACCATGGCGAGTTCTATACCTGCATCGCCGAGCCGCTGGAAGACTGCATTGTGTTGTGGGATGGCGTACTCGCGCCAGGAGAGTTGCCGTTGCGCAAATTGTCATGCCAATTGATCGAGTGCGTGGAAGTCGGCGGCGATGTCTGGCGTGTGCGCCTGCGCGCCCCGGCCGGTAAAGCGGTGCGTTACCACGCCGGGCAATACTTGATGCTCGAACGGGAGAACGGCGAGAAGTCGGCGTTTTCCCTGGCTTCTGCACCCCATGCCGGGCGTGAGTTGGAGCTGCATGTGCTGGTGCGCGAGGACAGTGCGCGCAACCTTATCAAACAATTGCAGCGCAACCAGATGGCCCGTGTGGAACTGCCGTTCGGTGACACCCACCTGGCCGAGTTGCCGGACGGACCGCTGGTGCTGATGGCCGCCGGTACCGGTATGGCGCAGATGCACAGTCTGATCGAGCACTGCCGCGCTTCGGGCTTCAAGCACCCGGTGCACCTGTACTGGGGCGTACGGCGCCCGGAAGATTTCTACCAGATCGAGCACTGGGATCAGTGGCTGCAACTGCCCAATCTGTTCCTGCACAAAGTGGTCAGCGACCTCTGTGGCTGGGAAGGGCGCTGCGGTTTGCTGCACGAGGTGGTGTGCGAGGACATTGCCGATCTCAATAGCGTGCATGTCTACGCCAGTGGTTCGCCAGCAATGATCTACGGCACCCTGGATGCATTGGTCGACGCCGGTATGGATGCGCACCGTATGCGCGCTGACGTGTTTGCCTACGCCCCACGGCCCTGAAGTGTTGCGCTGAATAATGTGGGAGCTGGCTTGCCTGCGATAGCGGTGGGTCAGTGTCTCATTTGCCGACTGGCGCACCGCTATCGCAGGCAAGCCAGCTCCCACAGGGGACAGTGTCGTGTCAGAAGCGTAAGCCAGTCGTCACCATCGCTGCATTGAACCCCAGCAATACCAGCTCTGCCGCGACCGGCCCGTAATGGGTACCCACGGACGGAATGATCACTGGCGCTACGCCAAAACGATTCAACGGGATCTTGTCGCGATACTCGCCGCGATAGCCCTGGATCAACCCACCGGTCAACTTCGCATACACCGGGTAGTCGGCCATGTCATAGCGCTTGCCCGCATAGGCGTAGTACGAGCGTTGGCGGAACGAGTTGCGAAAGGTCACCCCGCCATACACCAGGCCCGACGC
Organism: Pseudomonas sp. W15Feb34; assembly: GCF_023127765.1. Classification (NCBI taxonomy): domain Bacteria; kingdom Pseudomonadati; phylum Pseudomonadota; class Gammaproteobacteria; order Pseudomonadales; family Pseudomonadaceae; genus Pseudomonas; species Pseudomonas sp. W15Feb34. The sequence goes on from NZ_SPKN01000025.1 coordinate 29,936, forward strand.
CTCATTGCGCTCCAGGCCGATCAGGTCCTGTTTGTTGTTGTGTTGCGGGTCGGGTGCAAAGTGCCGGGTGTAGACGCTTGTCTGGGCGTACCAGAAGCCTTTGTCGTCAGTCGCCGTTGGCGTTTCGCTAGCCAGTGCAGTGGTGGCCTGGGCAAGCAATAACAGGCCAGGCAATCGGAATTTTTTCATGGCGACCTCGGTAGTCGATTTGATGAACGGCTAAGTGGGTCGTTACAGGCGCGCCAGTTTGACGGCTTGGCACGCGCCCAGGCTGAACCGGGGCTGAAATTACCGGGATTAGACGCGTGGATCCTGACGAATGGGCGAGCGTGCTTATGCTTTTGCTTATTCTTTTAAGGTATTTATTCTGGATGATGAATATCTTTAAGCTATATAGCAACGGACTACCGACTTCACCGACCATAACCAGATACTGACCGCCACCGCCCGCCAGCCGGATCGATCGTACGAACTTCGCGTATTGCAGTTCTATTTTTGATTCAAAGGGGAGCGGTATGGGGAGCTACAGAAAACACGCGCTATACACGGCGATTTTGTCGGCCAATTTGCTGACCGTTGTGGGATTCAATCCAGTTCTGGCAGACGAAACTTCTGCGGTTGATGCACCTAAACTCGACACTGTGATCGTCACCGGCACCCGCGCCCAAGAGCGCACCGCCAGTGCATCGCTGTCGCCAATCGACGTAATCTCCGGTGAAAACCTGCGCAGTACCGGCTCCGATGAGCTGGGTGCCGTATTGGCGCGGCTGATACCGTCGATCAACTTCCCCCGGCCAAGCCTGGTGGACGGGGCCGAACTGGTGCGTCCGGCGCAGTTGCGCGGTTTGTCGCCGGACCAGGTGTTGGTACTGGTCAACGGCAAGCGTCGACATACCAGTGCCTTCGTCAACCTGGGCGGTGCGGTTGGGCGCGGTTCGGCCCCGGCAGACTTGAATGCTATCCCGCTGTCGGCGGTGGACCATATCGAGGTGCTGCGCGACGGCGCTTCTGCCCGTTACGGCTCCGATGCGATCGCCGGGGTGATCAACGTGATCCTCAAGCACGCCGACCATGGCGGCTCGGTGTCCAGCAAGTTTGGCGAGTACAAAAAGGGTGACGGCATCCAGCGTAATGTCAGTGGTAATACGGGCCTGGCATTGGGCGACAATGGCTTTATCAACCTGTCTGCCGAAGGCGCCGACAACGATTACACCAACCGCGCCGGTAACGACTACCGCCCCGGCAGTATTGGCTCCACCACCTACGGCCAGCGTGTGTTCCGCCAAGGTGAGCCGGCCACCAATGAAGGCAAATTCCAGTTCAACTCGGAATATTCCTTCAGTGATGCAGCCGAGTTCTACACCTTCGGTGGCTACAGCAAGCGCCGCGGTGAGACGGCGGCCTTCTACCGTGCGAGCAACGCATCCAACAACATCAAGGCGCTAAACCCCAACGGCTACCTGCCACTGATCAAAGGCAACCTGGAAGACACCTCGCTGGTGGTGGGCCTGCGCGGCCTGCTGGCCTACGACTGGCATTACGACTTGTCGGCCAACTACGGCAAGAATCAGTACGAACTGGGCACCGAAACCATCAACACCTCCCTGGGCCTGGCAACGCCGCGCAAGTTCAACAACGGCACCCTGAGCAACGATCAAAAGCAAGTCAGCCTGGACCTGTCCCGTGAGTTCGATGTGGGCTTTCTTCCGTATCCGGTCTCCGTGGCGTTCGGCGGTGAATACCTGCATCAGGGCTATGAAATCGAGGCGGGCGAGCCAGCGTCCTATTACCAGACCGGCAGTTCCGGCCTGGGAGGCTTCCGTGATGCCGACGCCGGCACCAGCACACGCCATAATTGGGCGCAGTACCTGGACCTGGAAACCAACTTCACCGAAAAACTCAGCGCCTCGGCCGCCGTGCGCCATGAGGATTACAGTGACTTTGGCTCCAACGTCAGCGGCTCGCTGTCGGCCCGCTACGACTTCACCCCCCAGGTGGCCTTGCGCGGCAGCATCTCCAACGGTTTCCGTGCGCCGTCCCTGGCCCAGCAGAATTTTGCCTACACCTCATCGCAGTTGATCGGCAGCACCATCCAGGAAGCCGGCACCTTCCCGGCCAACAGCCAGGTGGCGCGGCTGCTCGGTGCCGAAGACCTCAAGGCGGAAAAGTCGCGCAACTACAGCCTCGGCCTGGTGCTGGAGCCGGCCGATGACCTGACCGTCACGCTCGATGTGTACCGCATCGACATCCGCGACCGCATCAGCCTGTCGTCTAACCTCAATCTCAACCCGGCCACGGTGGCTTACCTGCAAGCCAATGGCGTCGGCAATATCAACTACACCACGGCCCGGTACTTCACCAACGCCACGGACACCAGCACCGATGGGGTCGACCTGGTGGCCAATTATCGCTACCAGTTCGATAACGGCATTCGCTGGAACAGTACCGTGGGCTACAACTACAACCACACCAAAGTCACCGACGTGAAAGCCAACCCCGCGATTCTCGATAGTCTGGGGGCCAATCTGGTGAGGGTGGACCGTCGCGAGCGTATCGGTTTGCTGGGCGATACCACGCCCCAGCACAAGCTGAGCCTGGGCAACGACTTCACCTTCGGTAATTGGGCGCTGCACACTAACCTGGTGCGCTATGGTGAGTTCACCAGTTATCAGGCGGACAAGGTCAACGACCAGACCTTCAAAGCCGCCTGGGTGCTGGACCTGTCGGCGGATTACAAGCTCAAGAACTGGACCTTTACCCTGGGCGGCGACAACGTCACCGATAAGTACCCGGAGAAGGTTAACGCCTTCGCCAGCAGCGGCGGCAATCTCGCCTACAGCACTTTTTCGCCGTACGGTTACAGCGGCGCGTTCTATTACGGTAAAGTCGCTTACAACTGGTAACACACAGGAGGCGCACCGCTTTTCGCCATGACCGCCATTGAAACCGATCTTCTGCAATTGGCTTACCCTCCGCGGCTCGATCTGGGGCCGCAACTCACTCACGAACAATTGATGAGCTCGATGCAAGCCACCATGGCTCGGCACAAGGGTGGGCCGGTGTGGCTGTTTGCGTATGGTTCGCTGATCTGGCGCCCTGAGTGCTCGTCGACCGAGCGGGTGCGGGCTCGGGTTCACGGTTATCACCGGGGCCTGTATTTGTGGTCCCACGAACATCGGGGTACGCCGGAGTTGCCGGGGTTGGTGTTCGGGCTGGATCGCGGAGGTTCCTGCAGCGGGTTTGCCTACCGCTTGCCGGAGGACCAGTTGGAAGCCTCGCTATACGCCCTTTGGCAGCGCGAGATGCCTTACCCCTCGTACCGGCCGCACTGGCTCAGTTGCCGATTGGAAGATGGCAGCACCGTGCAGGCGTTGGGGTTTGTTCTGGAGCGGCACTTGCCCAGCTATGCCGGCAACTTGCCCGATATTGTGCTTAATCATGTGCTGCAAAGCGCTTGCGGGCGTTACGGCACCACTCGCGATTATGTCGAGCAGACCGTGAACGCCCTGCGTAGCCACGCCATGCCAGATAAAAACCTGGAGGCGCGGCTCAAGCGTTGTGCCAAAGATTGCTCTGCCGATTAACGCGCCGAGCTGACGCTGTTGGTGTGCCACAGCGTGGGGATCAGGAACGCGATCGCCAGTACACAGGCACCAATCAGCAGTACGAACCCACCGTCCCAGCCGAAATGGTCAACCGTGTAGCCCATGGCCGCACTGGCTGCTACCGAACCGCCCAGGTAACCGAACAAGCCGGTGAAACCCGCGGCAGTGCCGGCGGCTTTTTTCGGTGCCAGCTCCAGCGCCTGCAGGCCGATCAGCATGACCGGGCCGTAGATCAGGAAGCCGATCGAGAACAGCGCAATCATGTCGATCATCGGGTTGCCCGGCGGGTTGAGCCAGTAAACCAGGGTCGCCACGGTGACCAGCGCCATGAACACGATGCCGGTCAGGCCGCGATTGCCACGGAAGATTTTGTCCGACATCCAGCCGCACAGCAGCGTGCCCGGGATGCCTGCCCACTCGTAGAAGAAATACGCCCAGGACGACTTGTCGACCGTGAAGTGTTTGGCTTCTTTCAAATAGGTCGGCGCCCAGTCCAGGACGCCGTAGCGCAGCAGATAGACAAACACGTTGGCGAAGGCGATGTACCACAGCATTTTGTTGCGCAGCACGTACTTGACGAAGATTTCCTTGGCGCTGAATTCGTCTTCGTGGCTGGCGTCGTAGCCTTCCGGGTAATCGTTCTTGTACTTCTCGATAGGCGGCAAGCCCACCGATTGCGGGGTGTCGCGCATGGTGATGAAGGCAAACGCCGCGACCGCCAGGGCCACGGTGGCCGGCACGTAGAAGGCAGCATGCCAGTCGTTGAACCACGCCATGCCCAGCAGGAACAGCGGGCCGATCAAGCCACCGCCGACGTTATGCGCCACGTTCCACACGGACACCACGCCGCCGCGTTCTTTCTGCGACCACCAGTGCACCATTGTCCGCCCACTCGGCGGCCACCCCATGCCCTGAGCCCAGCCGTTGATGAACAGCAAAATGAACATCATGGTCACGCTGGACGTTGCCCAAGGTGCGAAACCGAAAATGAACATCACCCCCGCTGAAACCAGCAGGCCGAACGGCAGGAAGTAACGTGGGTTGGAGCGGTCGGACACCAGCCCCATGAGGAACTTGGATAAACCGTAGGCAATCGCAATCGCCGACATCGCCAGGCCCAGTTCACCACGGGTGTAACCCTCGTCGATCAAGTAGGGCATGGCCAGGGAGAAGTTTTTGCGCAGCAGATAGTAGCCAGCGTAACCGAAGAAAATACCCGCGAAGATCTGCCAGCGCAGCCGTCGGTAGGTACTGTCTATTTTTTCTTCAGGCAGAGGCGCCTGGTGTGCGGCAGGTCGAAAGAAAGCAAACATTCAAGAGCTCCAAATTTCTTGTTTTGACTGCGGATGCGAATGTTACAGTTTCGTTACCGAAAATAGCATCGCCTCTTATCTGCAAACACAGGAAACGAGAGCAATTGCATGTTCTTTTACGAACATGTCGTAAATAGATAAGTTGTGGTCGTAATCCGTTCTCTTGAACACCGAGGATCAAAATGTGGGAGGGGGCTTGCTCCCGATAGCGGTGGTTCAGTCACTCATGTACTCACTGACCGACTCCTATCGGGGGCAAGCCCCCTCCCACAAGGACCGCATTTCAGATCAATCAGCGTGTCTGGACGACGACCTTACCCACTGCCTTGCGCTGCCCCAGGTCATTAATCGCCTGGGCAGCCTGCTCCAGCGGATACACCTGCGACACCAACGGCTTCAACTTGCCCTCGGCATACCACGTGAACAACTGCTGAAAATTCGCCGCGTTATCCTGCGGCTGGCGCTGGGCAAACGAGCCCCAGAACACCCCAACTACCGCCGCGCCCTTGAGCAATGCCAGGTTCACCGGCAATTCGGGAATGCGCCCGCTGGCAAACCCCACTACCAGCAGGCGGCCGTTCCAGGCGATGGCGCGGACGGCCTGGTCAAACAGGTCGCCGCCCACCGGGTCGTAGATCACATCCGCGCCATTGCCGTCGGTGAGGCGTTTGATCTCGTCCTTGAGGCTGGTTTCGCTGTAGTTGATCAACTCATCAGCCCCGGCCGCCTTGGCCACCGCGAGTTTGTCGGCGCTGCTGGCGGCGGCGATCACGCGTGCGCCCATGGCCTTGCCGATTTCCACCGCGGCCAGGCCCACACCGCCGGAGGCGCCTAGCACCAGCAGGGTCTCACCGGGTTGCAGGTTGGCGCGCTGTTTAAGCGCGTGCATCGAGGTGCCGTAGGTCATGCTGAAGGCGGCGGCGATGTTGAAGTCCATGCTCGGCGGAATCGGCAGCACGTTATAGCCAGGCACCGCGACCTGCTCGGCAAAGCTGCCCCAACCGGTCAACGCCATTACGCGGTCACCGACCTTCAAGTGGCTGATTTTCTCACCCACCTCGCTGACCACGCCCGCCGCTTCGCCACCGGGTGAGAATGGAAAGGGCGGCTTGAACTGGTACTTGCCCTCGATGATCAGGGTATCCGGGAAGTTCACCCCGGCCGCGTGCACGTCCAGCAGGATTTCGTTCTTCTTGATCGCAGGGCTGGCGATCTCTTCCAGCACCAGGGTTTCGGCGGGGCCGAAGGCTTTGCACAGCACAGCTTTCATCGGACTATTCCTTTTGGCATCGTGGCCGATAAGTGTAGGAGGGTGCGCCCGTGGGTCAACGAGCATACCCGCGCCTGATAAGCCCCCATAAGCTTGTGCTCAGCCTTGCTAGCGTTATGCTACCGGGCAAACGAATTCGAGGAATGAACTGTGAAAGCGTGGATCCTGTTGATGCTGGCCCTGACGTTGCCGATGGCTGTCCAGGCCGAAGAGGCCAAGGAAGGCGAGGCGCCGAAGGTCAGCTATATCAGCCTGACGCCGCCATTCGTAGGCAACTATGGCCTGGATGGCACGGCGAAGCTCAAGGTATACAAAGCCGACATCGCCCTGCGCGTGACCGGCACCGAAGCCGCCGCGGCGGTCAAAGCCAACGATCCGTTGATCCGCAACCAGCTGGTGGGGCTGTTTACCCAGCAGACCAGCGAGGCCATGAGTACGGTCGAAGGCAAGGAAAAGCTGCGTCAGGAAGCCCTGAAACAAACCCAGCAAGTGATGAATGACGAGACCGGCAAGCCGATGGTGGAAGATTTGCTCTTCAACAATCTGATCATCCAGTAAAACCGGCGCTTAGCGCTATTCGCGAGGTCCTGCCAGGCGTCTCAGGAAGCCAGGCTCTTGCGAAACCGCGCCAACGCCACCGCAAAAAATACCAAGCCAATTCCCGTCAGGGCCAGCAAGTCTGGCCAGACCACGCTCAACCCCGCGTCCCTGAATAGAATCGCGGCACTCAAGCTTACAAAATGCGTCGATGGCGAGCCCTGCATCACCCACTGCAACCATTCGGGCATGCTATCCAGCGGCGTACTGCCGCCAGAGAGCAACAGCATGGGAATGATCACCGGGATCGCCAGCAGGCCGAACTGCGGCGTCGAGCGGGCGAGAGTGGCGAGGAAGATCCCCAACGCAGTACTCGCAAATAAATACAGCGCCGTCACCAGCAGGAACAGGCCCAATGACCCGGCCAGCGGCACGCCGAGCAAGCCTTTGACCACCAGTTCCAGGGACAGCCACGTACACAACACCACCACCAGCATGTTGCTCCAGATTTTTGCCAGCATGATCTCCAGCGCGGTCAGGGGCAGCACCAGCAGGTGGTCGAGGGTGCCGTGCTCGCGTTCGCGCAGCAGGGCGGTGCCGGTCAGCACGATGGCGAGGATGGTGATGTTGTTGACGATCTGGATCACCGCCAGGAACCAGCCACCTTCCAGGTTGGTATTGAACAACGCCCGGGTGGTCAGCAGGGCCGGAGCTTTGCCGGCAGCGTCGGCCTGGCCGCTGTAAGTCAGCAGTTCGCGTTGGAAAATCCGCCCGATGTAACCCGCGCCCATGAATGCCTGGCTCATCGCCGTAGCATCAACGTTCACCTGCACCCCTGGCTGGCGCCCCGCCAACAGGTCGGCCTGGAAATTCGCCGGTACATTGACGACGAAGGTGTATTGGCCGCTGTCCATGACCCTGTCCAGCTGGTCGTAGGCCAGTGGCGCCGGCGCCTGGAATTCCGGTGGTTGCAGGGCCTCGGCCATTTGCCGCGAGAGCGCGCTGTGATCTTCATCGACAAAGGCCACGCTGGCGTTGTGCACGCCAATCACTGAACCGGCAGCGGGCATGTAGATCGCCACGGTGAAGGCGTAGGCCAGAAACAGCAGCAACACGCTGTCGTGGCGCAGGCTGGTGAGTTCCTTGAGCCCCAGGCGCAGGATATGGGCGAGCTTGTGCATCAGGCCTCCTGCTTCTTGAGCATCACCAGGCTCAGCCCGGTAAAACCGACGAAAAATCCGAACAAGGCCAGGCATTGTGGCCACAACTGGCGCAGGTCCAGGGCCTTGGTGAAGGTGCCCACCGCAATATCCAGAAAGTGCCCGGCCGGAAACAGCATGCCCATCAGCGCTGCCGCACCTTCCAGGGACGAGCGCGGCACGATCAGCCCGGAAAACTGGATGGTCGGCAGGCTGGTGATGATCATGGTGCCGAGGATCGCCGCGATCTGGGTGCGGGTGAACGCCGAGATCAGCAGGCCCATGCTCGTGGTCGCCAGCACGTACAACAGGCCACCGAAAGCCAGGGTCAGGCCGCTGCCTTTGAACGGTACACCGAACAACCAGCGGTTCATCGCCACCAACAGTGCCAGGTTGACCAGGCTGACGACCAGATAGGGCGCCTGTTTACCCAACAGGAACTCCAGGCGCGTCAGTGGTGTGGCATAGAAGTTGGTGATCGACCCCAGCTCCTTCTCGCGCACAATGCCGAGGGCGGTGAGCATGGCCGGAATGAACGCCAGGATCAGCGCCATCACGCCAGGGCCAATGGCATTCACGCTGACCACGTCCTGGTTGTAGCGAAAGCGTGTTTCAAGCTTGACGGCGGCCCGGTTGTTCAAGGGTAAGCTACTGAGTTCAGCCAGTTGCGCAAGGTTGCCCTGGTGCACGGCCTCCACGTAGTTGCGGCTTGTTTCAGCGCGAAACGGCATGCCGCCGTCGAGCCAGGCCGCGACGGTGGGCTGGCGGCCGGCGTAGAGGTCACGGCCAAAGCCGGGTGGGATCTCCAGGGCCAGCTTGATTTCCGAACGTTGCAGGCGCCGGTGCAATTCGTTGGCGTCGCGAATGGGTGCTTGCTCGGCGAAATAGCGCGAACTGCGAAATGCCTCTAGATAGGCGCGGCTTTGCGGGGTCTGGTCCTGGTCGTAGACGGCGAAGGCGAGGTTTTCCACGTCCAGGGAAATCCCGTAGCCGAAGATCACCATCATGAACATCGCCCCGAGCAGGGCGAAGGCCATGCGTACCTTGTCGCGCAGCAGCTCCTTGCCTTCGCGGCTGGCCACGGCTAACCACCGCGCCAGGCTGAAGCCGTGTTTGCTCGCGGGCGGCGCGTGGGCATCGTTGACCGTTGCACGGGGCGCGCTGGATTCGGGTTCGCCCTGGGCCTGCTCCAGGCAGGTGACGAAAGCCGCCTCCAGGGTATCGCCGTGGAACTGCTGTTGCAGCGCCTCGGGCGTGTCGCAGGCCAACACCTTGCCGGCATGCATCAAGGAGATGCGGTCGCAGCGCTGGGCTTCGTTCATAAAGTGGGTGGACAGGAAGATGGTCACGCCTTGTTGGCGCGACAACTCGATCAGCAACCGCCAGAAATCATCCCGTGCCGCCGGGTCGACACCCGAGGTGGGCTCATCGAGGATCAGCACTTCCGGGCGATGCAGCACCGCAACCGCCAAGGACAAACGCTGGCGCAGGCCAAGGGGTAACTCGCCGGAGGGCTGTTCGGCCACTTCACCCAGGTCGAAACGTTGGATCAGTTCATCAATGCGCGGACCGCTGTCGGCCTTGGGCAAGTCGAACAGTTGCGCATGCAGCACCAGGTTCTGGCGCACGCTCAGTTCGCCATACAGCGAGAAGCTCTGCGACATGAAACCTACGCGCTTGCGGGTCGCCAGGTCCTTGGCGTCCACCGGCTTGCCCAGCAGGATTGCACTGCCCTCGGTGGCCGGCATCAGCCCGGTCAGCACTTTCATGGTGGTGGTCTTGCCGCAACCGTTGGAACCGAGGAAGCCGAAGATCTCGCCGCGGCCAATGGCAAAGCTGACGTTGTTCACCGCGGTGAAATCGCCAAAGCGCAGGGTCAGGTCGTGGGCTTGGATAGCGATATCGGCGTTGCCGCCTGTGCGCGGTGGAATTACCAGCGGCTGGCTGTCGTGAGCACTGTCGCCCTGGAAGTGGGTGAAGGCCTCATCCAGCTTGCCGCTGGGCGTTATCGCCGCCAGTTCGCGGCTCAGTCCATCGGCGATCAACCTGCCACGGTCGAGCATCAGGCAATGCTCGAATTGCTCGGCCTCTTCCATGTAGGCGGTGGCCACCAGCAGTGTCAGTTGCGGGCGCTCACTGCGTACGCTATCTACCAGCTCCCAGAAACGCCGGCGGGACAGCGGGTCGACGCCGGTGGTGGGCTCGTCGAGGATCAACAGGTCCGGATCATGGATCAGCGCGCAGCACAGGCCGAGCTTCTGTTTCATACCGCCGGAGAGCTTGCCTGCCGGGCGCTCGGCAAAGCGTGCGAGGTCGGTGGCGAGCAGCAGGTTGTGCATGCGCTGGTCGCAATCGGTTTTCGACAGGCCGAACAAGGTGGCGAAGAAACGGATGTTCTCGCTGATGGACAGCTCGGGGTACAGATTGCCGCCCAGGCCCTGGGGCATAAAGGCAATGCGCGCGTACAGGCTATTGCGGTGGCGACGGTCTTGGATGGAACCGCCGAGCACCTGCAACTGGCCCTCCTGCAGCTTTTTAACCCCGGCGATCAGACCCAGCAGGCTCGACTTGCCGGCGCCGTCCGGACCTATCAACCCGCAGCGGGTACCGGCTGGCAAGCTGAAGGCAACGTCGAGCAGTGCCTGTTGCTTGCCGTAGCGGTGGTTGATCCCCGTGGCGTGCAGCGCCAGGCCGCTCATTGCAGGTTGGCCGGCCAGTCGACATCGGCCGTGCGTACATAGCCCGCGCCGGGCATGCCCGGTTTGGCTTGTGGCACGGCGCTGGGCTGAGTCAGGCGCAATTTGACGCGGAACACCAGTTTTTGCCGCTCATCGCGGGTTTCGACTTCCTTGGGAGTGAACTGGGATTTGGCCGCGACAAAACTGATTTTGGCCGGCAGCGCTTGCTGGGGCAGGGCGTCGAGCAGGATGCGTGCTTCACTGCCGACGGTCAGGCGGCCGGTGACGGAGGCGGGCAGGTAGAGATTCATGTACTGGTCATTGGGGTCAATCAGCAGCAACACGCGCCCACCCGCGCCGAGCACTTCGCCCGGCTCGGCCAGGCGCAATTGGATGATGCCGTCGATGGGCGCACGCAGGCTGCTGTCGTCGATTTCGCTGGTGAGTTGGGCCACCTGGGCCTGGGCTGCGCCGATGGCGGCCTTCACCGCGTTGACCTGGGCTTGGGCGGCGATCACTGCCGCGTTACCGGTGTTCTGGCGCGCCTGCTGCTGGTCGATCAATTGGCTGCTGGCGAAGCCGCGCCGGTACAGCTCTTGGGTGCGCTTGAGTTCCTGGCTGGCCAGCAGTTGCTCGCTTTGGCGCAACTGCACGTTGGCTTCAGCAGAGGCGAAGTTTTCCCTGGCGCGTAACACCTCTGCTTCGGCCTGGGCGCGCTGGGCTTGCAGGGTGCGGGTGTCCATGCGTGCCAGCAACTGGCCCTTGAGCACTTTGTCGCCTTCATCCACGTGCACTTCGGCCAGGCGCCCGGGGATCTTGGCGGCGATTTGCACTTCGGTGGACTCCAGGCGCCCATTGCCCATGCTCAAGCCCTCGGGCAGGCGGTCCTGGGTCGAACGCCAGTAGCCAAAGGCCCCCGCCCCCAGCAAGAGGACGATCAGGGCGATGGCGAACAGACGGGACGTATGGTGGTTCGTAGACATGGCTGCATCCTGCGGCGTTAGCGTCCAGTGTGATGGGTTTGGCCCGTGAGGGTCTTGATATCGGTCAGTTAAAGCAGCTGAAGGATGGCCGTCCATTGTTCAGGCGTGACCGCCATGACCGAAAGCCGGCTACCTTTCTGCACCAGCGGCATTTCGGCAAGAGCGGTTTGCTGCTTTAGATAGCCCAGGCCCAGCACCTTGGGGAAGGTGTTGACGTGGCCCACGGTGATGGCACTCCACGGATTTTTCTCCGCACTGGCCTTGGCGTCGAAGTAGTGGCTGTCCGGTTCCAGCGCTGTAGGATCCGGGTAGGCGGCCTCGACGATTTTGCCGATGCCGGCAATCCCTGGCTCCGGACAGCTGGAGTGATAGAAGAAAAACTCATCGCCCACTGCCATGGCGCGCAGAAAGTTGCGCGCCTGATAGTTGCGAACCCCATCCCAGCGCGCTTCGCCGAGCTTTTCCAGGTCCTCGATGGACAATTCGTCAGGCTCGGATTTCATCAGCCAGTAGGCCATTTTTGGGCTCCTGAAAAAGGCATTGGGCAAGTTGTCGGGCAATTGCATGACAAACCGACAGTCGGTTGGCGTCAAGGTTTGCGTGTTGGTTCACGTTACCGCAGAATGCGCGCTTTTAGGCTTGGCGCAGCTGCAACGGACTACTTTGGAACGTTGTTGTCATCGTGTACGAGGTGCCTGAAGGGGGGCAATCGATGCAACGTAAACCGGATTTACTATGGATTTTGGTTATTTTGTTTGGTCTGGGCGTTGTGACCACCGGGTATGCCCAGAGCTTGTGGTCGAACAAGGCCGACGCACCGGTTGAACTCTCGCCAGTGCAGCAACAATTCAAGCGTTAATAAGGCTTCAAGGCGTCGCTGGTTCCAGCGACGTTTGTGCAACATACCAGTGCTTATCGGTGACAGTGCCCGCCAGCGGCACGTCCCAACTTGCCTGCGCCAAGCGGTCTACCTGCTGACATTCATGGGCCAACCCCAGCAAGGTCGGCTTGCGCCAGCTTTTGCGCCTGGCCAGGTAGGCCAGGCTGCGGTCGTAGAATCCGCCACCCATGCCCAGGCGTCCGCCTTCGCTATCGAACCCCACTAACGGCAACAGCACCAGGTCGAGCGCCCAGACTTTGCGCTGCTGGTGGACATTGACCCGCGGCTCAAGAATGCCAAAGCGGTTGGGCGACAACTTATCCCCAGGCCGCACGCGCTGGAACACCATCTTGGTGCGCGGCCAGGCACTCAGTACCGGCAGATAGGTGGCCTTGCCACGGCGCTGCGCCGCGCGCAGCAGCAGGCGCGGATCGATTTCGCCGTCCGTCGGCAGGTATAAGGAAATATGTTTGGCCCGGCGAAACAGCGGGTGCTGCGCCAGTTGCCGGTACAGGCCAAGGGCGGCCTGGCGCTGCTCGCTCGGCGTGAGGGCACGGCGGGCCTTGCGCAACATGCGTCGAAGTTGCGGACGGGACAGCGGCGCAGGTTCGGTCATGGCTTATCGGCTCATAAAACAATGCCAGTCCTGGGACTGGCATTGAGTTTGGGAATTCAGGCTCCCCGACAGAGCCGCTGTCGACTTAGCCCTTGAACCCGAAAGTTCAAGGTGGAAGAAGCAGTAGGCTTTAAGGCTTTCCGTCTAGCGGACATGCACACCAGCCCAACGTGCAACTTCCAGGGTAGTGCGAATCGGCTCAGGGACATCGCCGACTGGCAAACACGCCAGGGAGTGGGGCGAGTATACCTTAAACAGACTCGGCAATCAGCCCTTGGGTGCGTCGGAATCGGTGGAAAGCACCAGATCCACGCGCTCGAGCAGGTCACGCACTTGCTCGCGGGTCGAGCCGCTGGCCTGCACGTCAGGGCGTTCCTGCTTGTGCAGCAGATCGTGGGTGATATTCAGCGCGGCCATCACGGCGATGCGGTCGGCGCCGATCACTTTGCCGCTGCTGCGGATTTCACGCATCTTGCCGTCCAGGTAACGCGCAGCGCTCACCAGATTGCTGCGTTCTTCCTGGGGGCAGATGATCGAATATTCTTTGTCGAGGATCTGCACGGTAACGCTATTGCTTGAACTCATGAGTCTTGCTCCAGGGCCTTCAGGCGCGAAATCATCGATTCGACCTTACGCCGGGCGATTTCGTTTTTTTCAATGAGGTGAGCGCGTTCCTCGCGCCAGGTCTTTTCCTGAGCTAATAGGAGTCCGTTTTGACTCTTTAGTTGCTCGACCCGATCAATTAGCAGTTCGAGTCTGGCCATCAGCGCTTGCAGGTCGGTGTCTTCCATTGGGTTCCACTGGATTTGTCTGATGAATGGCAACTGCAGGATAAACGATCTGACGCCCTCGATAGTCTTGGTGCGCCTGCCGGTGCTAGGATACAGCGCTCCATTCTAGACATTGCGCCGTCTGGCGCCTAGCTCACCATGCCCATTCAGAATTCCCCGTACGACGCTTTTTCCAAACTGCTGAGCACCAGCGGTCACCCATGCTCGCCTGCCGAACTGCACGGCGTGCTGTTGGGCCGCAGTTGCACTGGTGTGGGCTTTGATGCCGACAACTGGTTGGCCGACGTGGCCGAGCTGCTCGAAACCGAACCCAACGAAAACGTGCGCAACGCGTTGATTGGCCTGCAAGAGATGGTCAAGGGCGAGCTGACCGGTGACGACGTCACCGTGGTTCTGCTGCTGCCGACCGACGACGCCCCACTCACCGAGCGTGCTGCTGCCCTGGGCCAGTGGTGCCAGGGTTTCCTCCACGGTTTCGGCGTGAACGCCGGTGGCCTGGAGCTGAGCGACGACGCCAAGGAAGTGCTGCAGGACCTGGCAGCCATCTCCCAGGTGCAAGATGCTCTGGAAGAGTCCGAAGACGGCGAAGGCGACTACATGGAAGTGATGGAATACCTGCGCGTCGCGCCGTTGCTGCTGTTCACCGAGACCAAAAAGTCTGCTGAACCTGCTGCACCCAAGCCTTCGCTGCATTAAGAAAGGAACCCCATCTGCCCATGATTCATATCCCCAAAGCGGAATACACCCGTCGCCGCAAGGCGCTCATGGCGCAGATGGAACCCAACAGCATCGCGATCCTGCCGGCAGCCGCCGTGGCCATCCGCAACCGCGATGTCGAGCACGTGTACCGCCAGGACAGCGACTTCCAGTACCTGAGCGGTTTCCCCGAGCCCGAAGCGGTGATCGTGCTGATGCCCGGTCGCCAGCATGGCGAATACGTGTTGTTCTGCCGTGAGCGCAACGCTGAGCGCGAGCTGTGGGACGGCCTGCGCGCCGGCACTGAAGGCGCGATCCGCGACTTTGGCGCCGACGACGCATTCCCTATCACTGATATCGACGACATCCTGCCCGGCCTGATCGAAGGCCGCGACCGGGTATATTCGGCCATGGGCAGCAACGCCGAATTCGACCGGCATGTGATGGAGTGGATCAACGTGATCCGCTCCAAGGCGCACCTGGGCGCCCAGCCACCGAACGAATTCGTTGCCCTGGATCATCTGCTCCACGATATGCGCCTGTATAAATCGGCGGCAGAGGTGAGGGTGATGCGCGAAGCAGCGCGCATTTCCTGCGCGGCCCATGTGCGGGCGATGCAGGCCAGCCGTGCGGGTTTGCATGAGTTCAGCCTGGAGGCCGAGCTGGATTACGAGTTCCGCAAGGGCGGCGCGAAAATGCCGGCCTATGGCTCTATCGTCGCCGCCGGACGCAACAGCTGCATCCTGCATTACCAGCAGAATGACGCGTTGCTCAAGGATGGCGACCTGGTGCTGATCGACGCCGGTTGTGAGATCGACTGCTACGCCAGCGACATCACCCGCACCTGGCCGGTCAACGGCAAGTTTTCGCCCGAGCAAAAGGCGATCTACGAGATTGTGCTGGCCTCCCAGGAAGCCGCTTTCAAGCAGATCGCACCGAACAAGCATTGGAACCAGGCCCATGAGGCTACCGTGCAGGTCATCACCGCCGGCTTGGTGAAGTTGGGGTTGCTGCAAGGTGACGTTGACGAACTGATCGCCAGCGAAGCCTACCGCGCTTTCTACATGCACCGCGCCGGCCACTGGCTGGGCATGGATGTGCATGATGTGGGCGAGTACAAGGTCGGCGGTGAATGGCGTGTGCTGGAAGTCGGCATGGCCTTGACCGTGGAGCCGGGCATCTATATTTCCCCGGACAACCAGAACGTGGCAAAGAAATGGCGTGGCATTGGCGTACGCATCGAGGATGACGTGATAGTGACCAAGCAAGGCTGTGAAATCCTGACCGGCGCGGTGCCCAAGACCGTTGCCGAGATCGAAGCACTGATGGCGGCTGCCCGATGAGCCGGGTCAACCTGGCGATTATTGGTGGTGGCCTGGTGGGTGCCAGCCTGGCCCTGGCGTTGCAGGCCGGGGCCAAGGCACGTGGCTGGAAGATCGTGCTGATCGAACCCTTTGCCCCGGGCGACAGCTACCAGCCCAGTTACGATGCGCGTTCTTCGGCGCTGTCCTTTGGTGCCCGCCAGATTTATCAGCGTCTGGGCCTGTGGCAGGACATTGCCCGCCGCGCCGAACCGATCAAGCAGATCCACGTATCGGACCGCGGGCGTTTCTCTACCGCGCGCTTGTCCGCCATGGAAGAGGGCGTACCGGCTCTGGGCTATGTGGTGGAAAACGCCTGGCTGGGCCAATGCCTGTGGCAAGGCCTGGATAAAGACGTCGTCAGCTGGCGCTGCCCCGCGGAAGTCACGCGCATGGAGCCGCTGCCTGATGGCTATCGCCTGACCCTCAACGATGAAACCGTGCTGGAATGCGACCTCGCGGTGTTGGCCGACGGCGGCCGCTCCGGCCTGCGCGAGCAACTGGGCATTGGCGTGAAGACCCGGCCCTACAACCAGAGCGCACTGATCGCCAATATCACCCCGAGCGAAGCCCACAATGGCGAAGCGTTCGAGCGCTTTACCGATGAGGGGCCGATGGCCTTGTTGCCGCTGCCGGACAACCGCTGTGCGCTGGTCTGGACCCGCATCGGCATGGACGCCCAGCGTCTGGCCGACCTTGACGAGCGCAGCTTCCTGAGCGAGTTGCAGGGCGTATTCGGTTATCGCCTGGGCACCCTCAAGCAAGTGGGCGCCCGTCATCTGTACCCGCTGACCCTGGTGGAAGCTGAAGAGCAAGTGCGCTCGCATCTTGCGGTCCTCGGCAATGCCGCCCACAGCCTGCACCCGATTGCCGGGCAGGGGTTCAACCTGTCCCTGCGCGATGCCAATGCCTTGGCCGAAGCCTTGTTGGCCGGCCCGGCAGTGCCAGGTGACCTGGCGACGTTGCAAGGCTATCGGGATCGCCAGCGCCTGGACCAACAACTGACCGTAGGCTTTTCCGATCAGGTCACACGCTTGTTTGGCAGCGGCCAGCCGCTAATGGCGCTGGGCCGTAACCTGGGCTTGCTCGGCCTGGATCTGTTGCCGCCGGCCAAGCGCTGGTTCGCCCGCCAGGCCATGGGGCTGGGGGTGCGCTCCGATGTTTGAGCCGGCCCATCACTTTATTGGCGGCCTGTGCCGCACACGAGACAAGGCTTAAAGCATGGACATGCGCGCAGATGTGCTGATTGTCGGGGCCGGAATGGTCGGAAGCGCCCTGGCGCTGGCATTGCAGGGCAGCGGCTTGCAGGTGCTGCTGCTCGACGGCAGCCCGCTAAGCGTCAAACCGTTTGAACCGCAGGCGGCGTTTGAGCCGCGGGTGAGCGCGTTGTCCGCTGCCAGCCAACGCATCCTCGAACGCCTGGGCGTGTGGGACGGCATCGTCGAGCGTCGCGCCAGCCCTTACGGCGAGATGCAGGTGTGGGACGGCAGCGGCACCGGACAGATCCACTTCTCGGCGGCCAGCGTGCATGCCGAGGTGCTCGGGCATATCGTCGAAAACCGCGTAGTGCAGGATGCTTTGCTGGAGCGCTTGCACGACTGCGACCTCGGCCTGCTGGCCAATGCGCGCCTGGAACAGATGCGCCGCTCCGGCGATGACTGGCTGCTGACCCTGGCTGATGGGCGCAAATTGCGTGCGCCGCTGGTGGTGGCCGCCGATGGCGCCAATTCCGCAGTACGCCGCCTGACCGGCACCCCGACCCGCGAGTGGGATTACCTGCATAACGCGATCGTCACCAGCGTGCGCAGCAGCCAGCCGCACCAGCGCACGGCCTGGCAACGCTTTACCGATACCGGCCCGCTGGCGTTCCTGCCGCTGGTACGGGATGGGCAGGAAGATTGGTGTTCGATTGTCTGGTCGACCACGCCGGCTGAATCCGAGCGCCTGATGGCCCTGGATGATAAACGCTTCTGCCGGGAGCTGGAGCGCGCCTTCGAAGGGCGCCTGGGCACTGTGATCAGCGCCGACCCGCGAGTTTGCGTGCCGTTACGCCAGCGCCATGCCAAACGCTACGTGGCCGAAGGCCTGGCACTGATCGGTGATGCTGCCCACGTTATTCACCCGTTGGCGGGGCAGGGCGTGAACCTGGGCTTTCTTGATGCGGCGGTATTGGCCGAGGTGTTGTTGGCGGCCACCGAGCGCGGCGAGCGCCTGGCAGATGTTAAGGTCCTGAGTCGTTACGAGCGGCGGCGCATGCCTCACAACCTGGCGTTGATGGCGGCAATGGAAGGCTTTGAGCGCTTGTTCCAGGCGGATCAACTGCCGCTGCGCTGGCTGCGTAATGCCGGCCTGAAAATCGTCGACCAGATGCCCGAAGCCAAGGCAGTGTTTGTGCGCCAGGCGCTAGGTTTGACTGGCGATCTACCAGAACTCGCTAAACCCTGAATTGAAACACAGTCCCCTGTGGGAGGGGGCTTGCCCCCGATGAGGCCCTCAACCCTCGCGCATATTCGGGCTGTGCAACATCTGGTAACGCCTCCACCGAGCGTTACCAAATGTGAGTCCTTATCATTTGCCCTCAATTTGCAAATGAGAGACCGCACCCATGTTGGCACCCAAGCGCCTCCTGACTGCCCTGGCACTCACCCTGATCGGCAGCACCACCGTGCAGGCAGCCGACGAAGTCGTGGTCTACTCCTCGCGCATCGATGAGCTGATCAAGCCGGTATTCGATGCCTACACCAAGAAGACCGGGGTGCAGGTCAAGTTCATCACCGACAAGGAAGCGCCGCTGATGCAGCGCATCAAGGCCGAGGGCGAGAACGCCACCGCCGATCTGCTGCTCACCGTCGACGCCGGCAACCTCTGGCAGGCCGAGCAAATGGGCATCCTGCAACCGTTCACTTCCGCTGTGATCGACAAGAATATCCCGCTGCAATATCGCTCGTCGGCCCACGCCTGGACCGGCTTGAGCCTGCGTGCGCGCACTATCGCCTATTCCACCGAGCGGGTGAAACCGGGCGAACTGACCACCTACGAAGCCCTGGCAGACAAGCAATGGGAAGGCCGCCTGTGCCTGCGCACCGCGAAAAAAGTCTACAACCAGTCACTGACCGCCACGTTGATCGAAACCCATGGCGCGGCCAAGACCGAAGAGATCGTCAAGGGCTGGGTCAACAACCTGTCCACCGACGTGTTCTCCGATGACATCGCCGTGCTGGAAGCCATCAATGCCGGACAGTGCGACGTGGGTATCGTCAACACCTACTACTACGGCCGCCTGCACAAGCAGAAGCCGGATCTGGCGGTGAAACTGTTCTGGCCGAACCAGGGCGACCGTGGCGTGCATGTGAACCTGTCGGGCATCGGCCTGACCAAGCACGCGCCGCACCCGCAAGCAGCCAAGGCGCTGGTGGAGTGGATGACCACGCCTGAGGCGCAGAAAATCTTTGCCGACGTGAACCAGGAGTTCCCGGCCAACCCGGCGGTACCGCCATCGGCGGAAGTGGCGAGCTGGGGCAAGTTCGTGGCCGATACCTTACCGGTAGAAGTGGCGGGCAAGCGCCAGGCTGAAGCCATTCGCCTGATGGATCGCGCTGGCTGGAACTGAATGTGTAAATTGCCACAGATCTAAATGTGGGAGGGGGCTTGCCCCCGATAGCGGGGTATCAGTCTAATCATCATTGACTGGCACTCCGCTATCGGGAGCAAGCCCCCTCCCACATTGTTTTGTGTTTGTCTTCGAATAGTCTGTTCTATAGAGAGCTTTTCCTTGGCCCACCCCGCCCAACGCCGCTGGTACCTGCCGGTCTTCACCGTCGCCGCCCTGGTGCTGCTGCCGCTGAGCGTGCTGCTGCTGTCCTGGCAAAGCATCGACCACCAGATCTGGTCCCACCTCTGGGACACCCAGATGCCGCGCTTGCTGGGCAACACCCTGACCCTGGTACTCGGCGTCGGTATTGGTGTGACGCTGCTGGGCGTCAGCCTGGCCTGGTTGACCAGCCTCTGCGAATTCCCCGGGCGACGTTGGCTCGATTGGGCGCTGATGCTGCCCTTTGCGATCCCGGCTTATGTGCTGGCCTTCGTGTTCGTCGGTCTGCTGGACTTTGCAGGGCCCGTGCAAACCCTGCTGCGCGAATGGTTCGGCAATGGGCTGCGCTTGCCGCGAGTGCGCTCCACCAGCGGCGTGATCATCGTGTTGGTGCTGGTGTTCTATCCCTACGTTTACCTGCTGGCACGTTCTGCGTTTCTGGCCCAGGGCAAGGGTTTGATGGAAGCGGCGCGGGTATTGGGGCAATCGCCATGGCAAGCATTCTGGCGCGTGGCGTTGCCGATGGCGCGACCAGCGATTGGTGCCGGTGTGGCCCTGGCGTTGATGGAGACCCTGGCAGATTTCGGCGCCGTCTCGGTGTTCAATTTCGATACCTTCACCACGGCTATCTACAAAACCTGGTATGGCTTTTTCAGCCTTTCCAGCGCCGCGCAACTGGCCAGCCTGTTGCTGCTGGTTGTGATGTTGGTGCTGTATGGCGAGCGGCGCGCGCGTGGAGCCAGCCGACCGAGCAATGAGCGGCCACGCGGCAAGGCGTTGTACCACCTGCACGGGTTCAAGGCCGTGGCGGCCAGCGCCTGGTGCGGCCTGGTATTTGCCTGTGCGTTTGTGATCCCGATGCTGCAACTGGTGGCCTGGTTCTGGCAGCGCGGGCGCTTCGACCTGGATGAGCGCTATACGGGCCTGATCGTCCACACCCTCTACCTGGGTGGTATTGCCGCGCTGATTACCGTCAGCGTGGCGATGATCCTGGCCTTTGCCAACCGCCTGGCGCCGACCCGGGCGATTCGCTCCGGTATCAGCCTGGCCAATGTCGGTTATGCCTTGCCGGGCTCGGTGCTGGCGGTGTCGATCATGTTGGCGTTCAGCTACCTGGACCGCGAGCTGGTGGTGCCACTGTCCGGCTGGCTGGGCGGCGCGGGCAGGCCCTTGCTGTTGGGCAGCCTGTCGGCATTGGTGCTGGCTTACCTGGTACGGTTCCTGGCAGTGGCCTACGGGCCTTTGGAAAACAGCCTGGCGCGCATTCGTCCGTCATTGCCCGAAGCTGCACGCAGCCTTGGGGTGAGCGGTCCACGACTGTTTTGCAAAGTGTATCTGCCGTTGTTGTTGCCCGGCACCTTGAGCGCGGCGCTGCTGGTGTTCGTGGATGTACTCAAGGAAATGCCCGCGACATTGCTGATGCGCCCGTTTGGCTGGGACACGCTGGCGGTACGGATCTTCGAGATGACCAGTGAAGGCGAATGGGCGCGGGCTTCTTTGCCGGCGTTGACCCTGGTGCTGGTCGGGTTGTTGCCGGTCATCGGGCTGATCCGTCGCTCTGCTCGGCAAATCGGTTAGGTGCCAGTCCTACGGCATGAGGCTACAATGCGCGGCATTCGGTGCGCTCCGTCTTTCGGATCGACCTGCTGTATGTGGCTGCGGGCCTTGTAAATCAAGGTGTTCGGCACAAGTGGCAGCTCTGCGCACCTTCGCCAAGCCCGGAAGGAGAAACCCATGGGACAGCGTACGCCTTTGTATGACCTGCATCTCGCCCTCGGCGCGAAAATGGTCGATTTTGGCGGTTGGGATATGCCTTTGCATTACGGCTCGCAGGTTGAAGAACACCATCAGGTGCGGCGCGACTGTGGGGTGTTCGATGTATCTCATATGACCGTAATCGATGTCACCGGCCCTCAGGCCAAGGAATGGCTTCAGCACCTGCTGGCCAATGACGTCGATCGATTGCACGGCTGCGGCCGTGCGCTGTACAGCGCCATGCTCAACGAGCAAGGCGGAGTGGTGGACGATATGATCGTCTACCGAACCGAAACCGGGTACCGGCTGGTGGTCAATGCCGCCACCCGCGATCAGGATATGGCCTGGATGCAGGCGCAACTGGGCGCTTACCAGGTGCAGATGCATGAGCGGTCCGAATTGGCCATGCTTGCCATCCAAGGGCCTCATGCCCGGCATAAGATCGCCGAACTGGTGACTCAGTCCCGTGGCATCCTGATCCACCAGCTCAAGCCGTTCGAAGGCCATGCCGACGGCGACTGGTTTATCGCCCGTACCGGCTACACCGGCGAAGACGGCCTGGAAATTGTCCTGCCCGCCGACCAGGCACCGGGTTTTTTCAACGATCTGGTGGGGGCGGGCATTTCACCTATCGGCCTCGGCGCCCGCGATACCTTGCGCCTGGAGGCCGGCATGAACCTGTACGGCCAGGATATCCATCAGCAGGTATCGCCCCTGGCGGCCAATATGGCCTGGAGCATTGCCTGGGAACCTGCCGGGCGCAATTTTATCGGTCGTGCCGCGCTGGAAGCGGAAAAGGCGGCCGGTGTGCAGTTCAAATTGGTCGGGCTGGTGCTGGAAGAGCGTGGAGTTTTACGCGCTCACCAGGTGGTTCGTATCGCCAATGTTGGCGAAGGAGAGATCACCAGTGGTAGTTTCTCGCCTACGCTAAGCAAATCCATTGCTCTGGCGCGCGTACCGGCGGCGACTGCCGACCGGGCCGAAGTGGAAATCCGCGGCAAGTGGTACCCGGTTCGAGTGGTCAAGCCGACCTTCGTGCGCCATGGTAAAACCTTGATCTAACTATTTTCCGGCAGGCCAATGGCCGCTGACATTTCTTCTTGAGGACACAGACTATGAGCAATATCCCTGCCGACCTGCGTTTTGCCGAAAGTCACGAATGGGCCCGTCTGGAAGCTGATGGCACCGTGACTGTCGGCATCTCCGACCATGCACAGGAAGCTTTGGGTGATGTGGTGTTTGTTGAGCTGACTGAAGTGGGCAAGGTGTTTGCCGCTCAAGATCAGGCGGGTGTGGTGGAGTCGGTCAAAGCAGCTTCGGATATCTACTCGCCGATTGCCGGCGAAGTGATTGCTGTCAACGAAGAGCTGAGTGGCAGCCCTGAGCTGCTGAACTCTGACCCTTATGGCGCCTGGATCTTCAAGCTCAAGCCAAGCGACAAGGCTGAACTGGACAAACTGCTGGATGCCGCCGGCTACAAAGCCGCCATCGGCGACTAAACGCAATAGCTGCAACAGCACACATCAATGTGGGAGCTGGCTTGCCTGCGATTGGATCACCCGTGTATCACCGATACACCGAGGTGCCTGCATCGCGGCAAGCCAGCTCCCACAGTTGATTGGGGTGTGCCTGCTGGTTGTGTTCAGTCTTTCTTCAGTACCGCTTTAACCGCCGCTACAGCCCGCTCCACATCCGCCTCTGTCATTGCCGTGAACATCGGCAACGACACGATCAAACGCCCAACACGCTCCGCCACCGGGAACATGCCTTCCTTGAAACCCTGTGCCCGATACAGGCTCAGCAAGTGGATCGGCGGGTAGTGATAGCCAATGCCAACGCCGTGGGCCTGCATCTGCTCCATGAACGTTGCGCGAGCAGGCAAGCCGTCCTGGCGCTCCGGCAACACCAGTTGGAACAGGTGCCAGTTGCTGTTCTCGAAATCCGCCGGCGGCAGTTGCGCGCCATATTTCTCTTCGAAGTCACTGCCAAAGCACTGGAAGTAGTGGCGTGCCAGGTGCTGGCGGTGGGCCGTGATCTTCTCGATATGCGCAAACTGCCCCAGGCCAATGGCGGCGGCGATGTCGGTCATATTGAACTTGCCGCCCAGGACATCCACATCCAGGCCATCGAAACCGGTGCGGGTCACGCCCTGCAGGCGATACTTCTCTGCCAGGCGAGCCTCCTCGGCGTTGTTCAACACCAGGCAGCCACCCTCGGATGAGGTGATGTTCTTGTTCGCCTGAAAGCTGAACGACACGAAGTCGCCGGTTGCACCGATGCGTTCCCCGTCCCAGCTGGAGCCCAAGGCTTGCGCGGCGTCTTCGACGATACGCAGGTTGTACTTGTTGGCCAGCGCGTAAAGCATCGGCATGTCCAGGGGCAAGCCCGCCAGGTAGACCGGGATGATCGCTTTGGTACGTGGGGTGATTGCCGCCTCAACCTGGGCCAGGTCAATGTTGCGGGTAATCGGGTCGATATCGGCGAACACTGGAGTAGCGCCGACTTCGAGGATGACGTTGGCGGTGGCCACCCAGGAAATCGGTGTCGTGATGACTTCATCCCCAGGCCCGATACCGGCGATGCGCAAGGCGATCTCCATGGTGCAGGTGCCCGAGTTGAAGGTGCGCACCGGCCTCCCGCCAAAGTATTCCGACAGCTGCGCCTCGAACGCCTGCACTTTTGGCCCGCTGGTGATCCAGCCGGAACGCAGGACATCGCCGACTGCCGAAATGGTGGCTTCATCAATGGTCGGTTTGGAAAACGGCAGGAAAGGCTGTTGGCTCATGACGAAGAAGGCATCCGTTCAAGATAGGCGATGAATGTTAAACGTGTCAGTAACGCATGGTTGCACGGCAAGACTGAATATAGCCTGTCGCTTATGAACGATTCGTCATAGGGCAGGCAAAAAAATGCCGCTTGAAAAAGCGGCATTTTTTATCGGTGCGGCTGTTACTCGGTTACAGCATTCTTCGCCAGGATGGCGTTAGCCAGTTCCATGTCCGTGGCCTGAAGGCCAGGGTTGTCGGCGCGGACCTTCTGCATGGCCGCTTCCAGGTACGGGCCGCGGATGCCGCCGTCGCTGGCGACGAAGCTGCCCGCGTCGTCCTGGGCGGCGACTACCAGCTTGTGGTCCTTGAATGTCAGGTAAGTCGAGCCAGTGGTGGCGCCCGACGAGATGACATTACGCCAAAAGCTATCGGCCATGGCTGAGCCGACAGGTAGGGAAAGCACAGCGAGGGTTGCGACAGCATATTTAAGACGCATGATGGGTGACTCCGGTGGGTTATCTGTACGTTTTGATTGTAGTTAAGTCGATCCAGTTCCATCACTGACTAAACAGTTTCAACCTCTAAAATCACCCCATCCTGGCCAACCACGCGTACTTGAGCGCCTGCTGGGGCATCGGCACCGGTGACCATCCACACGCCATCGCCGACTTTAATCTTGCCCCGGCCATCCACAATCGCCTGATGCACCATGAAGGTGCGCCCGATCAATTCGGAGCCGCGCTCGTTCAATCCCGGTTGATCGCTGACCTTGGCGCTGCTGCGTTGGCGCTTCCACCAATACACGGCCGTCAGGATCGACAGCATGGCGAACAGCAGCAGTTGCCACTCCAGCCCGAGTGGCGGGACCAGGAACTTGATCACCCCCACTGCGGCCGCGGCGATACCCATCCACAGCAGGTACCCGCCGGCGCCGAACACCTCAAGAATCAACAGCACGGTGCCCAGCGCCAACCAGTCCCAGAACGACAAATGCAGCAAAAAGTCCCACATGGTGTTGGCCTCAGCCTTTCTGGTTGCCAAAAGTTGCCTTGACGATTTCGCCGATACCGCCCACGGCGCCAATCACCTGGCTGGCTTCCAGCGGCATCAGGATGACCTTGCTGTTGTTGGCCGACGC
Source organism: Pseudomonas sp. W15Feb34 (assembly GCF_023127765.1). NCBI lineage: Bacteria > Pseudomonadati > Pseudomonadota > Gammaproteobacteria > Pseudomonadales > Pseudomonadaceae > Pseudomonas > Pseudomonas sp. W15Feb34. The sequence goes on from NZ_SPKN01000025.1 coordinate 55,337, forward strand.
CAGCTTGCCCAAGGCATCGATGTATTTTTGCGCGACGAAGTAGTTGACCGCCTGCACATTGCCCGATGCGATGGCTTCGGACACCACTTGTGTCGCTCGAGCTTCGGCTTCGGCCTGACGCTCACGTGCTTCGGACTCCAGGAACGCGGCCTGGCGGCTACCTTCGGCTTCAAGGATCTGCGCCTGCTTCTTGCCTTCGGCCGTCAGGATCGCCGACGCACGCAGGCCCTCGGCTTCGAGGATCTGTGCACGCTTGATTCGCTCGGCTTTCATCTGGCCGGACATGGCGGCCATCAGGTCGGCGGGTGGGCTGATGTCTTTGATCTCGATACGGGTGATCTTGATGCCCCACGGCGCAGTGGCTTCGTCCACGGTGCGCAGCAGCTTCTCGTTGATGCCATCACGCTGGCTGAGCATGGCATCAAGTTCCATGGAGCCCAGGACGGTACGGATATTGGTTTGCAGCAGGTTGCGGATTGCGTGTTCGAGGTTGTTGACCTCGTAGGCCGCCTGGGCGGTGTTGACCACCTGGAAGAAGCACACGGCATCGATCTGCACGGTGGCGTTGTCGGCAGTGATGACTTCCTGGGGCGGAATATCCAGCACGCTTTCCATCACGTTGATCTTGCGACCGATGCGGTCCATGACCGGGATGATGATGTTCAGGCCGGGCTTGAGGGTGTTGGTGTAGCGGCCGAAACGTTCGACCGTCCATTGGTAGCCCTGGGGCACCACTTTGAAACCCATGAACAGGATGGCGATGGCCAAGCCCACAAAAAGAAGCAGTACGGTTCCGATCTGCATAGCGATTCCTTATCTGAAGATGTCAGTGAACGACGTTGGGCCGATTGTAGCGGTCTGGTCACCGATAAGGACGGTTTCACGGCCCAACAAATAAAGGATTTGTTTCTGAATCCCCAGGCGTGACCCGTAATATTTCCGTCATCGTGGTCACGCCGGCGTTCACTTTATCGATGCCGGCCATGCGCAAGCTGTTCATGCCCTGCGCGAGCGCCTCACGGCGTAGCGCCTGTATGTCCGTACCGGGAGTCACCAGCGCCTTGAGCGCTGGGTCCAACGGCATGATTTCATACAGCCCGGCTCGGCCTCGATAACCGCTGTCACGGCATTCCATACAACCGACGGCCTCGTAGCAGCCTATGTTCTCCACACCCGTCACACGCTTGCAGTGGGTGCACAAAACCCTCACCAGACGCTGCGCCATGACGCCTATGAGTGTGGCCTTGATCAAATAATGAGCAATGCCAAGCTCCTGCAGTCGGCTGATGGCGCTGGGCGCATCGTTGGTATGCAGGGTCGAGAACACCAGGTGCCCGGTCAGTGCGGCCTGTATGGCCATCTCGGCGGTTTCCCGGTCACGGATTTCACCGATCATGATGATGTCCGGGTCCTGGCGCAGCAGGGCGCGGACGCCGCTGGCAAAGGTGAGGTCGATATTGTGTTGGACCTGCATTTGATTGAACGCCGGCTCGACCATTTCAATCGGGTCTTCTACCGTGCACAGGTTGACCTCTCGGGTCGCCAGTTGCTTGAGGGTGGTGTAGAGGGTGCTGGTCTTGCCCGAGCCGGTCGGGCCTGTGACCAGGATGATGCCATTGGCTTGCCGAGTCATGGCGTGCCAGCGCTGCTGATCGGCGCTCGACAAGCCCAGCTGGTCGAAGTCCTTGAGCAGCACCTGAGGGTCAAAAATCCGCATCACCAGCTTTTCGCCAAACGCCGTCGGCAGGGTCGAAAGGCGCAATTCCACTTCGGCGCCTGCCGGGTTCCTGGTCTTGACGCGACCATCCTGGGGTTTGCGTTTCTCGGCCACATTCATTCGCCCAAGACTTTTCAAGCGGCTGACCACTGCGGTGGTGACCTGAGGCGGAAATTGATAGACGTCATGCAACAGCCCGTCGATGCGAAAACGCACCCGGCCCTGATCGCGACAGGGTTCGATATGAATATCGCTGGCCCGTTGGGCAAAGGCGTATTGCAACAGCCAGTCGACGATATTGACGATATGCGCGTCATTGGCATCGGGCTCCTTGTCGCTGGCGCCGAGGCTGAGCAGTTCGACGTTGCCGGGTATCGCCATTTTCTGATCGGCGCCGCTGACTGACTTGGCCAAGCGGTAAAACTCGTGGAGGCAGCGCTGGATATCGCGGGGGTTGGCCACCACGCGCTTGATGGTGCGTTTGAGCACTTGAGCGAGCCCGGCTTCCCAGGCGCTGATGTACGGCTGGGCGCTGGCGATCGTGACGCTTTGGGCATCCACGGCGACCGCAAGAATGCCGTGGCGCTGGGCGAAGGCATGGGACATCAACGGCACCACGCTCGCCACGTCGATCTTCAACGGGTCGATGCGCAGGTAAGGCTGACCTGCATGTTGTGCCAGCCATTGGGTCAGGGTCTCAAGACAAGGGCCTTGGGCTGCGATGCATTCCAGGGGATGTTGAGTGCAAGATGCTGCCTGAATGCTATGGGCCGCCTGTGCGGTAATCAGCCCTTGCTCGATCAATGCCGGCAATAATTGTTGCAGTTCCAAGGGGTGGTCGAGGGAGGCAGCGGTCATGCAGGTTTCCTGGGCGGTTTGGGGTGTAATCCCAGACTAGTCAGCCGCTGGAAATCCTCGTTCCCAGGTGTATTGCAGGTTTTTACCGCGCCGTCGCCGCCAGTGCCTGAGGCCGCTCGGCATCAGCCGGCCACAACTCCAGGTCGCAGACACTGATCAGGTTTCGAATCTTTTCACCGATGACTTGGGCACGGTGCCAGCTAAGGCCGTCGATCACGATATCGATATTCAGCAGGTCGGCGTCCCGGCTCATATTGACGTGGGCTGGCGTCAGGAACTGCAGCGCAAAGTAGTTCAGCACCCGGCACAGCACGTCGGGCTCAGCCTCGGCGACGATCCGATAGTGCGCCTGACAGTGGGCGCTGTTGACGGCCCACGCATCGACGCGGGTGACAGGGTGGGCGGTTTCGACGGCGTGCATACTGACTCTCCAAAATCGACTGGAGGAATTTTCACATTCGCCTAGGGAGATTTCTTATCTAAGATGAGCCCTATTGGCGCATTATCGAATCAATCAATTCAAAAAATACACTTTCATAGGTATTTCTATGCACAGCGAGTTGGACGTCTACGATCGCCGCATTCTGGCCCTGCTGCAAGAGGACGCCTCGCTCTCCAGCGCACAGATCGCCGAGCAGGTCGGCCTGTCGCAGTCTCCGTGCTGGCGACGCATTCAGCGGCTCAAGGAAGAGGGCGTGATCCGGGGCCAGGTCACCCTCTTGGACCGCAAGAAAATCGGGCTCAACACGCAGATTTTCGCCGAGATCAAACTCAACGCTCACGGCCGCTCCAACTTCACTGAGTTCACCGAAGCGATTCGCGGATTTGCGGAGGTGTTGGAGTGTTATGTGCTGATGGGGTCGGTGGATTTTCTGCTGCGCATCGTCACTTCGGACATCGAGGCGTATGAGCGGTTTTTCTTCGAGAAGTTATCGATGGTGCCGGGGATCCAGGAGGTCAACTCCATCGTGGCGTTGTCGGAGATCAAGTCCACTACCAGCCTGCCAGTATTGCGCTGACAGGGCGGGCCTCATCGGGAGCAAGCCCCCTCCCACACAATGTGGGAGGGGGCTTGCTCCCGATGCGATTTTACAGGCGCAGGAGGGTCTTCCAGGCCCGGTTCTGATACACCGCAATCGCCTGGTGCATACGCGCATCCAGCGATTCATCGGTGATCGGCTGGTTAGCCAACTGCGCCAGCTTGTTCAGCTCGCCGTACAAACGGTCCAGTTCAGCAATGTCTACCACATGGCGCGCATGGTGCAGCCAGGCCTGGATGCGTTCGATGCGCGGCAGTTGCTCGGCGAGGTCTTCGGGCTGTTGCTGGTAGCGCGGCAGTTGCAGGGCGACGGCGTCGTCGGCCAGCAGGCGTGGCAGCCAGTTGGTGATTTGCGCAGCACCCTGGCGGTTGCCGCGCACGTTGCGCTCGGCGGTCCAGGTACGGGCCAGCAGCCAGCGCGAGGTATTCAGTGAGAACAGGCCCCAGCGTACATCTTGCAATTCTTCGATGAACTGCTCCGGTGCGGCTTTGCGAATGTCTTCATCGTCGTCACCGGCCTGGACCAGCGGGCGCCAGTCTTCCAGCAGTGCATCCAGGGCGCTGCGCAGTTCGCTGGTGGATTGGCGCGGCGCGGCCTGGCCGAGGCTGCCGATCAGCGCGCGCAACTCACCCAGGTTCTCGACCCAGTCCTGCAGCAAGCGCCAGTGGCCGTTGAAACGGTATTGCTCGGCCAGGCGCTGGCTGCTGCCCAACAGGTGCCACATGATTGCGGCGAAAGCATCATCCAAAGGCATTTCGGCGTGGATCTGCGGTGCCGGCAGGCTCAATGAGTAGCTGCTCGCGTCATACAGGCGGTAGCCGCGCTCGGCTTTGCTGATGTCACAGGGCATCAGCGCCAGGGTCGCAGCCAGTTCGGCGGCCAGCTCCAGCAGGGCGGCGGGTTCGCCTTCGCGCAATTCCAGTTCCAGCTCGCAGATTTCTTCCTTCTGCTTGCCAACCACCACATGGCCCAGGTCCAGGGCGGCTTCGATCACCACCTTGGCCTTGCCACGGCCCCAGGCGATTTCGGCGCGTTCACGCACGAAGTCGGTGGTGAAGATCGGCTTGAGGGTCTTTTTGTCCAACTCGGCCAGTTGCTCGGGCCAGCACTCGCCGTCGAGTTTCTTCACATCGAGCTTGGCTTTGGGCAGGTCCCAGTTGTACTCGTTGCGCTCCGACAAGCCGGCAACGCTTTGGCCACGGGTCTTGAGGGTCTGAATGATGTCGTCACCGTCCTTGCGCAGGCGCAGGGCGACCTTGGCCTGCGCCAGGTCGCGCTCGGGGGTGTCGAAGTACTGATTCATCAACTCACGGCGTTCCCAGCCACTTTTGTTGCGTTTTTTCAGTAGCGGGTGCTCACGTAGCGCGGCGAGTGTTTCGCGGCTGACGCGGAGCTTGATTTCGGTTTCTTTCTGCATGGCCGGAAAATCCAGGATCGGGAGCGCAGCCGGGGAAAAGTGTGGCTGCCAAGGTCGTGCAGTGTACAGGACTGAGCCCGGCAACGTGCCGCGACGGTTTATTGTGTTGGGCAGATGCCTCTATAGTGAGGTTCATCCGGGAAGTTGGGAGACCGCGCATGCCGTTACCGTCCATGAAAGAGCAGTTCGCCGCCTTGATCGCCGCGCCGTCGGTGAGTTGCACCCAAGCGTCTCTCGACCAGACCAACCGCCCGGTGATCGATCTGCTCGCCGCGTGGCTGGGCGACCTGGGTTTCGCTATCGACATCCAGCAAGTCAGCCCTGGCAAGTTCAACCTGCTCGCCAGTTTCGGCAGCGGCCCCGGTGGCTTGGTGTTGGCGGGCCATAGCGATACGGTTCCTTATGATGCGGCACTGTGGAAGACCGATCCGCTCAAGCTGACGGAAGTCGATGGTCGTTGGGTGGGGCTGGGCAGTTGCGACATGAAAGGATTTTTTGCCCTGGCCATTGAAGCGGTGTTGCCGTTGCTCGACCAGCCGTTCAAGCAGCCGCTGCTGATCCTCGCCACCTGTGACGAGGAAAGCTCCATGTCCGGCGCGCGTGCCCTGGCCGAGGCGGGAAGGCCGCTGGGACGGGCGGCGGTGATTGGCGAGCCAACTGGGCTCAAGCCGATCCGCCTGCACAAAGGCGTGATGATGGAGCGCATCGACATCCTCGGCCGCAGCGGCCACTCGTCGGACCCAAGCCTGGGCCACAGCGCCCTCGAAGCCATGCACGATGCCATCGGCGAACTGCGCGGCCTGCGCCTGGCCTGGCAGCGCGAATACCGCAACGCGCAATTCAGCGTGCCGCAGCCGACCATGAATTTCGGCTGTATCCACGGCGGCGACAACCCTAATCGCATCTGCGGCCAGTGCTCCCTGGAGTTCGACCTGCGACCCTTGCCGGGCATGGACCCTGAAGTGCTGCGTGCGGCGATCCGGCAGAAGCTCGAACCCTTGGCCGAGCGTCATAAGGTCAAGATCGACTACGCGCCGCTATTCCCCGAAGTGCCGCCTTTCGAGCAGCCCGAAGACACCGAGTTGGTGCGGGTGGCGGAACGTTTGACCGGTCATCGTGCCGAAGCAGTAGCGTTCGGCACCGAAGCGCCTTATCTTCAGCGCCTTGGTTGTGAAACCCTGGTGCTTGGCCCCGGCGACATCGCCTGCGCCCACCAGCCGGGCGAGTACCTCGAAATGTCACGCTTGACGCCTACAGTGCGTCTATTGCGGGAATTGATCGAACATTACTGCCTGAAACCTGCATAAATTAACCTTTGCCCATTCGTACATAAGGAGAGCGAGCGTGTCGCCAAGCCTGTTCCGACGATAACCATCAGCCCGCTGTGCGTTTTTGCGACTCATCCTTTTTCGGCTGCTTTTTATTACAGGCCCAGGTGTTATGCCCGAATACGTTAATTGGCTTCGTCACGCTTCGCCCTATATCAATGCCCACCGCGACTGCACCTTTGTGGTCATGCTGCCTGGCGACGGTGTGGAACATCCCAACTTCGGCAATATCGTCCACGACCTGGTGCTGCTCCACAGCCTGGGCGTGCGGCTGGTGCTGGTGCACGGTTCGCGTCCGCAGATTGAAACCCGCCTTGAAGCACGCGGCCTGACCCCGGCTTACCACGAAGGCTTGCGCATCACCGATGCGGCGACGCTGGAGTGCGTGATCGACGCGGTCGGCCATCTGCGTATCGCCATCGAAGCGCGCCTGTCCATGGACATGGCCTCGTCGCCCATGCAGGGCTCGCGCCTGCGCGTGGCCAGCGGCAACCTGGTGACGGCGCGCCCGATTGGCGTGCTGGAGGGCGTTGACTATCACCACACCGGCGAAGTACGCCGGGTCGACCGCAAAGGCATCAACCGCCTGCTGGACGAGCGCTCTATCGTGCTGTTGTCGCCGTTGGGCTACTCGCCTACCGGTGAAATCTTCAACCTGGCCTGCGAAGATGTCGCCACCCGTGCCGCCATCGACCTGGGTGCCGACAAATTGCTGCTGTTCGGCGCCGATCCCGGCCTGATCGATGAGAACGGCCGTCTGGTACGTGAATTGCGCCCGCAGCAAGTGCCTGCGCACCTGCAACGCCTGGGCAGCAACTATCAAGCCGAGCTGCTCGACGCCGCTGCCGAAGCCTGTCGGGGTGGAGTAGGGCGCAGCCATATCGTCAGCTACGCCGAAGACGGTGCCTTGCTCACCGAGCTGTTTACCCGTGACGGCGGCGGTACGCTGGTGGCCCAGGAGCAATTCGAACTGGTGCGCGAAGCGGCGATCGAAGACGTCGGCGGTTTGCTGGACCTGATCAGCCCGCTGGAAGAGCAGGGCATTCTGGTGCGTCGTTCGCGGGAAGTGCTGGAGCGGGAAATCGAACAGTTCAGCGTGGTCGAGCGCGAAGGCATGATCATCGCGTGCGCAGCGCTGTATCAGATTGCGGATTCGGATGCGGGCGAGCTCGCGTGCCTGGCGGTTAACCCGGAGTACCGCCACGGCGCGCGCGGCGATGTGTTGCTCGAACGCATCCAGACCCGTGCACGTGCGCAGGGGTTGAAGACCTTGTTCGTGCTCACCACGCGCACGGCCCACTGGTTCCGTGAGCGCGGTTTTGTGCCGAGCAGCGTGGACCGCCTGCCGTCGGCGCGTGCGTCGCTGTACAACTATCAGCGCAACTCCAAGATCTTTGAAAAGGCCCTGTAAAAGAGTACGGCTCTGTGTGGGAGCTGGCTTGCCTGCGATAGCAGCGCCTCGGTTTATCTGAACGACCGAGTTGCTGGCATCGCAGGCAAGCCAGCTCCCACCGAAGACTGTATTTATTGTGTGATGAATTTGTCGGTCACATAGGCCGAATAGTCCGGCAACACCGTCTCCACCTTGCCTTGCTCTTTCAAGAACTTCGCCGTCTCCCCAATCGCCTTCGCCGTGCCGCCCTTGAGCAGCGCTTCGGTCTGTTGTGCCTGCGCATCGGGAAACGTCGTGCCCGCCAGCAACTCTGGAATATCGTCGGCATTGGAGCCTGTCAATTTGGCGATCTTCTGCACCGGTTCCGAATCCACCGTCCAACTGTCTTTATGCGCGGCATAGTCGGCGAATGAATCGAGGGTGACCTTGGCAAACCTGGCCACTACCTCAGGATGTTTTTCGGCGAAATCCTTGCGTGCTACCCACACTTCAAACGTCGGTGCGCCCCATTGGCCCACCTGCGCCGCATCGGTCAGGGTTTTGCCGGTCTTGCGGATTTCGCCAAGGGCCGGTGACCACACGAATGCGCCGTCGATATCGCCGCGCTTCCAGGCGGCGGCGATTTCGGCCGGTTGCAGGTTCACCACTTTGACTTGCTTAGTGTCCAGCCCCCAATGCTTCAGGGCGCCGAGCAGGCTGTAATGGGAGGTTGAGACGAAGGGTGTGGCGATGGTTTTGCCGATCAGGTCTTCGGGTTTGTCGATGCCACTGCCATTACGCACTACCAGGGCTTCAGAAGCGTTGATCTGTGCCGATACGATAAACGCGACGATGGGTAGATTGCGCGAAGCGGCTGCGGCGAGGGGGCTGGAACCGAGGTTGCCGATTTGTACATCACCCGAGGCAATGGCCGTGACCACCTCCGGGCCACTGTTGAACCGGTGCCAGGCGATTTTCTCACCAATGGTTTTTTCGTAGAGGCCGTCAGCCTGGGGGACTTTGCTGGGATCGATGCCGGTCTGGTAGCCGACCGTCAAATCGGCCGCGCTGACACCAAAAGAAAGTAATACCGATACAAAAACTGTAACAAATTGACGGGAGGATGTGCGTTTGGCCATGATGGCGTCGCCTTTTTGATCGTGAGTGACGTATGCAACCATACGGTCACACTAATCGATCTAAAAAAGCACTGGTAAATACCCTTTAGGAATTAGCTTATGGAGCGGTTCGTGTCACTCGACCCACCCGCTTCACGCATCCGCTTATTCCCGAATCGTATGAAAAAGAATGAAACAATTCTTTTTGGGTGTATGAAAAACTCATTACCCTGCAGGGACCAAATCAACTGCGATTAGACGAAGGTAGTAGACACACAAGGTTACGATTGACTTGCTAGTCACTATCTGGCGCTAATCGCGCATCTGTGGATCCAGGGCGTCAGACCCGGGGCCAAAGAAATACAAAAATTAGAAACGAGAGGAGCGGTACATGAAGAAGTCCACCTTGGCTGTGGCTGTAGCTTTGGGCGCAATCGCCCAGCAAGCAGGCGCCGCCGGTTTCATCGAAGACAGCAAGGCCACACTGGGCCTGCGTAACTTCTACATCAACACCGACAACCGTGAAGGTGCTGGTGCGAACAAGAACGAAGAGTGGGGCCAAGGCTTCGATCTGCGTTTCATCTCCGGTTACACCCAAGGCACCGTCGGCTTCGGTCTTGACGCTATCGGCCTGCTGGGTGTTCGCCTGGATTCCGGTGGCGGCACCAACGGCGCGACCGCCAGCTCGTATGGCGGCACCATCTTCCCGAGCAAGTCCAATGGCGAAGCCGTTGATAACTACTCCAGCCTGGGCCTGACCGCCAAAGCGAAGATCTCCCAGACCGAACTGAAGCTGGGTACCTTGCAGCCCAAGCTGCCGGTCATCGTCACCAACGATGGTCGTATGCTGCCGCAGACCTTCCAGGGTGGCCAGATCACCTCCAGCGACATCAAGGACCTGACCCTGGTTGCCGGCCAGATCGAAAAAGCCAAGGGCCGTAACTCCAGCAACAACGAAAGCCTGTCCATCTCCGGCGCCAACAGCCGTGGCGTGAACTGGCGTTCGAGCAACAAGTTCTACTACGCCGGTGGTGACTACAAGATCACCAAGGACCTGACCGCCCAGTACTACTACGGCAACCTGGAAGATTTCTACAAGCAACACTTCCTGGGCCTGACCCACAACTGGGCTATCGGCCCTGGCGTGCTGAAGTCTGATCTGCGTTACTTCAACAGCTCCGACGACGGTAACAACGGCAACCAGTCTGCCTACTTCTCCACAGGCAACTACGGTGGCGTCAACTCCGGTCGTGGCAAAGTCGACAACAACCTGTACAGCGGCCTGTTCCTGTACTCGGTTGCCGGCCACACCTTCGGTGGCGGTTACCAGGTCAGCAACGGCAGCAGCGACTTCCCTTGGTTGAACCAGGGTGACGGCTCGTCGGCTTACATCACCACCGACATGCAGATCCAGAAGTTCGCCCGTGCCGGCGAGCGCACTTGGCAAGCTCGCTACTCCTACGACTTCGCCAAGGTGGGCGTACCTGGCCTGACCGCTGGTGTGGTTTACCTGAAGGGTGATCATATCGACACCGTTGCCAGCAACCGTGCCGAGTTCACCGGCCAGTCCGAGTGGGAACGTGACATCACTGTTGCCTACGTCGTACCGGAAGGTCCGCTGAAAAACGTCGGCGTGGCGTGGAAAAACGCTATGTGGCGCAGCGACATCGCCAACGCACGTAACCAGGACGAAAACCGCCTGATCGTCAGCTACTCGATCCCGCTGTTGTAAGACTGTAAAGCCTTGCCCGGCGCAATGCCGGGCAAGGTGTACTGCTTTCAAGTCGGGCTCAACCCCCGCAAGCCCTTCCTGAAACCCTCTTTACTACAGCGACTCAAGGCCTTCTCGAACCTTGAAAACAATGTTGATCTTCGCCTGCGCCCAAGTCCAATGAACACATTTTTAATATTCCTTTATCGTCTAGATAAATCGATATTTATTCTTTTTAAATAACTCCAAATCCATGCACAGTGGGCTCCATAAGCACTCATCAGGAGCCGCACCATGAGCCTAAGACTGGGCGACATCGCCCCCGACTTCGAACAGGATTCCAGCGCCGGCAAGATTCGCTTCCACGAATGGCTGGGCGACAGCTGGGGTGTGTTGTTTTCCCACCCGGCAGACTTCACCCCGGTGTGCACCACCGAGCTGGGCTTCACCGCCAAGCTCAAGGACGAATTCGCAAAACGTGGCGTCAAGGCCATCGCCCTGTCGGTAGACCCGGTGGACTCGCATCACAAGTGGATCGAAGACATCAATGAGACCCAGAACACCGTGGTCAACTTCCCGATCCTGGCCGACGCCGACCGCAAGGTCTCGGACCTCTACGACCTGATCCACCCCAACGCCAGTGACACCCTCACCGTGCGCTCTTTGTTCGTGATCGACCCGAACAAGAAGATCCGTCTGACCATCACCTACCCAGCCAGCACCGGGCGCAACTTCCATGAAATCCTGCGGGTGATCGACTCGCTGCAACTGACCGACAACCACAAGGTCGCCACGCCCGCCAACTGGCAGGATGGGGATGAGGTAGTGATCGTGCCGTCGCTCAAGGACGAGGAAGAGATCAAGAAGCGCTTTCCAAAGGGCTACCGCGCGGTGAAGCCGTACCTGCGCCTCACCCCACAACCCAACCGCTGACACAGATCCCATGTGGGAGGGGGCTTGCTCCCGATGGCGGTCTGTCAGTTACCAAATACTTACCTGACCCACCGCTATCGGGAGCAAGCCCCCTCCCACATGTTAAGTGCATTTTCAAAGTAAGCATGCAGGGGTTTTCAGGCCGTTTTCACGGCCTTTTTTTTCGCCTGGCGATTGATAAACGGCTTATGTATTTATGGAATAAACAAATGAATAAATAAGATTTATAGATATATAAATCTACTGATATGGTCTGTTCCATCTTGGCGCCATCGCCGTACAGCGAACCGCCGACACTTGCTCAAGGAATCTCCTGCATGCTGGTCGTAACACTTGGAGGCAGTCCCAGCCAGCGTTCGCGCTCCGGGGTGTTGCTGGATAAAACCCGTCAATGGCTGCAACAGCAGGGCGTGGAAGTGGTGAGTTACCAGATACGCGACTTCCCGGCAGAAGACTTGCTGCACGCACGGTTCGACAGCCCCAAGGTCATCGACCTGTTGCAACAGGTGGCCAATGCCGACGGCCTGGTGATCGCCACACCGGTGTACAAGGCGTCGTTTTCCGGCGCGCTGAAAACCGTGTTGGACCTTCTGCCCGAACGCGCCCTGGCCCATAAGGTGGTATTACCGATTGCAACCGGCGGCAGCATCGCCCACATGCTGGCGGTGGACTATGCCTTGAAACCGGTGTTGTCGGCCCTGAAAGCCCAGGAATTGCTCCACGGCATTTTCGCCGAAGACAGCCAGATCGCCTATGGCGAAGGCAGCGTCCAGGCGCAACTGGTGCCGGTACTTGAACGACGCTTGCACGAAGCCCTGGAGCAGCTCTACAGCGCCATGGCCCGACGCCCCAAGCCGCTGGACCCCGATGTGTTGAATGAACGCTTGTTGAGTGCTCGCTGGAGCATCTGACCCTTACCCGAAAATCGAGAAGCACTCACCTTACTCAGCCGCCAACGGCCAAGCAGGTGCAGCCAAAACCCTAATCGCAACTGTGGAGAGAGCGCCATGCGCACTGTCATCTTGCGTCGTGGTCTGGTCGCACTGTTTGCTGCGGCTGTGTCCTTCGGCGCCATTGTTCAAGCCCAAGCCGCCGAGACCCTGCGGATCGGTTATCAGAAGTACGGCACCCTGGTGCTGCTCAAGGCCAAGGGCACGCTGGAAAAACGCCTGGCCGCCCAAGGCGTGCAGGTGCAGTGGACCGAGTTCCCCGGCGGCCCGCAGTTGCTTGAGGGCCTGAACGTCGGCTCCATCGACTTCGGCGTCACCGGTGAAACGCCACCGGTGTTTGCCCAGGCGGCCGGCGCCGACTTGCTTTACGTCGCCTACGAACCGCCCGCACCTACCAGTGAAGCGATCCTGGTGCCCAAAGACTCACCGATCAAATCGGTCGCCGAGCTCAAAGGCAAAAAGGTTGTGCTCAACAAAGGCTCCAACGTGCATTACCTGCTGGTGCGAGCCCTGGAAGATGCCGGCCTCAACTACACCGACGTGAAAACCGTATTCCTGCCACCTGCCGATGCCCGTGCCGCCTTCGAGCGCGGCAGTGTGGATGCCTGGGTGATCTGGGACCCGTACCAGGCCGCCGCCGAGAAACAACTGCAAGCCCGTACCCTGCGTGACGGCACCGGCATTGCCGACAACCATCAGTTCTACCTGGCCACCAAACCCTACGCCGAGCAACACCCTGAAGTGATCAGGGCGCTGGTGGAAGAAGTGCGCGCGGTGGGCGAGTGGTCCAAGGCCAACCCGCAGGAAGTCACCGAACAAGTCGCACCGCTGCTGGGCCTGCCCGCCGACATCACCCTGACCTCGGTGAAACGCCAGGGCTACGGTGCGCTGTTCCTGACCCCGGAAGTGGTCGCGGCCCAGCAGAAAATCGCCGACAGCTTCTACCAGCTCAAACTGATCCCCAAACCCTTGAGCATCAAGGACGTGATCTGGACGCCACCCGCCGCGGTTGCCAAAGCGCCGTAATCCGATTCCTTCAGGAGACAACTCCATGAGCCTCAATATTTTCTGGTTCCTGCCTACCCACGGCGACGGCCATTACCTTGGCACCGCCGAAGGCGCCCGCGCCGTCGATCACGGTTATTTGCAACAAGTGGCCCAGGCCGCTGACCGCCTGGGTTTCGGCGGGGTGTTGATCCCTACCGGTCGCTCCTGCGAAGACTCGTGGCTGGTGGCTGCCTCACTGATTCCAGTGACCCAGCGTTTGAAATTCCTGGTTGCTCTGCGCCCCGGGATCATTTCCCCGACGGTGGCCGCACGCCAGGCCGCCACCCTGGACCGGTTGTCCGGTGGTCGTGCGTTATTCAACCTGGTAACTGGCGGTGACCCGGAAGAGTTGGCTGGCGATGGCTTGTTCCTCAGCCACGAAGAACGCTATCAGGCATCGGTGGAGTTCACGCGCATCTGGCGCCGCGTGCTCGAAGGCGAAACCGTGGACTACGACGGCGAGCACATCAGCGTCAAAGGCGCCAAGCTGCTCTACCCACCAGTCCAGCAACCGCGCCCGCCGCTGTACTTCGGCGGTTCCTCCGAAGCGGCCCAGGACCTGGCGGCCGAGCAGGTGGAAATGGTCCTGACCTGGGGCGAGCCGCCGGCTGCTGTCGCGGAAAAAATCGCCCAGGTTCGCGCCAAGGCCGAGAAACTCGGGCGTACCCTGCGCTTCGGCATTCGCCTGCATGTGATTGTGCGCGAGACCAACGAAGAGGCCTGGAAAGCCGCCGACAAACTCATCTCCCATCTGGACGACGACACCATTGCCCGCGCCCAGGCGTCGCTGGCGCGTTTTGACTCGGTTGGCCAGCAACGCATGGCCGCTTTGCATGGCGGCAGCCGTGACAACCTGGAGGTCAGCCCCAACCTGTGGGCCGGCGTCGGCCTGGTACGTGGCGGAGCAGGCACGGCGCTGGTCGGCGATGGCCCGACGGTTGCGGCGCGGGTCAAGGAATACGCGGACCTGGGTATCGACACCTTTATCTTCTCCGGTTATCCACACCTGGAAGAGTCGTATCGAGTCGCCGAACTGTTGTTTCCGCATCTGGATATCGAACGTCCCGAGTTGCCGAAAAGCGCCGGTTACGTCAGCCCGTTTGGCGAGATGGTCGCCAACGACATCCTTCCCAAAGCTGCGTCACAGAGTTGAGGCGCCGTTATGGACTTTGAAAAATTCAGCCATCGCGTGGCGCCCTGGGTGCTGCCGATCTTGTTGCTGGCGGTGTGGCAGTTGTCGGTGTCGGCGGGGTGGTTGTCGACGCGCATTTTGCCGGCGCCCAGTGCGGTGATCGAAGCCGGAGTCAACCTGGTGGTCAGCGGCGAAATCTGGACACACCTGGCCATCAGTGGCTGGCGTGCCGGCCTGGGCTTTGTGATCGGCGGCAGCATTGGTTTGGCCCTGGGCTTTATCACCGGGTTGTCGAAGTGGGGCGAGCGCTTGCTGGACAGCTCTGTGCAGATGATTCGTAACGTGCCGCACCTGGCGCTGATTCCACTGGTGATCCTGTGGTTCGGCATTGACGAGACCGCGAAGATTTTCCTGGTGGCACTCGGCACGTTGTTCCCGATCTACCTGAACACCTATCACGGTATCCGCAACGTCGACCCGGCGCTGGTGGAAATGTCGCGCAGCTATGGCCTGTCGGGGTTCAGCCTGTTCTGGCAAGTCATCCTGCCTGGCGCGCTGCCGTCGATCCTGGTGGGCGTGCGCTTTGCCCTGGGCTTTATGTGGCTGACGCTGATCGTGGCGGAAACCATCTCGGCCAGTTCCGGCATCGGTTACCTGGCGATGAATGCCCGTGAGTTCCTGCAAACCGATGTGGTGGTGCTGGCCATCGTGATGTACGCGATCCTCGGCAAACTCGCCGACCTGGCGGCGCGTGGCCTGGAACGGGTATGGCTGCGCTGGCACCCGGCGTATCAAGTCAAAGGAGGTGCGGCATGACAGCTCAACAACCCCCGCGCCTGCTCAAGGGCATTCCCCTGGCGGTGCGCAAGTTGCGCAAATCCTTCGGCACTCGCGAAGTGCTCAAGGACATCGACCTGCATATTCCGGCCGGTCAATTCGTGGCCGTGGTAGGTCGCAGCGGCTGCGGCAAGAGTACCTTGTTGCGCTTGCTGGCGGGGCTGGACAAGGCCAGTGGCGGCGAGCTGCTGGCCGGCTCCGCGCCGCTGCACGAGGCGATTGAAGACACACGATTGATGTTCCAGGAAGCGCGTTTGCTGCCGTGGAAAAAGATCATCGACAACGTCGGCCTCGGCCTTACGGGCAACTGGCGCCCCAGGGCGCTGGAGGCCCTGGAAGCGGTGGGCCTGGCCGAGCGCGCCAATGAATGGCCGGCGGCCTTGTCCGGTGGCCAGAAGCAGCGCGTGGCCCTGGCGCGCGCGTTGATTCACCAACCGCGCCTGTTGCTGCTCGATGAGCCGCTGGGCGCACTGGACGCCCTGACCCGCATCGAGATGCAGCAACTGATCGAGAACCTCTGGCGCAAGCACGGTTTCACTGTGTTGCTGGTGACCCACGATGTCAGCGAAGCCGTGGCGATTGCCGACCGGGTGATTCTGATCGAAGACGGCGAAATCGGTCTCGACCTCGCCGTCGACCTGCCACGCCCACGGGCCCGTGGTTCACACCGCCTGGCCGCGTTGGAGGCCGAGGTGCTCAACCGCGTGCTGTCGCTGCCCGGTTCACCGCCGGAACCCGAAACTGTTTCACCGCTGCCGACGCAATTGCGTTGGGCTCAATAACCCACACAGGAAAAACATCATGACTATTAAAGCCATCAACGTGCGTAACCAGTTCAAAGGCACCATCAAGGAAATCGTGGTCGGTGACGTACTGTCGGAGATCGATGTGCAGACGGCGTCGGGCATCGTTACTTCGGTGATTACCACTCGCTCGGTGAAAGAGCTGGAGCTGGTGATTGGCAGTGAAGTGATTGCCTTTGTGAAATCGACTGAGGTGTCGATTGCCAAGTTGTGATTCGCGTCGCTCTTGAGCTCGCTATCGCAGGCAAGCCAGCTCCCACATTTGAATGTATTCACAGATCAAAAATGTGGGAGCTGGCTTGCCTGCGATGAGGCCCGTTTGGACAAATATGCGGGTAAGTAGAGCCCCACATAGGCATCAAACACTCGCATTCCTTCCTCAGCCATACGCGGCGTAATCAGCCCATGCTGATGCACTGAGCGCGCATACACGCGGTCGCTCAACTCCAGCGCCAGGGCAAATACATCCACGTCCCTGGGCAAGCTCGGCACTTCGAAGTGGCGGTTGAACACCTCCAGCATCAAGTCCCCCAGCTCCAGGTCATGCTGACGATCGGCCTGGGTCACCTCGGTCAACCCGTGCTGTGCCAGGATCAACTGGCGTGCAGCCGCGTCCTGGTCGTAAACGTTGAGCATGCGCTGTTCGACGATGCAGGACAGGTCGCGCCAATGCTTGAGTGAGTCATGTTCGATGGGCGCCTGGATGGCGGCGCGGAAGGCGGCGTGTACCTGGGCGGTCAACGCCTCCAGCAAAGCCGGCACGCTGGCGAAGAAGTGATACACCGACGACGGTGGAATCTGCGCCCGGTCGGCCACGCTGTAGATCGACAAACTCGCCACGCCTTCGGCGGCCAGCAAGGTGCGGGCGGCTTCAAGGATCGCGTCGATCCGGGCCTGGCTGCGGGCGCGGGGTTTGCGAGGCGTGGCGGGGCGGGTGGTCATGGATGTCTCCTACAAGGCAGCGGGCATTGTATGAGCAGGGAGGTGTGTTGTCTTCCAGACCGCCATCGGGAGCAAGCCCCCTCCCACATTTAGATCTGTGAATACATTCAAAATGTGGGAGGGGGGCTTGCTCCCGATGAGGCCAATTCGGTCCCCCGGAATAAGCCCATAAAAAAACGCCACAGACCCTAAGCCTGTGGCGCTTCTTCAATGCCGCAACCGCTTACACGGTATGCAGGTACCAGTTGTACTCAAGGTCGGAGATGGAGTGTTCAAACTCTTCCAGCTCACTTTCCTTACAGGCAACAAAGATATCGATGTATTTAGGATCGATGTACTTGGCCATCACCTCGCTGTCGTCCAACTCGCGCAGGGCATCGCGCAGGTTGTTCGGCAGGCTTTGCTCGTTCTGCTCGTAGCTGTTGCCTTCCACCGGAGCGCCCGGTTCGATCTTGTTGGTCAAACCGTGGTGTACACCCGCCAGGACCGAAGCCATCAGCAGATAAGGGTTGGCATCGGCACCGGCCACGCGGTGTTCGATACGCACGGCATCGGAAGAGCCGGTGGGTACGCGAATCGCTACGGTGCGGTTGTCCAGGCCCCAGCACGGCGAGTTCGGCACATAGAACTGTGCGCCGAAACGACGGTAGGAGTTGACGTTGGGGCACAGGAACGCCATTTGGGCGGGCAGGGTCTCCAGCACACCGCCGATCGCGTGACGCAATGCGGCGTTCTGCTCGGGATCCTCGCTGGCAAAGATGTTCTTGCCGTCCTTGTCCAGAATGGAGATGTGTACGTGCAACCCGTTGCCTGCCTGCCCTGGGTAAGGCTTGGCCATGAAGGTGGTGTCCATCTCATGGTCGTAGGCGATGTTCTTGATCAGGCGCTTGAGCAGTACTGCGTAGTCGCAGGCCTTGATCGGGTCGGCCACGTGGTGCAGGTTCACTTCGAACTGCGCCGGGGCACTTTCCTTGACGATGGCATCGGCCGGAATGCCTTGCTCCTTGGCACCTTCCAGAATGTCCTGGAGGCAGTCGACGTATTCGTCGAGGTCGTCGATCAGGTAGACCTGTGTCGAGTGCGGGCGTTTGCCGGAGATCGGCGAGCGGGGCGGTTGTGGGCGGCCGTTCACGTTCTCCTGGTCGATCAGGTAGAACTCAAGCTCGAAGGCGGCGCAGATGGTCAGACCGAGGTCGTCAAACTTGCTTACAACTTGGCGGAGCACTTCGCGCGGGTCGGCGAAGAAAGGTTCACCTTCAAGTTCGTGCATGGTCATCAGCAATTGCGCGGTAGGGCGCTTTTGCCAGGGTTCATTGCACAGGGTGTCGGGGATTGGATAACAGATTCGGTCAGCATCACCGATGTCCAGGCCCAGGCCGGTGCTTTCCACCGTCGAGCCATTGATATCCAGGGCAAATAAAGAGGCAGGCAGGTTAATGCCCTTCTCGTAAACCTTGTGGAGGCTGGTGCGTTCGATGCGCTTGCCGCGCACCACACCATTCATATCCGCAATTAGAAGGTCTACGTACAGAACCTCAGGATGATCCTTAAGGAACGCGTTCGCTTCGTTAAGCTGAACGGCACGCGGGGGTACCGACATGATGCAACACCTTTGTTGTTAAAAATATCAATCATTGATCTTTTCTGGTTTCAGTCAACCCGAACGGCTTGCCGAAGTCAAGCGAGGCATTTTTTGCCCTAAAAAAGCGCCATGAAGCCTTTTTTGGGGCTTTTTGGGGCGGTTTTTTGGGTTTAAAGGTCTTTGGACCTGCAGGCTTGAGCGGGCCGTGTTGTATTTTTTACGGGGGTGTTGTGTAAAAAAATGAACAAGGCTAAGCTCGATTCAAACCCATAACAGCAATAATACCGGGGTGCTTCATGTTTCACCTGCCGCCATTCGGCGTCTCTGCGTGCTTGCGCCACACATTGTGCGCAGTCCGTTCGTCCCGCGTGAATGCTCACGCACCGGCCAATATTCTTGACGGCCCGTCCGACCTCCTCTTTGCCAACGCCTGCGCCACCCACCCGCCCATATTCGCCGTGCCGATCATGATTCTGCACAACTTTGGCGTGAGGAATGCAACCCATGGGCAAATGGCAGGTAAGCTCCTACCCTGAATGAACAAGCGACGCGGATGCTGCGTCAACCAACGCCTGGCTTTTAACGGATGCCAGGAAACCCAGCCCAGAGGCATTTATGAGTAACAACCTCGACCAGCTCACCGATTGGTTGAAAGACCACAAGATCACAGAAGTCGAATGCATGATTGGCGACCTCACCGGTATTACCCGGGGCAAGATCTCGCCGACCAACAAGTTCATCGCCGAAAAAGGCATGCGCCTGCCCGAAAGCGTTCTGTTGCAGACCGTGACCGGCGACTATGTCGAAGACGACATCTATTACGAATTGCTCGACCCGGCCGACATCGACATGATCTGCCGCCCCGACCAGAACGCGGTATTCCTGGTGCCCTGGGCCATCGAGCCCACTGCTCAGGTGATCCACGACACCTACGACAAGCAAGGCAACCCGATCGAGCTGTCGCCGCGCAACGTGCTCAAGAAAGTCCTCAAACTCTACTCCGACCGCGGCTGGCAGCCCATCGTGGCGCCGGAGATGGAGTTCTACCTGACCAAGCGTTGCGAAGACCCGGACTTTCCGCTGCAACCGCCGATTGGCCGTTCCGGGCGCCCGGAGACTGGCCGCCAGTCTTTCTCTATAGAAGCAGCCAACGAATTCGACCCGCTGTTCGAAGACGTCTACGACTGGTGCGAACTGCAGGAGCTGGACCTCGACACCCTGATCCACGAAGACGGCACCGCGCAGATGGAAATCAACTTCCGTCACGGCGATGCCCTGTCCCTGGCCGACCAGATCCTGGTGTTCAAGCGCACCATGCGTGAAGCCGCGCTCAAGCACGACGTGGCTGCCACCTTTATGGCCAAGCCGATGACCGGCGAGCCCGGCAGCGCGATGCACCTGCACCAGAGCATCATCGACATCGCCACCGGCAAGAACGTCTTCTCCAATGAAGACGGGACCATGAGCCAGCTGTTTCTCAACCACATTGGTGGCCTGCAGAAGTTCATCCCTGAATTGCTGCCGCTGTTCGCCCCGAACGTGAACTCGTTCCGCCGCTTCCTGCCCGACACCTCGGCGCCGGTGAACGTGGAGTGGGGCGAAGAGAACCGCACCGTCGGCCTGCGCGTTCCAGATGCCGGCCCACAGAACCGCCGCGTGGAGAACCGCCTGCCGGGCGCCGATGCCAACCCCTACCTGGCGATTGCCGCCAGCCTGCTGTGCGGCTACATCGGCATGGTCGAAGGCCACAACCCGAGCGCGCCAGTAGTCGGCCGTGGTTACGAGCGCCGCAATCTGCGTCTGCCGTTGACCATCGAAGATGCCCTTGAGCGTATGGAAAACAGCAAGACCATCGAGAAATACCTGGGGCAAAAGTTCATCACAGGCTACGTCGCGGTCAAGCGGGCCGAGCATGAAAACTTCAAGCGCGTGATCAGTTCGTGGGAGCGGGAATTCCTGCTCTTCGCCGTCTGATGCGCCGGGCGCGTCCTTCAAACGGCGCGCCCTTCACTGAAAAGTCTAGGAGATTGGTATGTCCAGCAACAACCCGCAAACCCGTGAATGGCAAGCCTTGAGCAATGATCACCACCTGGCGCCGTTCAGCGATTTCAAGCAATTGAAAGAGAAAGGCCCAAGGATCATCACCAAAGCCCACGGTGTTTACCTGTGGGACAGCGAAGGCAACAAGATCCTCGACGGCATGGCCGGCCTGTGGTGCGTGGCGATCGGCTATGGTCGCGACGAACTGGCTGACGCCGCCGCCAAACAGATGAAAGAGCTGCCGTACTACAACCTGTTCTTCCAGACCGCACACCCGCCGGTGCTTGAACTGGCCAAAGTCATTTCCGAAGTCGCGCCCGCCGGCATGAACCATGTGTTCTTCACCGGCTCCGGCTCCGAAGGCAACGACACCATGTTGCGCATGGTCCGCCACTACTGGGCGATCAAGGGCCAGCCGAGCAAGAAAACCATCATTGCCCGCAAGAACGGCTACCACGGTTCCACCGTGGCCGGCGCCAGCCTGGGTGGCATGACTTATATGCATGAGCAGGGCGACCTGCCTATCCCGGGTATCACCCACATCGCTCAACCCTACTGGTTTGGCGAAGGCGGCGACATGAGCCCTGAAGAATTCGGGATCTGGGCCGCCAACCAGCTGGAAGAGAAGATTCTGGAGTTGGGCGTGGACAACGTCGGCGCCTTTATCGCCGAGCCGATCCAGGGAGCCGGTGGCGTGATCGTGCCACCCGCCACCTACTGGCCGCGCATCAAGGAAATTCTCGCCAAGTACGACATCCTGTTTGTCGCCGACGAAGTGATCTGCGGTTTTGGCCGTACCGGTGAGTGGTTCGGTAGCGATTTCTACGACCTCAAGCCACACATGATGACCATCGCCAAGGGGCTGACCTCAGGCTACGTGCCCATGGGCGGCCTGATCGTGCGCGACGAAGTGGTGGCGGTGCTCAACGAAGGGGGCGATTTCAACCACGGTTTTACCTACTCCGGCCACCCGGTCGCAGCGGCCGTGGCCCTGGAAAACATCCGTATCCTGCGCGATGAAAAAATCGTCAGCCGTGTACACGACGAAACGGCACCGTATTTGCAGAAGCGTCTGAGGGAGCTGGCTGACCACCCGCTGGTGGGCGAAGTGCGCGGCGTGGGTATGCTCGGTGCGATCGAGCTGGTGCAGGACAAGGTCACGCGCAAGCGTCATGAAGGCAAGGGCGCCGGCATGATCTGCCGAACCTTCTGCTTCGAGAATGGCCTGATCATGCGCGCCGTGGGCGACACCATGATCATTTCGCCGCCGCTGGTGATCAGCCAGGCAGAAATCGACGAGCTGGTGACCAAGGCCCGTCATTGCCTGGACCTGACGTTGGCGGCATTGCAGGGCTGAGTAGATAAATGCGGGGGCCGGTTGAAAGCGGGCCCCTGAACTTGCCAGACTGTCGTCCTGTTTTGTTGCCCTTTGGCTGGGCCCGAAACATAAACAATGTGCGGCCCAAAAAAGAAAAATCGGAGCATCACCCAATGAAGGCATTAGGTTTGAAAAACGCTGGCAAGACCCTCCTCGCCTTGTCCCTGATGGGCGCAATGGCGGGCGCGGCCCAGGCAGACAATAAAGTGCTGCACGTGTACAACTGGTCTGACTACATTGCACCGGACACCATCGCCAACTTTGAAAAAGAGTCGGGCATCAAGGTGGTGTACGACGTGTTCGACAGCAACGAGACCCTGGAAGCCAAGTTGCTGGCAGGCAAGTCCGGCTACGACATCGTCGTGCCGTCGAACAACTTCCTGGCCAAGCAGATCAAGGCCGGCGTGTACCAGGAGCTGGACACGTCCAAGCTGCCTAACTACAGCAACCTGAACAAATCCCTGCTCAAGGCCGTGTCGGTCAGCGACCCGGACAACAAGCACGCGTTCCCGTACATGTGGGGTTCGATCGGCATCGGCTACAACCCGGAGAAGGTCAAGGCCGCGCTGGGCGTGGACAAGATCGATTCGTGGGATGTGCTGATGAAGCCGGAAAACATCGCCAAGCTGAAAAGCTGCGGCGTGAGCTTCCTCGACTCGCCAACCGAAATGCTGCCAATCGCGCTGCATTACCTGGGCCTGCCGACCGACAGCCAGAAGAAAGCCGATCTCAAGCAGGCTGAAGACCTGTTCTTGAAGATCCGTCCTTCGATCGGTTACTTCCACTCGTCCAAGTACATTTCCGACCTCGCCAACGGCAACATCTGCGTGGCCGTGGGTTACTCGGGTGACATCCAGCAAGCCAAGTCCCGGGCGGCTGAAGCCGGTGGCAAAGTCAAAGTCGCCTACGACATTCCGAAAGAAGGCGCCGGCAGCTTCTTCGACATGGTCGCTATCCCTAAGGATGCCGAAAACGTCGAGGCCGCCTACACCTTCATGAACTACCTGCTCAAGCCCGAAGTCATGGCGTCGATCACCAACAGCGTGCGTTTCCCGAACGGTAACGAGAAAGCCACCGCACTGGTGGACAAAGACATCACCAGCGACCCGGGCATCTACCCGTCGGCGGACGTGCAGGCCAAGCTCTACGCGATTGCCGACTTGCCGGCCGCGACCCAGCGTGAAATGACCCGTAGCTGGACCAAGATCAAGTCGGGCAAGTAAGCCCTGGCAGCTGTGGGAGGGGGGTAAGCCCCTCTCCCACAAATTAGATCAAAGAAAGTTTTGCCGGATCGGTTTATCGAGGGTAAGTTGCGCGCCGGTTTTGTTGCCGGGCAACAACTTTGGGCCCAACTATTTAAGAGGACCTCCACTTGCCAATTTCTTTATTTCGCAAAGCCTTGCTGGTGGGTGCAGGTATCACGCTGGCTGTCAGCGTGCAGGCCGCATCGACGGTGCATGTTTATAACTGGTCGGACTACATCGGCCCCGACACCCTGGCCAACTTTGAAAAGGCCACCGGCATCAAGCCCGTGTATGACGTGTTTGATTCCAACGAAACCCTGGAAGGCAAGTTGCTCGCCGGGCGTACCGGCTATGACGTGGTCGTGCCGTCCAACCATTTCCTCGGCAAGCAGATCAAGGCCGGGGCGTTCCAGAAGCTCGACAAGTCACTGCTGACAAACTACGCCAACCTCGACCCGGCCCTGCTCAAGCGCCTGGAAAAGAACGACCCGGGCAACCAGTACGCGGTGCCGTACCTGTGGGGCACCAATGGCATTGGCTACAACGTCGATAAGGTCAAGGAAGTGCTGGGCGTCGACCATATCGATTCCTGGGCGGTGTTGTTCGAACCGGAAAACATGAAGAAGCTCGCCACCTGCGGTGTGTCGTTCATGGATTCGGCCGATGAAATGCTGCCGGCAGTGCTCAACTACATGGGCCTGGACCCTAACAGCACCAACCCGGCCGACTACAAGAAGGCCGAAGAGAAGCTGCTCAAAGTGCGGCCCTACGTGACTTACTTCCACTCCTCCAAATACATCTCGGACCTGGCCAACGGCAACATCTGCGTGGCTGCCGGTTTCTCCGGTGATGTGTTCCAGGCCAAGGCCCGCGCGGCCGAGGCGGGCAAGGGCGTGAACATCGCCTACGCAATTCCCAAGGAAGGCGGCAACCTCTGGTTTGACGTACTGGCGATCCCCAAGGATGCGAGCAACGTTAAAGAGGCTCATGCCTTCATCAACTATTTGCTGCAACCTGAGGTGATCGCCCAGGTCAGTGATTACGTCGGTTACGCCAACCCTAACCCCGGGGCGGACAAGCTGATGGAACAATCGATACGCACCGACGCAGCGGTTTACCCACCGCAGGCGGTTCTCGAGCGGACATTCGTCAACTTCGAGCTACCCCCGAAAGTGCAGCGTTTAATGACCCGTAGCTGGACCAAGGTCAAGACGGGCAAGTAAGGCTCAAACTATCCAAGGCTGGCCCGTATTGGGCGAGCTGCACTCTTTTTTTGGGAGTTTCGTAAATGGCAGTTGCCTCCGGCGCCTATAAGAAAGCCCTCGAGGGCGACCAGACACCGAAAAAGGTGCTGGTCAAAATCGACCGGGTCACGAAGAAGTTCGACGAGACGATTGCGGTGGACGATGTGTCCCTGGAAATCAAGAAAGGCGAGATCTTCGCCTTGCTCGGCGGTTCGGGTTCAGGCAAGTCCACCTTGCTGCGTATGCTCGCAGGTTTCGAGCGCCCAACCGAAGGCCGCATCTACCTGGACGGCGTGGACATTACCGACATGCCCCCCTACGAGCGGCCGATCAACATGATGTTCCAGTCCTATGCGCTGTTCCCGCACATGACCGTGGCGCAGAACATCGCGTTCGGCCTGCAGCAGGACAAGATCCCCAAGGCCGAAGTCGACGCCCGCGTGGCCGAGATGCTCAAGCTGGTGCAGATGAGCCAATACGCCAAGCGCAAGCCGCACCAGCTGTCCGGCGGCCAGCGCCAGCGTGTCGCCCTGGCCCGTTCCCTGGCCAAGCGCCCCAAACTCTTGCTGCTCGATGAGCCGATGGGCGCCCTGGACAAGAAGCTGCGCTCGCAGATGCAGCTTGAGCTTGTAGAGATCATCGAGCGCGTCGGCGTGACGTGCGTGATGGTAACCCACGACCAGGAAGAGGCCATGACCATGGCCGAGCGTATTGCGATCATGCACCTGGGCTGGATCGCCCAGATCGGCAGCCCGATCGACATCTACGAAACCCCTACCAGCCGCCTGGTGTGCGAGTTCATCGGCAACGTGAACATCTTCGACACCCAAGTGGTGGACGACGCCGAAGGCCATGCGGTGCTCAAGTGCCCGGACCTGGATCGCGACATCTACGTGGGCTACGGCATCGCTACTTCGGTGGAAGACAAGTCGGTGACCTACGCGATTCGCCCGGAAAAACTGCTGGTCACCACCGAAATGCCAACCTGCGAGCACAACTGGTCCAGCGGCAAGGTGCACGATATCGCCTACCTGGGCGGTCACTCGGTGTTCTATGTGGAGCTGCCGAGTGGCAAGCTGGTGCAGTCCTTCGTCGCCAACGCCGAACGCCGTGGCCAGCGCCCAACCTGGGGTGATCAGGTTTACGTGTGGTGGGAAGACGACAGCGGCGTGGTACTTCGCTCATGAACATGAAGAAATTCAAGCGGCGCTTGGATCGCATAATCCCCAATGGCAAGCAGGTGGTCATCGGGATTCCATTCCTCTGGCTGTTTCTGTTTTTCGCACTGCCGTTTTTCATCGTATTGAAAATCAGCTTTGCCGAAGCCGACGTGGCGATCCCGCCCTATACCGAGATCTACACCTACGTTGAGCAAAAGCTGCAAGTGGTGCTGAACCTGGCCAACTACAGCCTGTTGGCGGGCGACGAGTTGTACATCGCCGCCTACCTGGGCTCGTTGAAGATGGCGTTCTTCAGCACGCTGCTGTGCCTGCTGATCGGCTACCCGATGGCCTACGCCATCGCCACGGCGCGCAAAGAGATGCAGACCGTGCTGGTGCTGCTGATCATGATGCCGACCTGGACCGCGATCCTGATCCGCGTGTATGCGTGGATGGGCATCCTCAGCAACAACGGTTTGCTCAACGGCTTCCTGATGTCCATGGGGCTGATCAGTGAACCGTTGCAGATCCTCAACACCAACATCGCGGTGTATATCGGCGTGGTCTACTCGTACCTGCCGTTCATGATCCTGCCGCTGTACGCAAATCTGGTCAAACACGACCAGAGCCTGCTCGAAGCTGCCTCCGACCTCGGTTCGAGCACCTTCAACAGCTTCTGGAAAATCACCGTGCCGCTGTCCAAGAACGGCATCATCGCCGGCTGCATGTTGGTGTTTATCCCAGTGGTGGGCGAGTTCGTGATCCCGGAACTGCTCGGCGGCCCGGAAACCCTGATGATCGGTAAAGTGTTGTGGCAGGAATTCTTCAACAACCGTGACTGGCCGGTGGCTTCTGCCTTGGCCGTGGTGATGCTGGCGATCCTGATCGTGCCGATCATTCTGTTCAACCGCAGCCAGGCCAAAGAGCTGGAGGGCAAGATATGAAGCGCTTTCGTTTCTCCAGCTTCATGCTGGTCGCAGGCTTGTTGTTTATCTACCTGCCGATGTTGATCCTGGTGATCTACTCGTTCAACGAATCCAAGCTGGTGACGGTGTGGGGCGGTTGGTCGATCAAGTGGTACGTGGGCCTGCTGGACAACACCCAGTTGATGGGTTCGGTGGCCCGTTCCCTGGAAATCGCCTGCTACACGGCGGTGGCCGCGGTGGCGCTGGGCACGTTGGCGGCATTTGTGCTCACGCGTATCAGCCAGTTCAAGGGCCGTACGCTGTTCGGCGGCCTGGTGACGGCGCCGTTGGTCATGCCTGAAGTGATCACCGGCCTGTCGCTGTTGCTGCTGTTCGTGGCCATGGCGCAGATGATCGGCTGGCCCCAGGAACGTGGCATCGTCACCATCTGGATCGCGCACACGACGTTCTGTGCGGCGTATGTGGCGGTGGTGGTGTCGGCGCGCTTGCGTGAGCTGGATTTGTCGATCGAAGAAGCCGCGATGGATTTGGGCGCGCGGCCGTGGAAGGTGTTTTTCCTGATCACCATCCCGATGATCGCGCCGTCCCTGGCGGCGGGCGGCATGATGTCGTTTGCGCTGTCCCTGGATGACCTGGTACTGGCCAGCTTTGTATCGGGCCCGGGTTCCACCACCTTGCCGATGGAAGTGTTCTCGGCGGTGCGCCTTGGGGTTAAACCCGAGATCAACGCGGTGGCGAGTCTGATCCTGTTGGCGGTGTCGTTGGTGACCTTCCTGGTGTGGTTCTTCAGCCGTCGGGCCGAAGAGCATCGCAAGAAGGCCATCCAGCAAGCCATCGAAGAAGCCGCGGCTGACGGCTGGCAACAGCCGGACAAGCGCCGCGCTCCAGCCCCGGTCTAAAGCTGGGTGAGGTCCAAATGTGGGAGGGGGCTTGCTCCCTCCCACATTTGATCGCATTTCAACTCAGCTACGCCAACCACGGCGACGTGCGAATCACCTCGACAAAATTCATCGGCCTGAACCCCGGCTCCTGATCCACCAGCACATCCGTCTTCACGTTGCCAAACGTGGTCTGCGGGCGATGGCGCAAGCCGTCGGCAAACGCGCAGATGATGCACTCCTTGAACCCTTCACCGCGTGGATGCGCATGCACCACCGCTTCGCGCTGCACCGTGGAAAATGCGGCGTAGTCCATGCCCAGCACGTCCATCTCCACCCCGGCGGTCACCAGCGCCACGGTGGGGCGCAGGTGTTGCGGCACACCCGGTGTGGTGTGCAGGGCGATGGACAACCACACTTGTTCGATATCGTCATCGCTCAGCCCGTAAGGCTTGAGGAACGCGGCGGCGGCATTGGCACCGTCCACTTCGAAACGCTGGTCGTCACTGCGATGACCTTCCACCAGGCCCAGGTCGTGGAACATTGCGCCGACATACAGCAGCTCCGGGTTGTAGGCCAGTTGCTTGCGCTCTCCGCTCAAGGCGCCGAACAGAAATACCCGGCGCGAGTGGTGGTACAGCAGGTCGGATTCGATGTCGCGGATGTATTCAGTGGTGGCTTTGGCCAAGGCGCTGTCGGGGATTTTGATGCCGGCGATGGTGGTGTTCATGGTGGTGCTCCTCTGGAAAGCATCCAGTCTGTTCGCGCTTGGGCGACGCAGCTATCGAGACGAGGGCGCGTTTTCGGCCAATGTGCTGCCACATCGCGCCAAGGCTGCGCGCGATCTAATGTGGGAGTTGGCTTGCCTGCGATAGCATCACCTCGGTATACCTGATGAGCCCAGGTGTCTGCATCGCAGGCAAGCCAGCTCCCACAGGGTGTTGCGTCAGCCCAGAGATAAAGGTCTCCCATGCACAAAACCGTCGCGATCCTGATCTTCCCCGGCGTCCAGTCACTGGACGTGACCGGGCCCATGGATGTGTTCTGCGAGGCCAACCGCTTCCTGGCGCCTGACGATCACTACCGCCTGGAGGTGATCGGTTTCGGCCACGGCACTCTGGCTGCCTCCAATGGCCTGTCATTGCAGGCGCACAAGCACTACAGCGAAGCCCGGCAGCCCTACGACCTGTTGCTGGTAGCGGGCGGCCCGCAACTGCCTTTCGAAGATTTCGGCCCTCAGTTTGATGAGTGGCTGCGCGGTGCCGCTGCCAGGGCACAGCGCTTCGGCTCGATCTGCAACGGCGCCTTCATGCTGGCCCGCGCCGGTCTGCTGGACGGTAAAACTGTCACTACCCACTGGAATGACGCCGCCAGCCTGGCGCGCCTGTGCCCTTCTGCCCAGGTCGAGGCCGACCGTCTCTATGTGCAGGACGGCAACCTCTACACCTCGGCCGGGGTCACGGCGGGTATCGATCTTTCGCTGTACCTGCTGGCCCAGGATCACGGCCCGGAAGTGGCGCTGAGCGTGGCCAAGCGCCTGGTGGTGTTCACCCAACGCTCGGGCGGGCAATCGCAGTTCAGCCCGTTTCTCACTCCCCATGCCGAGGCCACTTCGGCGGTGGCGCTGGTGCAGTTGTACGTGCTGGCCAACCTGACCGGGGATTTGACCATTGCCGATTTGGCCAGGGCGGCCAATATGAGTGCGCGCAATTTCTCCCGGGTGTTCGCCCGTGAAGCGCGGATCACGCCGGCGGAATTTGTCGAGCGCGCGCGGGTGGATGCGGCGCGGGTGATGCTCGAAAGCAGCCCGGCGCCGCTCAAGACGGTGGCCTATCAATGCGGATTTCGCGACGCCCAGCACATGCGCAGCGTGTTCAATCGCCGTCTGGGCGTCACGCCGCAACAGTTCAGGCTTAACTTTGCGGCGCCGGTGTAGCGATAAACAGCTATCTGGCAGGCAACAGTTTCAAGGTGCCTCGGGTATTGGCCGTCACTTCCTCATCACTGAAATGCGCCTGCTCATACCCGCCTTCGATATAGCTTTGCGCCTGATCACCATAGTGAGCATCAAACGGTACGCCGCTTTGCCCCACTGGGTTGATGGTCAGTGCGTGGGCAGGGTCGGCGAAGTCGATCAGGCGCCGTGTCGAAGGCCCATAGGTCACCGGCCATGGCGCCGGGCCGATCGCGGCGGTCTGGTTGTTCGGCACTTCGTGGCTGCCCGGTGCGGCGAACGGGCCGACGTTGAAGAGCTTATCCAGCGGTTTCTGCAAGCCCAGCGGATGACCATGGGTCAAGGTGTGCGCCTTGCCCCACTGCCACTGCGCCGGGTCGTCGCCGAAGGTCGTCTTGAGGTGGGCCAGGCTGTTGTCCCAGGCGAGCTTGACGATATCCGCGCGCTTGCCCTCCCACCAGGGTGAGTCCGGCGAGGCTGCCAGGCGTGGCAACGCCGCGTCGATCACACGGGTGGTGATCAGGGTCTTGAACAGTGCATCGCCCAGCTTCGGGTGGAAGGTCGCGTCGGCAAGGTTGAACAGGAACTGGTTGAACAGCGTGGCGCTGGTGGAGTCCAGCGGGTAGTCGCCTTTCCAGCTTGCGAGCTGTTCCACCAGCTTGAGTTGAGCCGGGTCCTTGATCCCTTCGCGCAGCACCGGCAGCAGCGGTGCGAGCAGGCGTGGGCCGTAGGCGGTGGTGGTGCCCAGTTGCAAAGCCTGGCTGTTGCTTACATCCCACTTCACGCTGTTGTCGCTCAACTGCGCGTTCAACTGCTGGCCACGGTCCGCGAGGTTGTAGTAGCCCGGGATCTCCATGCCGGTGGGCGATGCCGGTTGGGCGTTGGCGGAGACCACATAGCCACGTGCCGGGTTCTCTTCCTGGGGGTTGGCGCTGAACGGGTAGAAGCCCAGCTTGTCGGCCTGAGCGGTGCTGCCATCGAGGATGAACGCCGGGTTGACGCCGGCCGGGCGGATCGGCAACTGCGCTGCCGCCCACCAGCCGATATCGCCCTTGGCATTGGCCCATATGATGTTCAGGCCCGGTGCCGACACCTTGGCGGCCGCGACACGTGCCTTGGCCAGGGTATCGGCGCGGTTGAGTTGGTAGAAGCCGTCGAGGATCGGGTTTTCGGTGTCCAGGAACGCCCACCACATGGCAATTGGCGTGCTGCCCGCGTTCTCGCCGAGCACGTCATTGATGATCGGGCCGTGGGGCGAACGGCGCAGCGTGAGGGTCACCGGCGCCTGGCCCTTGACCTGGATCTGTTGCTCGCTGCTGGTCATGTCGACCCATTGGCCGTGATACCAGACCTGGTTGGGGTTGTCCGGGTTGACCTTCTCGGCGACCAGATCAAGGTCGTCGTTCTGGAACATGGTCAGGCTCCAGCCGAAGTCCAGGTTGTGCCCCAGGAACGCCACCGGCACCAGCGCGTTGTGATAGCCGTACAGCTCAAAGCCTGGCGCCGACAGCTGCGCCTCGTACCACACCGATGGCACCGAGAAGCGGATATGCGGGTCACCCGCCAGCAACGGCTTGCCGCTTTTGGTATGGCTGCCGCTGACGGCCCAGGCGTTGCTGCCCTCGAACTGCGGCAGGCCGTTGTCGGCCAGGGCCTGCTCACTCAGGGCGGCGATGGCGCCGAGGGTTTGCCAGTCACTGGCCGCCAGGTTGAGCGCACCCTTGGGTTGCCAGTCGAGATCGAACACTTTCAGGTAGTCGCTGCCCAGATGGTCGCGTACGTAAGTCAGCACCGGCTCGGTACGAAAGGCGGCGGCAAAGCTGTAAGCCATGTACCCGGCGACGCTGATGCTGTCCTCGACGGTAAAGCGGCGCTTGGGGATGCCCAGCACGTCGAACTCCATGGGGCTGGCGTGGCTGTCCTGATATTGGTTGATCCCGTCCAGATAGGCTTGCAGGGCTTTGGACGACGCTGAGTCGGGGTCCATGTGCTCTGCGTAGCTCAAGGCGCGCTCACGAATGCGCAGGCTGCGAAACAGCTTGTCGGTCTCAAGCAGTTTGGGCCCCAGCACTTCGGCCAGTTCGCCACGGGCCAGGCGCCGCATGACCTCCATCTGGAACAGCCGGTCCTGGGCATGCACATAGCCCAGGGCGCGGTACAGGTCAGCCTCGTTCTCGGCACGGATATGCGGTACGCCACGGTCGTCGTAGCGCACCGTGACCGAGCTTTGCAGGTGGGCCAGCGGCACTGTGCCCTGACGCGTGGGCTGCTTGCTGTAGACATACCAACCGGCGCCGAGGGCGACCAGCGCAATCAGCACCGCGAAAATCTGCAAGACGCGCTTCATGAACATTCCTTACCAGAGTGGACGGGCTACTGATCCTTAGGCCACGAACAATAGCAGCCTACCGCGAGGGTGTGAGTGGCATTCACTTCGCGTCCGGTTCCAAGGGCCTTGAGAATGGGTTCGATAAAACTGTTGCTGGCATTGCACGTCAGCCCTTCGCTGTAGGGGCCGAAATAGGCCAGTTTGCCTGTGCGGTCCCAGATGCCCACGGCCGGGCTGGCGGGTATGCGATCGGCGCCGGGCAGGGCGTCGAGGATTTTCATGTGGCGCAGGTTGTCGGGCAGGGTGCCGTGGCTACCGGCTTTTTGCAGGGCGTAAAACTCGACCCCTTGGGGCTCGTACTGCTCGATCAGCTCACCCAGGTGTTGCTGGTTGCCGACATTGCACGGGCAGGCCGGGTCCCAGAAGTGCACCAGGCGAATCGGGCCAGGGCCGCTGAGGGCGGCGGGCAGTTGCAGCGCATCGCCGGAGAATACCGCCGTGTGCTCGCTGAAGGCGCGCAGGTAGCGGCCCTGGAACCAGTCATACGCGGCCCACAGCACGCCGGCGCAGATAACCAGGATCAGGCTGGCGAACAGGGCGTTGCGGTAAGGCGGTCGCATTCAAAGGTATCCTCGCAGGTCGCGTAGCTTGCCATGCTTGTCCTGACAGATGAATATCGCAGCTCGATATTCATCTTCACCGCCAGTCTGGAAGCCTTTATGCCCGTCACCTTTGACCCTGATCATCTGCGCGAAAGCTTGCGGCCCCTGGTGGACGCGCAACCGCTTAGCGCCGAGGCAAGGGTCTATCAACGTTTCTATGGGCTTGACCTGGCCGCTCGCAAGGTGCCGGCGGTGAGCCGGTTGGGGCGCCTGGAAGTGGACGGGTTTGAAGTGGTGGCCCAGGTATGGTGGCCGCCTGCGCCGGTGGCAACGATGTTCATGTTCCACGGTTTCTACGACCACATGGGGTTGTACCGCCATGTGGTGGATTGGGCGCTGGACCAGGGCTTTGTGGTGATCGCCTGCGACTTGCCGGGCCACGGCTTGTCCAGCGGCCCGCGCGCCAGCATCGATGAGTTTGCGGTGTACCAGAGCGTGGTGCAGGCGTTGTTCGCTGAGGCCAAGGCGCTGCAATTGCCGCAACCCTGGCACCTGTTCGGGCAAAGCACCGGCGGCGCCATTGTGGTGGATCACTTGCTCAACCACGGCGCCGACAGCCCGGCCCAGGGCAAGACCTTCCTGCTCTCACCGCTGGTGCGGCCGCGTGCCTGGGGATGGTCGAAGGTCAGCTATTACCTGCTGCGCCCGTTCGTCAAAGGCATCGCCCGACGCTTCAGCGATAACTCCAACGACCCTGCGTTCAAACCGTTCCTTGAAGCCGACCCACTGCAGCCGCGCCAATTGCCCACCGCTTGGGTAGGGGCGCTGGCGCGCTGGATCAAACGCATCGAAGCCGCACCCCGCAGCCCACGGCGGCCGGTGATCGTGCAGGGTGAGGAAGATATGACGGTGGATTGGCAACACAATTTGCAGGTGCTACGCGGTAAGTTCGACCGGCCCGAGGTGTTGATGCTGCCGCGGGGCAGGCATCACCTGGCCAATGAGATTCCAGAGATTCGTAATGAGTACTTCAAGTACCTCACCGATCACCTGAACTAACGCATTTTAAATGTGGGAGGGGGCTTGCCCCCGATTGCGGTGTGTCAGTCATATATCTGGTGACTGACACTCTGCTATCGGGAGTAAGCCCCCTCCCACAATTACTGCGTCAGGCTTGAGGTGCTTTGGCCGACAGCCAGCCCTGCGCGAATGGCTGCCAGGGCCGCCTGGTAATACGCCTTACCTTCCGGCGATTCGGCAAACGTAGCGAACTCTTCCAGCTCCGGGTCGGACAAATCCCGGTAGACGTACAACAGCGTGTTGTTCAGGTCCTTGTCGATTTGTTGCATCAACCGTTCGCGCTGCCCATTCAACATACCCTGGGCCTGACCGCCGCCAAGCAAACCGGGGATCATCTGGCTCAAGCTGTCGGCCGCTACACCGGCAATCGCCAGGCTGACTTCTGCACCGGCCTCGCGCGCGGGCAGGGCTTGGGCCAGATGGCCGATGATCAGGCTGCGGGTGGCGTCGGCCTGGATTTTCGGCAGGCCCTGAGCGTTTTTCGCCAACTGGTCGCGGCGCGTGGCCAGCAATTCTGCGGCGACGATCTTGCGGCCCAGGGGCGATTGGAAGAACGCCAGGGCCGGTTTCGGGTTGGCCAGGTGCTTGCGCAGTTGCGCCTCGGCACGCTGATCCATGGCTTGGGCGCCAAAGCGCTTATTGCTGTTGTCCACCAGCGCCTGGTACACCACCGGCGGCAGGCTATTGCGGTAGCGTTGCTGGGCGGCACTGAGGGCGTCATTGAAATGCGCACGTTGTTCGGCCCAGCCGGCAACCTTGTACAACTGGTCATGGCCGTCTGCCCAGGCGGGCAAAACGCAGAACATCAACACGGTAAAAAACAAACGACGCATATGGACTCCTGTCAGTCGGCCACTATTGTCCGTGTCGGGCGTAGGATTTGTCGAGAAGTCCTATCAGACAGCTGATTTAAAGTGCATTCGGGCGCTCGACGGCGCTGTCGGATTCTCAGGCGTATGGATACTATGCGCGCCATGCAAATATCCCTCGATGACCCGCTGCTGCAACGTATCGTTGACGACTTGGCCGAAAAAGGCTGGTCGCAGCAGAATGGCTTCCTGCCCCAGGCTCTGACCCTGGAACTGGCGGCTGAGTGCCATAAACGTGCGGCCGAAGGTGAGCTGGCACCGGCGGCAGTCGGGCGCGGGCCGGCCCAGGAGATTCGCGAGGGTATTCGCGGTGATCATATTCAGTGGCTGGAAGAGGGCGACGCGGCGGTTTGCGACACCTATATGGCCGTCATGGACAGCCTGCGCCTGGCAATGAACCGCAGCCTGTTCCTTGGGCTGGAAGATTTCGAAAGCCACTTCGCGATGTACCCACCCGGTGCGTTTTACCTCAAGCATGTGGACCGCTTTCGTGACGACGACCGGCGCATGGTCTCGGCGGTGATCTACTTGAACGACGCCTGGCTGCCCGAGCATGGCGGCCAGTTGCGCATGTACCTCAAGGGCGGCGTCGAATATGACGTGGTGCCTACCGGCGGCTGTCTGGTGGTGTTTTTGTCGGGCGAGGTGCCCCACGAGGTACTGCCGGCCACGCGCGAACGCCTGTCCCTGACCGGCTGGTTTCGCCGGCGGGGCAACGAGCCGTTTTAGGCAGGCAAAGGATTCTAAAGTCTTGCCTTGGACAAAATGTGGGAGGGGGCTTGCTCCCGATAGCGGTGGGTCAGTCAATAGATGCCGTGACTGGCACTCAGTAATCGGGAGCAAGCCCCCTCCCACATTTGACCTACTGTGTCTTGACTATCGGTGTTCGGCTCTCAAACCACTTCTGCGCCAGCGCCTTCAAGCGGCCATCCGCTTTCATCCGCTCCAGCGCCTTGTCCAGGCTGCTCTTGAACGCGGGGTTGCCCTTCTGAAACGGGATCACCAGTTCAGGTTTATCGTTATAAGCGGCGCTGACATCGAAACGATCCTTCAGCTCGGCAGTCATAGCGATATGGTTGATTGCCACATCGTACTTGCCGGTCGCCACGCCGTTCATCAGGTCGGCATCATCGGTGGTGATAAACGAGGAGCGTACGTCCATTTCTTTCGCCAGTTGCTCACCCAGTTCCACTTCAAAGCCGGTGAGCTTGTCGCCTTCCTTGAAATTGAACGGCGGGGTGTTGGCTTCCAGGGCTATACGCAGTTCGCCGCGATCATTGACGTCATCGATCAGCTCGGCATGGGCCAATGGGCTCAGAAGGGCAAGCAACAGTAACAGGCCAGGCGAAAAGCGCATGGTCACTCCTAGAGAATTCGAATGGACGAGGCGCTGTTCAGCATCGTTTTGCTATGGTGTCGGGTGCCTTGGACCGCAATTTATCGCGAAGTTGTCATAACCCTACAGATTTCACTGAAAAACTGGAGAAGCGAATGAAAGCCCTTTTGTCCCGTGCAACCCTGGCGTCCCTGCTGCTGGGTGCTTCGATGTTGGCCAGCGCTGCCGACCAGCCGCGCACACCGGCTCCTGCTGGTGCTGAAGTGTTCATTGTCTCGCCCAAAGACGGCGCTACTGTCGACAAAACCTTCACCGTCAAATTTGGCATCAAGGGCCTGGACCTGGAGCCGATCGACAAACAGGTACCGGGCGCCGGCCATCATCACCTGCTGGTAGATCAGGAAGTGGGGGCGCTCAACGCAAACGAAGCGATCCCGGCCACCGCTACCTCGATTCACTTCGGCAAGGCGCAAACCGAGACCGAGCTGACCCTCACGCCAGGCAAGCACACCTTGCAACTGGTGGCTGGCGACAACGTGCATCGCCAGTTCGAGCCTACGGTAGCCTCGAAAGTCATCACGGTTAACGTCAAGTAAGATTTGTTCAGATGCAAAAAAGGGAGCCCCGAGGGGCTCCCTTTTTCGTGGTGCGGTTGAAACCTTAGAACAACACGCGGCTACGGATAGTGCCGTTGATGTGCTGCAGCTTCTCTTGCGCCAGGTCCGAGTACTCGGCGTCGACGTCGATCACCACGTAGCCGACCTTCTCGTTGGTCTGCAGGAACTGACCGGAGATGTTGATGCCGTTTTCCGCGAAGACCTTGTTGATCTCCATCATCACGCCCGGGATGTTCTGGTGGATGTGCAGCAGGCGGTGCTTGCCCGGGTGAGCCGGCAGGGCCACTTCCGGGAAGTTGACCGACGATACCGAGGTACCGTTGTCGCTGTACTTGACCAGTTTTTCCGAGACTTCCAGGCCGATATTGGCTTGGGCTTCAGCAGTGGAGCCGCCGATGTGCGGGGTCAGGATCACGTTATCCAGGCCACGCAGCGGGCTTTCGAAGATGTCGTCGTTGGAGCGTGGCTCCACCGGGAACACGTCGATGGCGGCGCCGATCAGGTGCTTGTCCTTGATCGCGTCGGCCAGGGCATCGAGCTTGACCACAGTGCCGCGAGCGGCGTTGATCAGGATCCCGCCTTTCTTGATCGCGCGGATTTCCTTCTCGCCGATCATCCACTGAGTCTCGGCGGTTTCCGGAACGTGCAGCGTGACGATATCGGACATGCCCAGCAGTTCGGTCAGGCTGGCGACTTGAGTCGCGTTGCCCAATGGCAGCTTGGTCAGGGTGTCATAGAAGAACACCTGCATACCCAGGCCTTCGGCCAGCACCGACAGTTGAGTGCCGATCGAGCCGTAACCGACGATACCCAGCTTCTTGCCGCGGATCTCGAAGGAGTTGGCCGCGCTTTTGATCCAGCCGCCACGGTGGCAGGAGGCGTTCTTCTCTGGGATACCGCGCAGCAGCAGGATGGCCTCGGCCAATACCAGCTCCGCTACGGAACGGGTGTTGGAGTACGGGGCGTTGAACACCGCGATACCGCGTTCGCGCGCTGCGTTGAGGTCAACCTGGTTGGTGCCGATGCAGAAACAACCGACCGCCACGAGTTTCTTGGCGTGGTCGAAGATCTCTTCGGTCAGCTGAGTGCGGGAGCGAATGCCGATAAAGTGCGCGTCGGCGATCTTTTCCTTGAGCTGGGCTTCCGGCAGAGAACTGGTGATGTACTCAATGCTGGTGTACCCGGCGGCTTTCAGAACGTCGACAGCCGATGGGTGGACGCCTTCCAGAAGAAGGAACTTGATCTTGCTCTTATCGAGAGAAGTCTTGCTCATCTGCGTAAACCTGTATCCCGGAGAAAATTGGCAGGGAGTCGAGCAGCGCAAGCTGACCCGGACGGCAGGAAAGCCGTCACCGCAGAAACGCCCTTTGGGTCTGTCCTGCGGGGGCGGTATGCTAGCATACGCACCCCGCTAAACACCTATTCCTGCGACGTGAAGCGTTCTCAGGATGACCATGAATTGTTCGAGAGTTCTGTCGATGACCCATCCTGCCCTGATTGATGAGCTGAAGACCCTGGTTGAGCCCGGCAAAGTGCTGACCGATGCCGACTCCCTGGAGGCTTACGGCAAGGATTGGACCAAGCACTTCGCCCCCGCGCCCAGCGCTATCGTGTTTCCCAAGACCACTGAGCAGGTGCAGGCCATCGTCCGTTGGGCCAACGAGCACAAGGTAGCACTGGTGCCGTCCGGTGGGCGCACCGGCCTGTCGGCAGCGGCAGTCGCGGCCAATGGCGAAGTGGTGGTGTCGTTCGACTATATGAACCAGATCCTCGACGTGAACCTCACCGATCGCACCGCCGTGTGCCAGCCGGGCGTGGTCACCAAGCAATTGCAGAACGTCGCTGAAGAAAACGGCCTGTACTATCCGGTGGATTTTGCCTCGTCCGGTTCCAGCCAGATTGGCGGTAATATCGGCACCAATGCCGGCGGGATCAAGGTGATTCGCTACGGCATGACCCGCAATTGGGTGGCCGGCATGAAAGTCGTTACCGGTAAGGGCGATGTGCTGGAACTGAACCGCGACCTGATCAAAAACGCCACCGGCTACGACATGCGCCAGCTGTTTATCGGCGCTGAGGGCACCCTGGGGTTTGTGGTCGAAGCCACCATGCGCCTGGACCGTGCCCCGAAAAACCTCACCGCCATGGTACTCGGCACCACTGACTTCGACTCGATCATGCCGGTGCTGCACGCGTTCCAGAGCAAGCTGGACCTGACCGCCTTCGAATTTTTCTCCGACAAGGCCCTGGCCAAAGTCCTCGGCCGTGGCGATGTGCCGGCACCATTCGAAACCGAGTGCCCGTTCTACGCGCTGCTGGAATTCGAAGCCACCACTGAAGAAGTCGCCAACCATGCGCTGGAAACGTTCGAGCATTGCGTCGAGCAGGGCTGGGTACTGGACGGCGTGATGAGCCAGAGTGAAACCCAGTTGCACAACCTGTGGAAGCTGCGCGAGTACATCTCCGAGACCATCTCCCACTGGACACCGTACAAGAACGATATTTCGGTCACCGTCTCCAAAGTGCCGGCATTCTTGAGCGAAATTGATGCGATCGTCGGCGAACACTACCCGGATTTCGAAATCGTCTGGTTCGGTCATATCGGTGACGGTAACCTGCACTTGAACATCCTCAAGCCCGAAAACCTGAGCAAGGATGAGTTCTTCGCCAAGTGCGCCACCGTGAACAAGTGGGTGTTCGAAACCGTCGCCAAGTACAACGGCTCGATTTCCGCCGAACACGGCGTGGGCATGACCAAGCGTGATTACCTGACCTACAGCCGCTCGCCGGTTGAAATCGAGTACATGAAGGCTGTGAAGGCCGTGTTCGACCCGAACGGGATCATGAACCCTGGCAAAATCTTCGCGGTTTAACCGCACCTGAAGGAGTCGTTCCATGAGCTACCAGCACAAGTATGTCGACGGCACCAACATCCACTTCCCTGTGGGCAAACTGGTGTGCATCGGGCGTAACTACGTCGAACACGCCAAGGAGCTGGATAACCCGGTGCCCACCGAGCCTTTGCTGTTCATCAAGCCCGGTAGCTGCGTGGTGCCGTTGGAAGGTGGTTTTGCGATTCCCACCGAACGCGGTTCGGTGCATTACGAGGTGGAAATCGCGGTGTTGATCGGCAAGCCGTTGTCGAACAAGCCAAACCGCGAAGAAGTCCTCGACGCCATCTCCGGCTTCGCCCCGGCGCTGGACCTGACCCTGCGCGACAAACAGGCCGAGCTGAAATCCAAGGGCCTGCCGTGGGAAATCGCCAAGTGCTTCGACGGCGCGGCGGTGCTTGCCCCCTTCGTCGTCAGCAGTACCTTTGCGGACGTGACCGACATCGGCATACGCCTGACCATCAACGGCGAAGTGCGCCAGGATGGCAACAGCGCGCAGATGCTCAACCCGATCGTACCGATGATCCAGCACATGGCGGGCTGCTTCTCCCTGCAGGCGGGTGATGTGATTCTCACCGGCACTCCGGCAGGCGTAGGCCCGTTGAATGTGGGGGATGAGCTGGTGTTGGAGCTGGCGGGTGTGAACCGTTTCGAAAGCGTCGTGCGCTAAGTAACGGCCAAACTGTGGGAGGGGGCTTGCTCCCGATAGCGGTGGGTCAGCTACAAATAAGCTGGCGGACAGACCGCAATCGGGAGCAAGTCGAATCGTCGCACCGCCCCTCCCACATTGGTTTTGTGTATATCCCAAGTATGGGCTTTTGCATTTTTTTCACACGCCATCCGGATAATCCCAGCCTCTTGCGCGCAGGCCGTTGAATCCTGTGCTATCCCATACAGCTGACTTTCCGGAAAAGCGCTCAATGGCCGTGCCTCTACCCACTTCGAAAACCTCGCTTCGCTCGCGCTTGTCCATGCGCTGGTATTCCTGGGTATTTTTGGCCGGTGCCATTCTGTATGGCGTGGCCTGGGCCATGCACTGGGATGATCGCGGTGTGCTGTGGGTGCTGGAGCGCTTCGAGAGCCCGGCCGAACGCCACGAGAGTGTTTGGCTCCCGGACTATCAGGCGGTCATCGACGCCAAGCTGCTGCCCGGTATGGAGAAGGATGAGGCTTCCGACCTGTCCTACAACCCCCAGACCAAAACTCTGTTTTCCGTCATGGGCAAAAACCCGTTTCTCGTGGAGCTGAGCCTGCAAGGCGACGTATTGCGCAAGATGCCGCTCAATGGCTGGAACAATCCTGAGGGCGTGACGGTGATGGAAAACGGCTCGATGGCCGTGGTAGATGAACGCGATCACACCGTGACCGTGGTAAAGGTGGACGCCGGCACCACGGCGCTGAACAAAGCTGATTTCCCAAGCCATGACCTGGGCCCCTCCAAAGACCAGAACAAAGCCTTTGAAGCGATCGCGTGGGACAAGCGTAATCAGCAGCTTGTACTGGGCGAAGAGCGGCCGCCGGCTTTGTTCACGTGGAAGAGCGATGGCAACACGCTGACCGGCGACAAGCAAAAGCTGGTCAGCACCGAACTGGATGTGCGCAACCTTTCGGCCTTGTCCATTGACCCGCGCACTGGGCACTTGCTGGTGCTGTCGGCCGATTCCCACCTGTTGCTGGAACTGGACGAAACAGGCGAGCAAGTCAGCTTCATGACCTTGCTCGGTGGCTTCAACGGCCTGAAAGACACCATCCCGCGCGCCGAAGGGGTGACCCTGGATGAGAGCGGCAACCTGTACATGGTCAGTGAACCCAACTTGTTCTATCGTTTTGAAAAGCAGAAATAACTGACGAATTACGTCAGACTTTTCTTTATAAACGGCATTCGCCAGACAGTTCGGCGCGTTTAAGTTTAAATTCAGGCGACCTTGATATCTATTCGCCAGTTTTTTCACTGAGCCCGCCCCGATGCGTCGACTTGCCCGCCCCAAACCTGCTGTTTTCATCTTGCTGTTGCTTGCCCTGGTTGCCGCCGGGGTCGTTGCGCAGCAGTTTCGTCTGTTCGAGCGTGCCTGGTTCAACTGGCAGGTGTGGCGCCAGCCTGCCGATG
Source organism: Pseudomonas sp. W15Feb34 (assembly GCF_023127765.1). Taxonomy (NCBI): domain Bacteria; kingdom Pseudomonadati; phylum Pseudomonadota; class Gammaproteobacteria; order Pseudomonadales; family Pseudomonadaceae; genus Pseudomonas; species Pseudomonas sp. W15Feb34. Next base: position 96,779 of record NZ_SPKN01000025.1, read on the forward strand.
AGCGCGCCATTGGCCTGGCAGATTACCGCGTGACCCTGGAAGGCCAGGTGATCGAAGGGCTCGACGATGATGTCTCGGCCCTCACCTACGATCCGGTGCGCAAAAGCCTGTTTACCGTCACCAATAAAAACGCTGAGCTGGTGGAGCTGTCCCTGGAGGGCAAGATCCTGCGGCGCATTCCACTGGTGGGGTTTGGCGATGCAGAGGCTGTGGAGTTTATCAGTGACAACATTTACGTCATCAGCGATGAGCGCCAGCAGCGGCTGATCAAGGTGCATGTGGACGACGACACAACCTTCCTCGACGCCGCCGACGCGGAGCAGATGACCCTCGGCGTACATATCGGCAGCAACAAGGGGTTCGAGGGCCTGGCCTATGATTCGGTGGGCAAGCGTCTGTTCGTCGCCAAGGAGCGCGACCCGATGCTGATCTATGAAGTGCATGGCTTCCCGCATTTCAAGGCGGAAAAAACCTACTCGGTGCACGTGATCAACAACCCCAAGCGCGATGCCGGACTGTTTGTGCGCGACCTGTCGAGCCTGCAATACGACGAGCGCAGCGGCCATCTGCTGGCGCTGTCGGATGAATCGTTCCTGGTTTTGGAGCTGGACATCGACGGTCGCCCCTTAAGCAGTTTGTCGTTGCTTAAAGGGCGCCATGGCCTGAGCAAGCGCGTGCCTCAGGCCGAAGGGATTGCCATGGATGACGAGGGCACGCTGTATATGGTCAGCGAGCCGAACCTGTTTTACGTGTTCAAAAAAACCTGATCAGAACATCCATTGCACGCCCAGCGTATAGCCGGTCTGGCTGCCTTCGGCATGACCCAGGCGGCCATTGACCTCGGCATACACCCCCAACTGCGGGGTGATCGCCAATTGGCTGCCGATTTGTGCGCGACCAAAGCTCTTGTCTGCTGAGCCGAGCCGAGCGGTGCGCGCCTGGCCATCGGCGCGGGCTGTCAGTTGCAGGTCATCCAAGCGGCCATCGGCCATTTCCTTGACCCAAGCGATGTCTGCATACGGCATCAGGCTCAGGCTGTAGGGCAGGGCGACAGCGCCACGCACGCGCCAGCCGAGGCTGGCTTGCAGGGAGTCGAAAGACTGCTCTTCATACTGCAGGGCGGTGCGCAGGTTCTGTTTTTCGTGGAACGTGTCGATGCGGTAGTGGCTGTAGTCCAGGCCGGCGAAAGGCCCGCTCTTGAGCGCACCGAAGTCAAAGTCGTAGCCGCCCAGCACCCGCGCGCCCAACGCCAGGGCATCAGTCTCGCCCGTCAGTTGCTGATTGAGCAGAATCGGCCCGCCATTGGCCTGGATGATCAGGTTGCGTTTGGAATCAAAACGCGTGTGGCCGATGCTCAGGTCACCGGCCAGCCAGCTTGGCCCGCCATCATTGAGCAGCGCATAGACGGCTGCCTGCCAGGTGTCGCTGTCCAGTTTGCCGCGATGCTCCAGTTTGTCGCGCCCGTTGAGGTAGCTCAGGCTGGCACCGATATTCAGGCTTGGGGTCAGTTGATAATCGCCAAGGGCGTGCAGGCCCAGGCGTCGGGCTTCGGGGTTGGGGGCCGTGTCGAAACCGCTGTCCGGGCTGTATTCGCCGTCCACGCCGATCTCGCCATCAAAGCTGCCCACCTCGCGGCTGGCCGCCTGCAGGGTCAGCCAGCGGCGATCGTGCAGGCGCACCATGGCTTGATGCTGACGTTGCAGGTTGTCCTGCATGTTGCGTGCGACGGCACCGCCGGACGCCGTCGAGGCCATCAGGTCGGCGTTGGTCAGTTCCAGCACCAGGCGGCTGAGCAAGCGTGAATAGTCACGCAGGCGCTGGTCGATGCGCGCCTGGCCGAAGGCGTCGGTGAGTACGCCTTTGTTGTCTTCGCTCGGGTCGTGCCAGGTCGAGCCGCCTGGGATTTTCGGGTTGTCGGTCTGGGTATAACCGTCCAGATCGCCCAGTTCCCAGTTGGTGGCTTCTACATAAAGGATCGGGATATTCAGCGGCTCGAAAGGTTCACCATCACTGCAGCAGCCTGTGCCTTTGGGGTATTGCGGGTCCAGGCCGGGGTTGGTGAATAGCGGGATATTCAACTCCTTGGCGATCTGAAACGTGTGCTCGCGCAATGACGCCAGGGCCGGGTTGTCGGTGCTGTTCTGGCCGGCGTGGGCATACATCATGTCGCCGGTGATCAGGCTGTCGAGATTGATCATCGCAAGCATATTGGCGCGCTGGCTGGCGCTCAGCGAGTCAACAAAGGCCCGGGAGCCGCGCAAACCTTCTTCTTCCGCGCCGAATCCGACGATTTGCAGGCCATTTTCCAATGACAGGCCGCCGAGGTTCTTCGCCACCTCGGTCAGCACGCTGGCACCGGAGCCATTGTCATCCAGGCCTTGCAGGGTCGGGCGGCCGAAGTAGGTGTCGAAATGCGCGCCAATCACCACGTACTGCGGCTTGGTGCCGGCGGCGTAGGCCACCACGTTTTGCGCAGCACGGCTGCCGCTGCTCCAGGTGAAGTCCTGGCGGCTGATGGAATAGGCCGCGCCCATCTGGCTCTGCATCCAATCAGCAGCGCCGGCAAAATTGGCCGTGCCGCGATAACGACCGGGGTAGTCATTGATCAGTTTTTCCAGGGTGGTGTTGGCGTGCTGGCCGTACTCGTAAGCTTGGGCTTGCGCGGACAGCAGGGCAGCGGCAACGCTGATGGCGAGGGCTAGGGGCTTTATCACAAGGTCTTCCTTGAGGTGATGGGAATGTTCAAAGCCCAGACCCTTTGCACAATGCGCGCCTCATTCCGTGGGCGGCTGCAAATTGGCGCATTGTTAAACGCGTGGGTCGCGTGGCTGTAATTTGTATCCGATTGGATACCAGGCGGGGCAGGGGATGCCGTGACAGAGCGCACGGTTTTGGATAGGAGTGCTGCAAATGTGGGAGGGGGCTTGCTCCCGATTGGGTGTATCAGTACCAGATATTCTGACTGACACACTGCTATCGGGAGCAAGTCGAATCGTCGCACCGCCCCTCCCACATTGGAGTTGTGGTGTCGTTAAGCCTTGAGGGTTTTCACGCCTTCCGGGGTGCCCAGCAGCAGCACATCCGCCGGGCGTGCGGCGAACAGGCCGTTGGTGACCACACCGACGATGGCATTGATCTGCGTCTCCAGCTCCACCGGATTGGTGATCTGCATATTGAACACATCAATGATGATGTTGCCGTTGTCGGTCAATACACCTTCGCGGTACACCGGGTCGCCGCCCAGTTTCACCAGTTCGCGGGCTACGTGGCTGCGGGCCATGGGGATAACTTCCACCGGCAGCGGGAACGCACCGAGCACAGGCACCAGCTTGCTCGCGTCGGCGATGCAGATGAAGGTCTTGGCCACGGCCGCGACGATTTTCTCGCGGGTCAGGGCTGCGCCGCCGCCCTTGATCAGGTTCAGGTGTTCGTCGCTTTCATCGGCGCCGTCCACGTAGAACTCCAGGTCGCTCACGGTGTTGAGCTCGTACACTGGAATGCCATGGCCTTTAAGGCGGGCGGCGGTGGCTTCGGAACTCGCCACGGCGCCGTCGAACGCGCCCTTGTGCTGGGCCAGCGCGTCGATAAAGCAGTTGGCAGTGGAGCCGGTGCCGACACCGACGATGCTCTTGTCGTCGAGTTTGGGAAGGATTAAATCGACGGCGGCCTGGGCCACTGCCTGTTTGAGTTGATCCTGGGTCATGCGGGCTCCGGAACGGGCGGGGAGTTATCGAGGGGCGCGAGTATAACCCAACAAAACCTCCGGATTCGTGTGGTCGCCCGCCCAAACGCTGGGTTAGACTCCTTGGCCCTGCCCAACTCGTGAAGTAGATGCCTGCCGATGCTTGAAGACTACGTCAAAAAGATCCTCACCTCGCGCGTGTATGACATCGCCGTGGAAACTCCCTTGCAGACTGCCCGCCAGCTCTCCGAGCGGTTGGGCAACAAGGTCTGGCTCAAGCGCGAAGACTTGCAGCCGGTGTTCTCGTTCAAGATTCGCGGCGCCTACAACAAGCTGACCCAATTGAGCAGCGAGGAACGCGCCCGTGGCGTGGTCACGGCATCGGCGGGCAACCATGCCCAGGGCCTGGCCCTGGCGGCCAAGGTGCTGGGGGTCAAGGCCACCATCGTGATGCCCAAGACCACCCCGGAGATCAAGGTCGAAGGCGTGCGCTCGCGGGGCGGCAAAGTGGTGCTACACGGTGATTCCTTCCCGGAAGCCCTGGCCTACTCGCTCAAGCTGGTCGATGAAAAAGGCTACGTCTACATTCACCCCTACGATGATCCACACACCATTGCCGGGCAGGGCACCGTGGCGATGGAAATCCTGCGCCAGCACCCGGGGCCGCTGGACGCGATTTTCGTACCGGTGGGCGGCGGCGGGCTGATCGCCGGTATTGCGGCGTATGTGAAATACCTGCGTCCGGAAATCAAGATCATCGGCGTCGAGCCGGACGACTCCAACTGCCTGCAAGCCGCCATGGCGGCAGGCGAGCGCGTGGTGCTGCCGACCGTGGGAATCTTTGCCGATGGCGTGGCGGTGGCGCAGATCGGTCAACACACCTTCGACATCTGCAAGGATCATGTGGATGAAGTGATCACCGTCAGCACCGATGAAATCTGCGCGGCGATCAAGGATATCTACGACGACACGCGCTCCATCACCGAGCCGGCAGGCGCGTTGGGCGTGGCCGGGATCAAGAAGTACGTCGAGACTCGCGGCGTCAGCGGCCAGACCTTTGTCGCCATCGACTCTGGCGCCAACGTCAACTTCGATCGCCTGCGCCATGTGGCCGAGCGTGCCGAGCTGGGTGAAGGCCGCGAAGCCATCATCGCGGTAACCATCCCCGAGCAGCCGGGCAGTTTCAAGGCGTTCTGCGAGGCCGTGGGCAAGCGCCAGATCACCGAATTCAATTACCGCTACCACTCCGGCAGCGAAGCGCACATCTTCGTCGGCGTGCAGACCCACCCGGAAAACGATCCGCGCAGCGCACTGATCGCCAGCCTGACCAGCCAGGGTTTCCCCGTGCTGGACCTGACCGAAAACGAACTGGCCAAGTTGCACATTCGCCATATGGTGGGCGGCCATGCGGCCAAAGTCAGCGATGAGGTGGTGTTTCGCTTCGAATTTCCGGAGCGTCCGGGCGCCTTGTTCAACTTCTTGCACAAGCTGGGCGGGCGCTGGAACATTTCGATGTTCCACTATCGCAACCACGGTGCAGCGGACGGGCGTGTGGTCGCCGGGCTGCAAGTGCCGGCGGACGAGCGCCACCTGGTGCCGGCAGCCCTGGCTGAAATCGGCTACCCGTACTGGGATGAAAGCGAAAACCCGGCCTACCAGTTGTTCCTCGGTTGAGCGACTACGCTGACTGAGCGGCCTTTAAGGAATCGAGACCATGGAAACACTGACCACCCTCAAGGTTATCCACATCACCGCCACCGTGTTGCTGCTGCTCAGCGGCCTCGGCCTGGCCGTACTGGCCTGGCGTAAACGCAGTGCCGGCCCGGCGGTCATCGTGCAACGCCCATGGGCGTTCGTGTGGCTGCTGATGGGCATTTGCCTGGTCAGTATGCCGTTCACCGGTTGGTGGCTGGTGCACCTGATCGGCTGGCCCCTGGGGCAAACCTGGATTTTAGGCTCCAGCATCCTCTACACCGTGGCGGCGCTGGCGTGGTTCTGGCTGGTGGCGCGCCTTAATCGCCTGCGCAAGGGTGAGGGCGGCAGCCTGAATTTTACCCTGGTGCTGGCGGTGGTCAGCCTGGTGGGGTTTGTGGCGATTGCAGGGCTGATGGGCGCCAAGCCGGTTTAAAGCGTTAGATCGCGTCGCCTTCATCGCAGGCAAGCCAGCTCCCACAGGGGAATGCATTCCAAATGTGGGAGCTGGCTTGCCTGCGATAGCGTCATCAGCTGCGCAGAGTGATCACCGGCCAGCCCCGCTTCTGCGCTTCAGCGCGCAAATTCGGATCCGGATCCACCGCCACCGGATGCGTCACCTGCTCCAGCAACGGCAAATCATTCATCGAGTCGCTATAGAAGTAGCTGTCTTCCAGGCTGTACCCAGTCTCTTCCAGCCAGCGATTCAAGCGCGTCACTTTGCCTTCTCGAAAGCACGGCACATCAGTGCTGCGCCCGGTGTAGCGGCCGTTTTCCATCTCGCATTCGGTGGCGATCAGGGTGTCAACGCCTAGCCGTGCGGCAATTGGCGCAGTGACGAAGCGGTTGGTGGCGGTGATGATCACCAGCTTGTCGCCGGCGGCGTGGTGCTGGGCCAGCAGTTCCACCGCCTTGGGCAGCACGATCGGCTCGATGCAGTCGCGCATATAGTCGTTGTGCCACTCGTCCAGTTGGGCCATCTCGGTGCGGCCGAGGATTTCCAGGCAGAAGTTCAGGTAAGCGGCGTTATCCAGCTTGCCGGCCAGATAGTCCTGGTAGAACTCGTCGTTGCGGGCCTTGTAGGCCACCGGGTCGAGAATCCCACGCTCACACAGGTAATCGCCCCAGGCGTGATCGCTGTCACCGCCGAGAAGGGTGTTGTCCAAGTCGAATAAAGCCAGGCGCATTGCAGTTACTCGCTGAAAAGTCTGTAAAAAGGCGTCCAGAATACGGTCTTTTCACAAGAGTGCACATAAGGTAAGAAGCCTCGTTGCCGCTGGAACAATCTTTGTGGAACAATGCGGCGACATGCGTTTGCGAGGTTGTTGCCGTGATCGACCCCGATGGTTTCCGTCCTAATGTCGGGATTATTCTTACGAATGATGCCGGACAGGTGCTATGGGCTCGCCGAATCAACCAAGATGCCTGGCAGTTTCCTCAAGGTGGGATAAACCCCGACGAAACCCCTGAAGACGCCTTGTACCGTGAGTTGAACGAAGAAGTCGGCCTTGAGCGTGAAGATGTGCAGATTCTGGCCTGTACCCGTGGCTGGTTGCGCTATCGTTTGCCGCAACGCCTGGTGCGTACCCACAGCCAACCGCTGTGCATCGGCCAGAAGCAGAAATGGTTTCTTTTGCGCCTGATCTCCAACGAGCAGCGGGTGCGGATGGATTTGACCGGTAAACCGGAGTTCGATGGCTGGCGCTGGGTCAGCTATTGGTACCCGTTGGGCCAGGTGGTGACATTCAAGCGCGAGGTTTACCGCCGCGCTCTCAAAGAGCTTGCCCCGCGCCTTTTAGCGCGCGACTGACGACGGAGTTCGACCCCGAGCCATGCTCAATACGCTGCGCAAGATCGTCCAGGAAGTTAACTCCGCCAAGGATCTCAAGGCGGCGTTGGGGATTATTGTGTTGCGCGTCAAGGAAGCCATGGGCAGCCAGGTCTGCTCGGTTTACCTGCTGGACCCCGAGACCAACCGTTTTGTGCTGATGGCCACGGAGGGCTTGAACAAGCGCTCCATCGGCAAGGTCAGCATGGCGCCCAATGAAGGTCTGGTGGGCCTGGTGGGGACGCGTGAAGAACCCCTGAACCTCGAACATGCGGCCGACCACCCGCGTTATCGCTACTTCGCCGAAACCGGTGAAGAGCGCTACGCCTCGTTCCTGGGGGCGCCGATCATCCACCACCGCCGTGTTGTCGGCGTGTTGGTCATCCAGCAAAAAGAACGTCGCCAGTTCGATGAAGGTGAAGAAGCCTTCCTGGTGACCATGAGCGCGCAGTTGGCCGGGGTTATCGCCCACGCCGAAGCCACCGGCTCGATCCGCGGCCTGGGGCGCCAGGGCAAGGGCATCCAGGAAGCCAAGTTCGTCGGCGTGCCCGGTTCGCCGGGTGCTGCGGTGGGTACGGCGGTGGTCATGCTGCCGCCGGCCGACCTCGATGTGGTGCCGGACAAGACCGTCCACGACATCGAAGCCGAAATCAAACTGTTCAAGACCGCCCTGGAAGGCGTGCGCGCCGACATGCGCAACCTGTCGAACAAGCTGGCAACCCAGCTGCGCCCCGAAGAGCGTGCGCTGTTCGACGTGTACCAGATGATGCTCGATGACGCGTCCCTGGGTAACGAAGTCAAAACCGTGATCAAGACCGGCCAGTGGGCCCAGGGCGCGTTGCGCCAGGTGGTCACCGATCACGTCAACCGTTTCGAAATGATGGACGACGCCTACCTGCGTGAGCGGGCTTCGGATGTGCGCGACCTGGGTCGCCGCCTGCTGGCGTACCTGCAGGAAGACCGCAGCACCAACATGGTCTTCCCCGATAACACCATCCTGGTCAGCGAAGAGCTGACGGCCACTCAGCTCGGCGAAGTGCCTGAGGGCAAGCTGGTGGGCCTGGTCTCGGTATTGGGCTCGGGTAACTCCCACGTCGCGATCCTGGCCCGGGCCATGGGTATCCCGACGGTGATGGGCCTGGTGGACCTGCCGTACTCCAAGGTCGACGGCATCGACATGATCGTCGATGGGCATCGCGGCGAGGTATTTACCAACCCCAGCGACGTGCTGCGCAAGCAATACGCCGAAGTGGTGGAAGAAGAGAAGCAACTGGCCCAGGGCCTCGATTCGTTGCGCGAGCTGCCGTGCGTCACCCTCGACGGCCACCGCGTGCCGCTGCTGGTCAACACCGGCCTGCTGGCGGATGTGGCCCGCGCGCAACAACGCGGCGCCGAAGGGGTGGGGCTGTACCGCACCGAAGTGCCGTTCATGATCAACCAGCGTTTTCCGAGCGAGAAGGAGCAGCTGGCGATTTATCGCGAGCAACTGCAGGCCTTCCACCCGCTACCGGTGACGATGCGCAGCCTGGACATTGGCGGCGACAAGTCACTGTCGTATTTCCCCATCAAGGAAGACAACCCCTTCCTTGGCTGGCGTGGCATTCGCGTTACCCTCGACCATCCTGAAATCTTCCTCGTCCAGACCCGCGCCATGCTCAAGGCCAGCGAGGGGTTGAACAACCTGCGTATCCTGCTGCCGATGATCTCCGGCACCCATGAGCTGGAAGAAGCCCTGCACCTGATCCACCGCGCCTGGGGCGAAGTACGCGACGAAGGCGCCGACGTACCGATGCCGCCGATTGGCGTGATGATCGAAATTCCCGCAGCGGTATACCAGGCCAAGGAGTTGGCGCGGCAGGTGGACTTCCTCTCGGTGGGCTCCAACGACCTGACCCAGTACCTGCTGGCGGTGGACCGTAACAACCCACGGGTGGCCGACCTCTACGACTACCTGCACCCGGCGGTGTTGCAAGCGTTGCAACACGTGGTGCGCGACGCCCATGCCGAAGGCAAGCCGGTGAGTATCTGCGGTGAGATGGCTGGCGACCCGGCCGCTGCGGTGTTGCTGATGGCGATGGGCTTTGACAGCCTGTCGATGAACGCCACCAACTTGCCGAAGGTGAAGTGGATGTTGCGCCAGGTTGACCTGGGCATGGCCAAGGATTTGCTCGCGCAGTTGATGACCATCGACAACCCGCAAGTTATCCACAGCTCGTTGCAGTTGGCGCTGAAGAACCTCGGGCTGACCCGGATGATCAACCCGGCCTCGGCGAAAACCCTCTAGACCGAGGCGCCTTCATCGCAGGCAAGCCAGCTCCCACAGGGAACTGCATTCCAAATGTGGGAGCTGGCTTGCCTGCGATGACGTCAGTCCAAGCGCCGTCAGATTTCCAGTTCGACCTCGCCCAGCCGCCCGCCGTGCGGGCCAAAGCTACGCTCCAGCATCCTGCGCGTCCCATCGGCATTCACAATCAGCGCCGTGCTGGCCCGTGTCCCATAACTGGGGCTGGCGATAAACACGCTCGATAGCAGGTTTTCGGTCGCCAGGCCTACGCCGGTGTCCGGCAGTTCAGCGAACGGGGCAGTCTGCGGATCGCTCAAAATTCCCAGCAAGGCTTCCGGCTGTGGGTCTTCCAATAACGCGCTGAGCGCAGCCTTGGCTTTGAGCAACTTCGGCCACGGCGTATCCAGCCCGGCATTGGACAGCCCATAGACTCCCGCTGCCAGCAACGTCGGCTCGGTATCATTGGCGTTGTAATGCCACAGCTCATCCCGTGTGCCAACCAGCAGGTTAAACCCGGCATATTCAATCGAGCGTCCGTTAACGTCGGCTAAATAGTCATCAATGGGCAGCGATCCACTTAGAAAGCGCGCCACCAGCTCGCCCCGCGACTTGCGTGCCGGTGGCTGGTGCGGGTCGCGGATATTGGTCAGCGCAGCAAAACGCCCATCCGCGTTTACACCCAACCAAGTGCCCCCGGCCTCCTGATCGCGGCCAGCATAGACCTGCGGCGCATCCAGCCACTGGGCCAGCGGCAGGCTGGGGCGGGCATAGAACTCATCGCGGTTGGCCGCGACGATCAGCGGTTGGGCATGGCCTGGTCGCCAGGCGAAAACAATCAGGCACATCGGGTGACCCCTTTTGTGTTTTTGCCACTCTACCCACAGATGTGCAGGCGTTCCATCGTAACGAAGTTGGGCCGTTCACCTTCCATCCGTTAACATGCCGGGCTATTTGGCGTGTATGTGAACTTCTTAATTTGATCTCGCCGCTGTAACGCAGGCTTAATCGCACATCGGCATGGTCCGGTGCGTCATGACTAAATGTTTTAACGAGGAGTCGCAATGCTGCCTTACCCGCAGATCGACCCGGTGGCCCTGGCCATTGGTCCGCTGAAAATCCATTGGTACGGGTTGATGTACCTGATCGGCATCGGCGGTGCCTGGCTGTTGGCTTCCCGGCGCCTGAACCGTTTCGACCCGACCTGGACCAAGGAGAAGCTCTCCGACATGGTGTTCTGGATGTCGATGGGGGTGATCGTCGGCGGGCGCCTGGGGTATGTGCTGTTCTACGACCTGTCTGCGTATATCGCCAACCCGACGCTGATTTTCGAAGTGTGGAAGGGCGGCATGGCATTCCACGGCGGGTTTGTCGGCGTGATGATCGCTGCGTGGTGGTTCGGGCGCCGCAACGGCAAGTCGTTCTTCCAGTTGATGGATTTTGTGGCGCCGTTCGTGCCGATCGGCCTGGGTGCCGGGCGCATTGGCAACTTTATCAACGCCGAGTTGTGGGGCAAGCCGACCGACGTGCCGTGGGCCATGGTGTTCCCGCCGTTCAGCGACCCGGCGCAACTGCCGCGCCACCCGTCGCAGCTGTATCAGTTCGCGTTGGAAGGTGTGGCGCTGTTCCTTATTCTTTACCTCTTCTCGCGCAAGCCACGCCCTACCATGGCCGTGTCGGGTATGTTCGCGCTGTTCTACGGGATTTTCCGCTTTATCGTCGAGTTCGTTCGGGTGCCGGATGCGCAGTTGGGCTACCTGGCGTGGGGCTGGCTGACCATGGGTCAGGTGCTCAGCCTGCCGATGATCCTGGCGGGCCTGGGCATGTTGTGGTGGGCTTACAACCGCCCGCAGCCGCTGAAGAACGCCGCGCTTTAAATTCGAACGCCGAGGTTTGCCCGCCTCGGCTTCAACGATACAGGTACTCACATGAAGCAATATCTCGAACTGCTGCACGACGTCGTGACCAATGGCCTGACCAAGGGCGACCGCACCGGCACCGGCACCAAGGCCGTGTTCGCCCGTCAGTATCGGCATAACCTGGCCGACGGCTTCCCGCTGCTGACCACCAAGAAACTGCACTTCAAAAGCATCGCCAACGAGCTGATCTGGATGTTGAGCGGCAACACCAACATCAAATGGCTCAACGAAAATGGCGTGAAGATCTGGGATGAGTGGGCCACCGAAGACGGTGACCTGGGCCCGGTGTACGGCGAGCAGTGGACCGCCTGGCCTACCAAGGACGGCGGCACGATCAACCAGATCGACTACATGGTGCACACGCTCAAGACCAACCCCAACAGCCGCCGCATCCTGTTCCACGGCTGGAACGTCGAGTACCTGCCGGACGAAACCCAGAGCCCGCAGGAAAACGCGCGCAACGGCAAGCAAGCCCTGCCGCCGTGCCACTTGCTGTATCAGGCGTTCGTGCATGACGGCCATCTGTCGATGCAGCTGTATATCCGCAGCTCTGACGTATTCCTGGGGCTGCCGTATAACACCGCCGCGCTGGCGTTGCTGACCCATATGCTGGCCCAGCAATGCGACCTGATCCCTCACGAGATCATTGTCACCACTGGCGACACCCACGCTTACAGCAACCACATGGAACAGATCCAGACCCAGTTGGCGCGCACGCCGAAAAAGCTGCCGGAGCTGGTGATCAAGCGCAAGCCTGCTTCGATCTACGACTACAAGTTCGAAGACTTCGAGATCGTGGGCTACGACGCGGACCCAAGCATCAAGGCCGACGTGGCTATCTAACGGCCCATCGCGGTAAAAAACTGTGGGAGCTGGCTTGCCTGCGATAGCGGAGTGTCAGGCGACATCAATGTCGCGGGCCCACCGCTATCGCAGGCAAGCCAGCTCCCACATGGGTTGCGTGTTCGCTTGAGTTTAGTGGCCGTGGCTTCTGCCCACATGCGAAGGCTCTGCCTCACTGGCCGCAATCCCGCCGCTGACTTCCAACTGCTGCAAGATCCCGCACTGGTTCCCACCGCCGCAACGTTGGCGCAGGTCCAGCAGTTGTTCCTGCAAGGCCAGCAATCCGTCGATCCGCGCTTTCACGTGGTGGATATGTTCGTCGATCAACGCATTCACGCTTTCGCACTGGTCCTGGGGGCTGTCGCGCAGCCCTAACAGGCTGCGGATTTCTTCGAGGGTCATGTCCAGGCTGCGGCAGTTGCGAATAAAGATCAGCCGCTCGGTGTGCGCCTGGGTATAGACCCGGTAGTTGCCCTCAGTGCGCGCAGGCGGTGGCAGCAGGCTTTCCTTCTCGTAATAACGGATGGTTTCCACCGGGCAGTCGGTGAGTTTGGCCAGTTCGCCGATCTTCATCGCAGCAATCTCCAAATGGGTGCTTGACCCTATAGTGGCTACAGGGTCTTTACTTGGCAACAGGCACCTTTACGGACGCGACCTGATGAGCCACTCCATTCACACCCCGCACAAGCACGACCACAAGCACGATCATGACCATGCTCATGACCACCCGCACGATCATGGTCACGATCACCCACATGATCACGCCCCGGCAAAACTCACGCCGGTGGATAGCCACGGCCACTCAGGCTCCTGCTGTTCCGGCGCTGCCGGGCCTGCCGTGGTGACCCTGAGCGAAGCGCCCACCGCGGGCTCGCGCCTGAGCACTTTCCGCATCGAAGCCATGGACTGCCCCACCGAGCAGACGCTGATCCAGAACAAACTGGGCAAGCTCGCCGGCGTGCAGCAACTGGAATTCAACCTGATCAACCGCATCCTCGGTGTCACCCATGACCTGCCGAGCACGGCGCCGATCATTGCGGCGATCAAGTCCATCGGTATGCAGGCCGACCCTATCGAGGAAGGCAGCCCCACCGCCGCGCCGCCGGCCAAGAAGCATTGGTGGCCATTGGCAGTGTCGGGCGTGGGCGCCCTGGGTGCCGAAGTGCTGCACTTCACCGGTGTGGCACCGACTTGGGTGATCGCACTGGTGGCGCTGGTGTCGATCCTCAGCGGCGGCTTGACCACCTACAAAAAGGGCTGGATTGCCCTGAAAAACCTCAACCTGAACATCAACGCGCTGATGAGCATCGCGGTGACCGGCGCCATCCTGATTGGTCAGTGGCCGGAAGCGGCGATGGTGATGTTCCTGTTTACCGTGGCCGAGTTGATTGAAGCCAAGTCCCTGGACCGGGCGCGCAATGCCATCAGCGGCTTGATGCAGATGACCCCGGAGCAGGCCACCGTGCGCCAGGCTGACGGTTCATGGATGGAACAAGAGGTCAAAAGCATTGAGCTTGGTGCGATCGTTCGAGTAAAACCCGGCGAGCGTATCGGCCTGGACGGTGAAGTCACTGCCGGTCAATCCACCATCGATCAGGCACCTATCACCGGGGAAAGCCTGCCGATTGAAAAGACCATCGGCGATAAAGTCTTCGCCGGCACCATCAACCAGGCCGGTTCCCTGGAGTACAAAGTCACTGCGGCGGCCAACAACTCGACCCTGGCGCGAATCATCCACGCCGTGGAACAAGCCCAAGGCGCACGGGCGCCGACCCAGCGCTTTGTCGACAGTTTTTCCAAGGTCTACACCCCGGCGGTGTTCCTGTTTGCCCTGGGTGTGGCGGTGATTCCGCCGCTGTTCATGGCGGGCGTGTGGTTCGACTGGATCTATCGCGCCCTCGTGCTGCTGGTGGTGGCATGCCCGTGTGCCTTGGTGATCTCCACACCGGTGACCATCGTCAGCGGCCTGGCCGCCGCAGCGCGCAAAGGCATCCTGATCAAGGGCGGCGTGTACCTGGAGGGCGGTTACAAGCTCGACTACCTGGCTCTCGACAAGACCGGCACCATCACCCACGGCAAACCGGTGCAAACCGATTACCTGCCGCTGTTCCCGAATCTTGAAGGCAGCGCCCCGGCCCTGGCCGCCAGTTTGGCCGGGCGTTCCGACCACCCGGTGTCCCTGGCGATCGCCAACGCAGCTGTGGATAAAAACCTGGCGCTTCACGTTGTGGATAACTTCGAGGCCCTGGCCGGGCGCGGTGTGCGCGGCGACATCAACGGCCAGACCTATCACTTGGGCAACCACCGCCTGGTGGAAGACCTCGGCCTGTGCTCAGAGGCGCTGGAAGAAAAACTCTTCGCCCTGGAAAAACAAGGCAAGTCCGTCGTGCTACTGCTGGACAAGTCCGGCCCCCTGGCGCTGTTTGCCGTGGCCGACACGGTCAAGGACAGTAGCCGCGAAGCCATCCAGCAACTTCACGACCTGGGCATCAAAACCCTGATGCTTACCGGCGACAACACCCACACCGCCCAGGCGATTGCGACCCAAGTCGGCATCGACCAGGCCCAGGGTGACCTGTTGCCCACCGACAAGCTGCAAGCCATCGAAACCCTCTACGGCCAAGGCCATCGGGTGGGCATGGTCGGCGATGGCATCAACGATGCTCCAGCCCTGGCGCGGGCCGAGATCGGCTTTGCCATGGCAGCGGCGGGCACTGACACGGCTATCGAGACTGCTGACGTGGCGCTGATGGATGATGATCTGCGCAAGATTCCGGCTTTCATTCGGCTGTCGCGGCAAACGTCGAGTATCCTCAAGCAGAACATCGCCCTGGCACTGGTGATCAAGGCGATTTTCCTGGCCGTGACCTTCATGGGCATGGCGACCATGTGGATGGCGGTCTTCGCCGACATGGGCGTGAGTTTGCTGGTGGTGTTCAATGGCCTGCGCCTGTTGCGCAAATAGAGGATGAGAGGGTGGTGTGCTGAGTGCTGAGTTAAAGGCGTTTTTCATGGTCGCCCGCCTGGGCAGTATCACCCAGGCGGCGAAAAAACTCGGCCTGAGCCAGCCCACGGTGACCACCCAGATTCGCAATCTGGAAAGCCAATACGGCGTTGAGCTGTTCTATCGCGGCGGCCGTCGCCTGACGGTCAGCGACGAAGGTGCGCGGCTGTTGCCGATGGTCAAAACGCTGTTGCAGCAGGAAGCGGATATCGAGTTTTTCCTGCGCAACAATGGTCAGGTCCAGGGCGCGCTGCGGATTGCCGCGACGGCGCCGTATTACATTCTCGACCTGGTCAAAGCCTTTCGTGAACGCCTGCCGCACGTGGAAGTGTCGGTGGAAATCGGCAACTCCCAGCAGGTGCTCGAAGCGCTGGATGATTACCGCGTCGACGTTGCGGCCTCTTCGCAATTGCTGGAAGACCCGCGCCTGATCCGCCGCGTGCTGGGCACCGACCCGCTGGTGCTGGCGGTACATCGCAATCACCCGTTGGCCAAGCTTGAGCATGTGTCGTTGAGCGCGCTGGCCGGGCATACGCTGTTGATGCGTGAAGCCGGCTCCACCACCCGCAGGCTGACCGAAGAGCTGTTGAAAAGCGGCGGCGTGGGGTATGGGCCGTTGCTGGAGATTGGCAGCCGTGAGTCGATTCGCGAGGCGGTGCTGCGCAATATCGGCATCAGCATCATCGCTCGCCAGGAAGTGCCCCATGATCCGCAATTGCGTGTGCTGACCATCGAGAATGCACCGCAGATTCCGGAGTATCTGTATTGCCTCAAGGAGCGTAAAGGTGCGCGGCTGCCGGCAGCGTTCCTTGGCCTGGCTCAGGAAATGTCGCCAATTTAAGTTCTGCGGCTGGCTTGAGGGCCAATCGGGAGCAAGCCCCCTCCCACATTTTGACCGCATTCTCATGTTGGAACCCGGTCAACTGTGGGAGGGGGCTTGCTCCCGATAGCGGTAGGCCAGGCAACTCATCTCCATGAGTCCTACACAAATCCACCAATACCACTATCACCTCCTTTTGCCTTTCTGCCACACCAACTACGCATTGCCTCCCTAGCATGGCCTTCATCCGTTCGATGAGGTGCCTTGCATGAACACAGCCCTGACCCAACCCGGCGCGCCCATGAAGGTGCGCGGGATCCAGAAACGCTTTGGCGCTTTCACCGCGCTGGACAACGTGTCCCTGGACGTCGCCGCCGGCGAGCTGGTGTGCCTGCTGGGCCCGTCCGGCTGCGGCAAGACCACGTTGCTGCGCTGCATCGCCGGCCTGGAGCGTCAGGATAGCGGTGAGCTTTACCTGGGCGAGCGGGACGTTTCCCTGCTGCCGCCCCAGGCGCGAGACTACGGCATCCTGTTTCAGTCCTACGCGTTGTTCCCCAATCTCACGGTTGAAGCAAACATTGGCTACGGCCTCACAGGCAGCGGCCGCGATGAAGTGCGCAAGCGCGTCGGGCAGATGCTTGAACTGGTCGGTTTGGTCGGCAGCGAAAAGAAATACCCCGGCCAACTCTCCGGCGGCCAGCAGCAGCGCGTCGCTCTGGCCCGTGCATTGGCGCCGGCCCCTTCGTTATTACTGCTGGATGAACCGATGTCGGCCCTCGACGCCCGTGTGCGCGAGCATTTGTGCACCGAGCTGCGCCAATTGCAGCGGCGCCTGGGTATTACCACCTTGATGGTGACCCACAACCAGGACGAAGCCATGTTGATGGCCGACCGCATTGCCGTGATGAATAACGGTAAGGTTGAGCAGTACGCCACGCCCCAGGAGATCTACGACCGCCCGGCCACGCCGTTCGTGGCCGAGTTTGTCGGCCAGGGCAACTGGTTGCCGTTCAGCCGTAGCAGCGCCAGCCATGCCCAGGTCGGCGGAATGAATATGCGCCTGGCCGACGATGCCGGTGTGGCCCGGTCCGGCCGCCTG
The DNA here is from genome assembly GCF_023127765.1 of Pseudomonas sp. W15Feb34. Taxonomy (NCBI): domain Bacteria; kingdom Pseudomonadati; phylum Pseudomonadota; class Gammaproteobacteria; order Pseudomonadales; family Pseudomonadaceae; genus Pseudomonas; species Pseudomonas sp. W15Feb34. The sequence continues at coordinate 113,947 of NZ_SPKN01000025.1, forward strand.
TTCTGTCGCCCGGAAGCGATCAGCGTCAACCCGACGGTGCATGAAGAGAACCTGTTCCCGGCCAAGGTTCGCGAAATTACCTTCCTCGGCAACCGCTGCCGCATGAGCTTTGAGCTGGAACAGTTGCCGGGTCATCCGTTGCTGGCCGAACTGGCACCCGAAGCCATGCCGCGCCTGGGTGCCCAGGACATCTGGGTGGCCTTGCCGCCGCGCAGCCTGCAGGTGTTTGCCTGAGATGGCCGCCGTCATGACATTGCCGGTACCGCGTCAGGTGTCCCGCGCCGAGTGGGGCGACCGTCTCTTTGTGGTCGGCGGCAAATGGCTCTGGCTCGGCCTGTTGGTGGTGGCGGTCCTGCTGCCGTTGCTGGCGATCTTCTGGCGCGGCTTCAGCAGCGAAGCCGGGCAGGGCGGTGGCCTGGTGGCAGCGCGGGAACTGTTGACCAGCGCCAACTTCCACTGGTTGCTGGGCAATAGCCTGAAAGTTTCCCTCAGTGTGGCGGCCATCGTCGTACCGCTGGCTTACCTGTTTGCCTACGCCCTGCAACGCACGTTGATTCCCGGCAAGACCGTCTGGCGCGGTTTGTCATTGCTGCCCTTGATGGCGCCGTCGATGCTGCCGGGCATTGCCTTGGTCTATCTGTTCGGCAACCAGGGCATGTTGCGCGGTTTGCTCTCGGACAATATCTACGGCTTCTGGGGCATTGTGCTCGGTGAAGTGATCTACACCTTTCCCCATGCCTTGATGATCTTGCTCTCGGCGCTGTCCCTGGCGGATGCACGCTTGTTCGATGCGGCGTCGAGCATGGGCGCCAGCCCGGCCCGGGCGTTTCGCAGCATCACCTGGCCGGCCACGCGCCAGGCGGTGTTCGCCGCGTTCTGCCTGGTGTTTACCCTGACCATCACCGACTTCGGTGTGCCGGTGGTGGTGGGCGGTGATTACCAGGTGTTGGCGCTGGAAGCCTACAAGGCGGTGGTCGGTCAGCAACAGTTCGGGCGCGGCGCGTTGATCGGCATGGTGTTGCTGCTGCCGGCACTGTTTAGCTTCGGCGTGGATGCCTGGTTGCGCCGTCGGCATGGCGACTCGATGAGCGGTCGCGCCCAGGTGTTTCTGCCCGCGCCATCGCGGCTGCGCGACGGTTGCTACCTGGCCATCGTGTTGCTGATTTGCGCGGTGTTGCTGCTGGTGTTCGGCATGGCGGTGTATTCGTCGCTGGTGAAGTTCTGGCCGTACAACCTGTCGCTATCGCTCAACCACTACCAGTTCGAAGACACCGCCGGCGGCGGCTGGCTGGCCTACCGCAACAGCCTGACCATGGCGCTGTGCACGGCGTTGATCGGCAGTGTGTTGATCTTCACCGGTGCGTACCTGATGGAGAAGACCAAGGGCCAGAAGGGCCTGAACCTGGCGCTGCGCATGCTCAGCTTCGTACCGATGGCGGTGCCGGGGCTGGTGCTCGGCTTGGGCTACGTGTTCTTTTTCAACCTCAACGGCAACCCGCTGCACGTGTTCTACGGGAGCATGGCGTTGCTGGTGGTGTGCACCATTGCGCACTACCTGACCACCGCGCAGATGACCGCGACCACCGCCCTGCGCCAGCTGGACGCCGAGTTCGAAGCGGCGGCGTTGTCGCTCAAGGCGCCGTTGTACCGCCACTATTGGCGCGTCACGGTGCCGATCTGCCTGCCGGCGCTGCTGGATATCCTGCGCTACCTGTTTGTGTCGGCGATGACCACCGTGTCCGCCGCGATCTTTCTCTACAGCCCCGACACCATCCTCGCCGCCGTCGCCGTGCTGAACATGGACGACGCCGGCAACGTGGGCGGCGCGGCGGCCATGTCGACCCTGATCCTGTTCACCTCAGTCGGCGTCTCGCTGTTGCTGGCGTGGGCCTCACGTGGCGCGCTGCGTCGCTCCCAAGCCTGGCGCCAGACCGCGCCCGGCCAATAAAACATCCCTGAAGGAGGTGCTCCATGTTCAAGCCCCTGGCGCTGGTCGCTGCGGTACTCACGGCATTCAGCCTGAATGCCTTCGCCAAGACCGAGTTGACCGTGTACACGGCCCTCGAAGCCGAGCAATTGAAGACCTACAAAAAAGCCTTCGAGCAGGCCAACCCCGACATCGAGATCAAGTGGGTACGCGATTCCACCGGCATTATCACCGCCAAGCTGCTGGCTGAAAAAGACCGCCCGCAGGCTGACGTGGTGTGGGGCCTGGCCGCCTCCAGCCTGGCGATCCTCGACCAGCAGGGGATGCTGGACAACTACGCGCCCAAGGACCTGGACAAGATCGGCAAAAACTACCGCGACGCCGCCAACCCGCCGGCCTGGGTGGGCATGGACGTGTGGGCCGCGACCATCTGCTTCAACACCATCGAAGCCGAAAAGCTGGGTCTGACCAAACCGGTGAGCTGGCAGGACCTGACCAAGCCTGAATACAAGGGCAAGATCGTGATGCCCAATCCGGCGTCCTCCGGCACCGGCTTCCTGGATGTCAGCGCCTGGTTGCAGACCTTCGGCGAGAAGCAAGGCTGGCAATACATGGACGACCTGCACCAGAACATCGGCCAGTACGTTCACTCCGGCTCCAAGCCGTGCAAGTTGGCGGCGTCCGGTGAGTTCCCGATCGGGATTTCCTTTGAATACCCGGCGATTCAACTTAAACGCCAGGGTGCGCCGCTGGACATCATCCTGCCGAAAGAGGGCCTGGGCTGGGAGATCGAAGCCACCGCCGTAGTCAAGGGCAGTGCACACGCCGATGCGGCAAAAAAACTCGCTGACTTTTCCGCCAGCCCAGCGGCGATGGAGCTGTACAAGGCTAACTTCGCCATCCTCGCCCAGCCGGGTATCGCCAAGCCGCAGACCGAATTGCCGGCCGACTACGAGCAGCGCCTGATCAAGAACGACTTTGCCTGGGCCTCGAAAAACCGCGACAGCATCCTGACTGAATGGCGCAAGCGCTATGACGGTAAGTCGGAGAAGGTGGCGGGTCAGTAAGGTTTTCGTTAGGGCTTATGGCCCCTTCGCAGGCAAGCCAGCTCCCACATTTGAAGGTATTCACACATCAAAATGTGGGAGCTGGCTTGCCTGCGATAGCGGCTTCGAATTCAGGACATCACTCCATGACACACCACAGCGACCTGCTGATCATCGGCGCCGGCATCCTCGGCCTGTCCCACGCTTATGCCGCCGCCAAGCGCGGCCTCAAGGTCAAGGTGTTCGAGCGCAGCGCCACGCCATTGGGCGCTTCTGTGCGTAACTTCGGCCAAGCCCTGGTCACTGGCCAGCCGCCGGGGCCGATGCTGGACCTGGCCCGCCAGAGCCGCGAGATCTGGGGCCAATGGGCGCAAACGGCGGGCCTTGCGCTCAAGCGCAATGGTTCTTACCTGTTTGCCCGCACGGAAGCTGAAGAACATCTGCTCGAAGCCTTCTGCGCCGGGCGTGCCCGCGAACACGGCTACAACGTCGAGCTGCTGCAAGGCGCTGCGATGAAGGACCTGTATGCCGGCCAGTTCCGCCACCACCGCGCGGCGCTGCACGGCAAGGACGATCAGCAACTGTATTCCCGCGAGGCGATCCCGGCGCTGATCCATTACCTGAGCCAGCACCTGAACGTGGAGTTTCATTTCTCCACGCTGGTACGCGACGTCGAACCGGGCCAATTGCACAGCACGGCCGGCAGCTTTCGCGGCGAGCAGATCATCGTCTGCTCCGGCCACGACTATCAGACCCTGTTGGCCGAATCCATCGCCCCGCTCAACCCGCAAACCTGCCGCCTGCAAATGCTGCGCGCCCGGCCGGTGGTCAACCTGAACCTGCAACACGCCCTGCTCACCGGCCTGAGCTGCGTGCACTACGGCGCCTTCGCCGACCTGCCGGAGGCTGCCGCAGTGCAGGCGCAGATCCTGCGCGAAACACCGTACCTGCAGGAGCACGGCATTCACCTGTTGATCAGCCCTACACCCCATGGCGAACTGATCATTGGCGACTCCCACCATTACGACAGCGACCCGTCGCCCTTCAATGCCGAGCGGGTAGATGACTGGATGATCGAGCTGGCCGAACAGACCCTGGGCTGCAAAATCCAGGTGGTCGAACGCTGGCAAGGCGTCTACGGCGCTCGCGGGCCCGGGCCGTTCTCGTTTGTGCAGGCAGCACCCGGTGTCAGCGCTGCGTTGATGCACACCGGCGTGGGCATGAGCGTGGGGCCGGCGATGGCCGAGCGAAATATCAGTACCTTGTGGGGAGAGACGTGATGAGCCCGGTGCTCGAACTTGATGTACTCAAGGCCAAGGCGGCGAGGCTACTGGCAGCGAAGATGGGCCTTACACAATAAGCCGATACGCCGCCTGGAGCCCTTGTTGTTACCTCACTAAGGTGCTTGCTTCACCCATTAAGAGAGCAACACTGATGCACTATTTGAAAGCCATCGCCCAAGACCTGCAAGGCAACGGTCATGCCGATACGGTCATTTTGCATTTCTATCAGCAACGGCCGGGTCGTCCCGATGAGCTGATCCACGATATCGTCGGACAGGAAATGACCTCGAATGCAAAATGGGGAGGGCATAGTAAACCCGGTTCGCTGGACCTGGATAAGCGCCGGATCGCGACTTTCGCCGACAGCTTCGTGAAACTCAATTGGTTTAACCCGGCAAGCCATTGGCAGTGTGCGCTCGTCATCTATGTGGATGATTTCAGCGACGCGGGACGGCCGGATTCGGTGAGGCTGGAGTTCCGTGAGAGCAAGGTGTCCGAGGGGAAAACATTACTGGTCTCCAGAACCATGGACTATGACGTCGACAGCGACAGCGTGTTGGAAACCGCTACCACCAATAGTGATGTCGACCGCAACGGGGTAGCTGAAAACGCTGATAAAGAACTGGTTCGCTCGCTATGCAAGGCGTTCCTGGGGTTGAATTGGTGAGCGCTTTAAGCGCGTCACGCTTCGTTGAGCTGTTCAGCCAATGTTTCGACCTGTTCCTGACGCTCGGCCTGGCTCAGCTTGGCGTGGGGGTTGAGGGATGACCATTGCGGATAGGCGCGGGCCTTGTGCAGCGCGTCGGGCAGCTTGCCCTCGCGCCAGGTTTTGTCCTGGGGCGTGTCGACCTTGATGCTATGCATCGCCGCATGCCCGCGCAGACTAAGGGCCTTGAGCAACTGACGTTGGCGCAAGGCGAGCAGGCGCAGCACGCTGTCGTCGACGGTCAGCTCGCGTTGGCCTTTGATCTTGCCCAGCAGGCGGCTGCCGTAGCTGCGTGCGGTTTGCAGGGCGCCACCGGCGATAGCGCCGGCCAGTGCCGCAGCGCCAAGGGTCAGGCCGCCGACCAGGAGGTCCACGCCAGCACCGGCAGCGGCACCGGCGGCGATTCCGCCACCGACCCGTACGCCAAGTTGCTTGAGGGTTTCGGGGTTGAACAAGTCATCGCCCCAGCGACCGTCGAGCAATGGCAGGTCGCTGGCGGCGGCATCTTGTGGGCGAAAGCCGAACAGTTTGAGCAGGGCTTCAACACACTTTTGTTCCCGTTGGCGCACCGCTTTGCGCAGATCGCCGATGGCTTGCTGTTCATCTTCGGTGACGACGCTGCGACGGCAGGCCGCGCAGTCGATCAGCAGTTCGGCGATCAAGCGTGCGGCGCTTTGCTGGCGGGCCTGGCGTTGGGCCTCTTGATCGAGGATCAGGCGTTCCAACTGCGGGCGGGAGTTTTCCAGCAGCAGGGCCAGGCTTTCATACAGGCGACGTTCACCGTCTTCCGGCGGCGCCACGCTGTCGAAGCGCACCAGCGCGTGCAGGCCGAGGCGGGCCAGGGCTTCGCGCCAGTCCGGCTCGCGCTGGTCGCTGCTGGTGACGAAGTTGAGCACCGGCAACAAGGGTTTGCCGCAACTGGCCAGCACTTGCAGCTCATCGCGGTACTTGGCCAGCACCGGCTCGCGGGCGTCGATCACATACAGGCCGGCGTCCGAGGCCAGCAATTGGCGTAACACCTTGGCTTCCTGTTCGAAACGCTGGCGCGCTTCGCTGCCCTCCAGAAAACGCGCCAGGCGAGCGGGACCGTCCAGGCGTTCACCGGGGCGATCCAGGCGCTCCAGATAGTCGAGCAGGGCGATGGCGTCTTCCAGGCCGGGCGTGTCGTACAGCTCCAGCAAGGCTTCGCCATCCACCGACAAGCGCGCGCCTTCGACATGCCGCGTGGTGCTGGGGCGATGGGAGACTTCGCCGAAGCCCACGTCACGGGTGAGGGTGCGCAGCAGTGAGGTCTTGCCGACATTGGTGTGGCCGACCACGGCGAGTTTCAGCGGTTTAGTCATGCCCGGTCTCCAGCCAGTTCAGCGGTGCGCAATCGGCAAACGGCAGCTCAAGTTGTTGCAGTGCGGTGTGCCAGTCACCCAGGCGTTCGGCGTCCAGCGCCTGGCCGGGCGGCGCTTGCAGCAGCCATACACGGGTGGCGGTGGCGCTGCGCGCCAGTTCGGCGATCAACGCCAGGCTGCCACGGTCCGGCGAGCGGCGCGGGTCGCAGACGATGACCAGACGTGCGGGCGGGAAACGGCTGAGTTGTTCCAGCAGCTTGTTCCGCGATTCACGGCTGTCGAGGATGCCGGCGTTTTTAACGTTGCTGGGCAGTTTGGGTGGCCACGGGTGGTGATCGTCGAGTTCGATGGCCACCAGCAAGGCGCCGTCGCTGTCCATCTCGCTGACGCCGCCGCTGACGTGGTGCAGCTGTTCGGGCGCGGCATCGTTGACCCCAAGCCGTTCGCTGCTAGGCATCAGGCGTTCGCGCAGTTGGGCGTAGCCTTGCAGGTTGAGGTCCAGGCGCAACGCCGCACGCCCGATTTTCCAGCGCCACAGGCAGAACAGGGCGAGGATCAATCGGGGCAGCAGGCCGTAGACCAGCAACACGCCCACCAGCCAGGCGGCCCAGGCTTGGCGGGCGTTTTCGATATTCAGGGCTGAATCACCGCTGGCGCGGATCATGTCGACGGTTGGCACATTGAAACCCAGCAAAGCGGGCAGGCTGCCGAGGGCCTGGGTCACGGCGACAAACGTGTCGGCGCCGAGAATGGTGGTTTCCCACACAAAGCCGTAACGACGGGTGGCGAGCAGGGTCAGCAGGATCACCATGGCGCTGAGCAACGCCAGCAGCCACAGGCTGTTGACCAACACACCCACCGCCCAGCGATTGAGTTTTTGCCGTTGCAACAACAGCAGCAACGCTGGCGCCAATTGTGCGGCTTTGGCGTCACGCGCCAGTTTCTCGCTGAGCCATAACCACAGGCGCCCAAGGCTGGCGCTGTGTTCGCCAGCAAACAGCAGCCCCAGGGCCCAACTGACCAGCAGGATCAGGTTCAACCCGAGCAGGCTGCCCAGGGCCCAGAACACGTTCACCGGCGTCAGGCCATTGCCCAGCGCAGCGAATGCCAGGCCGGCGCCACTGATCACGGCCACGACCGCCAGTAAGATCAGCGCCAGGCGCGCGCCTTGCAGCCAGCGCGTGAGGGCACCGGTCAGGCCATCGCGCTCGGCCAGGTGCAAGGCGCGTTGGGTAATACGCGTCGACAGGTCGCCCCCGGCCGTGCGGGCCAGGCGGTTGGCTTCCAGGTCTTCCAGGGGGCCGGCGTGTTCTTCACGCAGGCGCACGGCTTCTGTCAGCCAGAGTGTGTGCAGAGGAGTCAGTGCAGTCACGCGCCATCCTGTTGTTTCAGTGAAGGTGGAGCATAACCGCTGACTCGCGGCTCTGGTATTCTCGTCGCCATGAAAAAAACTCTCCCTTTAAGCCTGATCGCAGCCCTCGGTGAAAACCGCGTGATCGGCGTCGACAACAGCATGCCCTGGCATTTGCCGGGGGATTTCAAGTATTTCAAGGCCACCACGCTCGGCAAGCCGATCATCATGGGGCGCAAGACCTGGGATTCCCTGGGTCGACCGCTGCCAGGGCGCTTGAACATAGTGGTCAGCCGTCAGACCGATCTGACGCTTGAAGGTGCGCAAGTTTTTCCGTCATTGGAAGCAGCGGTGGAGCGTGCCGAGGAGTGGGCCAAGGCCCAAGGCGTGGACGAGCTGATGTTGATCGGCGGTGCGCAGTTGTATGCGCAGGGACTGCAGCAGGCCGATCGCCTGTACCTGACGCGGGTGGCGCTGAGCCCGGAAGGGGATGCGTGGTTTCCAGAGTTTGATAGGAACCAGTGGAAGCTGGTGTCGAATGTCGAGAATCCGGCCGAAGGTGATAAACCGGCCTACAACTTCGAAGTGTGGGAAAAAGCCTAAAAGCATCGCAGGCAAGCCAGCTCCCACATTTTGATGTGTGAATACATTCAAATGTGGGAGCTGGCTTGCCTGCGATAGCGGTCTATCAGACCTGCGCTAACTCGGCATGCTCATCGGCATCCAGCAACGCTTTATCCGTCTGCCCCATGATCTGGCTGGTAATCGCCCCCGCCGTCATCGAACCATTCACGTTCAACGCTGTACGGCCCATGTCGATCAGTGGTTCCACCGAAATCAGCAACGCCACCAGTGACACCGGCAAGCCCATGGCCGGCAGTACGATCAGCGCGGCAAAGGTCGCACCACCGCCCACACCGGCGACGCCCGCCGAACTCAAGGTCACAATCGCCACCAGGGTCGCGATCCACAGTGGATCCAACGGGTTGATGCCTACGGTCGGTGCGACCATCACCGCCAACATCGCCGGGTAAAGACCGGCGCAACCGTTCTGGCCGATGGTCGCGCCAAACGAAGCGGCGAAACCGGCGATCGACTGGGGGATACCCAGGCGGCGGGTCTGCGCTTCAATACTCAAGGGGATCGAGGCGGCGCTGGAGCGGCTGGTGAAGGCAAAGGTCAGTACCGGCCACACCTTGCGGAAAAAGCGCAGCGGGTTGATCCCGGCCAACGACAGCAGCAGGCCGTGCACCACAAACATCAGGCCCAGGGCCAGGTACGACACCACCACGAAACTGCCCAGCTTGATGATGTCTTGCAGGTTGGAACCGGCGACCACCTTGGTCATCAGCGCCAACACGCCGTACGGGGTCAGCTTCATCACCAGGCGCACCAGGCGCATCACCCAGGCTTGCAGGGTGTCGATGGCGTTGATGACCTTCTGGCCCTTTTCCACATCATCCTTGAGCAGTTGCAGCGCGGCTACCCCGAGGAACGCGGCAAAAATCACCACGCTGATGATCGACGTCGGCTTGGCCCGGGCCAGGTCGGCGAACGGGTTGGCCGGCACGAACGACAGCAGCAACTGCGGGATATTCAGGTCGGCGACCTTGCCTGCGTAATCACTCTGGATCACTTGCAGGCGCGCCATTTCCTGGGTGCCGGCCACCAGGCCCTCGGCGGTGAGGCCGAACAGGTTGGTCAGGCCGATGCCGATCAGCGCCGCGATGGCCGTGGTAAACAACAGCGTGCCGATGGTCAGGAAGCTGATCTTGCCCAGGGACGAGGCGTTATGCAGGCGCGCCACGGCACTGAGGATCGAAGCGAACACCAGCGGGATCACGATCATTTGCAGCAACTGCACATAGCCATTGCCGACCAGATCAAACCAGCCGATGGAGGCTTTGAGCACTGGATTGCCGTCGCCATAGATGGTGTGCAAGGCCGCACCGAACAGCACGCCCAGAACCAAAGCGAACAGGACCTTCTTGGCCAGGCTCCAGTTAGTCCGACGGGTTTGTGCCAGGCCCAGCAAGAGGGCCACGAACACCAATAAATTGAGAATCAGGGGCAGATTCATTGAAGCTCCGTTGAGAAGGCAGCCAATCGCGTGAGCCTGCGATTGCGAACCGGGAAGCCTAACAGCTTGAAATATATTGATTTAATACCAATATGGAATGGTGACTGTCGTTTTTGGAATAAGCGCTTGGCGCTCAGGCGTATGCCCTTGGCGCAATCACGACGTCAGCGGTCGTGCCCGGACGCTAACTGTCATACCGATTTGTTAGCGTCGATGTCTTTCACTTGAGGGAGACAACGCCTATGAAGCTCGCGCCGAAACTACTCTTATCCGCAGCCTTTTGCCTCGGACTCGCCAGCCAGGCGTTTGCCGCCACCGAGTTGAAACATTGGCCGGCACCGGCCGCCAAGCAACTCAACGAAATGATCGCCGCCAACGCCAACAAGGGTAACTATGCGGTGTTCGACATGGACAACACCAGCTACCGCTACGACCTTGAAGAGTCGCTGCTGCCGTACATGGAAAACAAGGGCCTGATCACCCGCGAAACCATGGACCCATCGCTCAAGCTTATCCCCTTCAAAGACACCGCCGACCATAAGGAAAGTCTGTTCAGCTACTACTACCGCCTGTGCGAAGTCGACGACATGGTCTGCTACCCTTGGGTTGCGCAGATTTTTTCCGGCTTCACCCTCAAGGAACTCAAGGTGCAGGTCGACGAGCTGATGGCCTCCGGCAAGCCCGTACCCGTCAGCTATTTTGAAGGCGACGTGGTGAAAAAAACCGAGATACAGCCACCGAAAGTCTTCACTGGCCAGGCCGAGCTCTACAACAAACTGATGGAAAACGGCATCGAGGTGTATGTGATGACCGCCGCGTCCGAGGAACTGGTGCGCATGGTCGCGGCCGATCCGAAGTACGGCTACAACGTAAAGCCCGAGAACGTCATCGGCGTGACCACGATGCTCAAGGACCGCAAGACCGGCGAGTTGACCACCGCACGCAAGCAGATCACCGCGGGTAAATATGACGAGAAGGCCAACCTCGGCCTGGAGCTGACGCCCTATCTGTGGACCCCGGCGACCTGGATGGCCGGCAAGCACGCGGCGATCCTCACCTACATCGACGAGTGGAAAAAGCCGGTGATCGTCGGCGGTGATACCCCGACCAGCGATGGTTACATGCTGTTCCACGATGTGGATGTGGCCAAGGGTGGCATCCATTTGTGGATCAACCGTAAAGACAAATACATGACCCAGCTTAACGGCATGATCGCCAAGCACGCGGCGGCGCAGGCCAAGGAAGGGCTGCCGGTGACTGCGGACAAGAACTGGGTGATCGTTAAGCCCGAGGACATTCAATAACAGACTGAATGCGGTCAAAAATGTGGGAGGGGGCTTGCCCCCGATAGCGGTGAGTCAGCTACAAATTGACTAACTGAAATACCGTCATCGGGGCAAGCCCCCTCCCACATTTTGACTTTCATTGTTCCTAGGGTTATCTCCAGGCAAAAAAATGCCCCGCATCTGGCGGGGCATTTTGATGCGCGGGGCTTACAGGCCGTCGAGCATTGCCTTGTTACGTACAGCACCCTTGTCGGCACTGGTGGCCAACAATGCGTAAGCCTTCAACGCAGTAGTGACTTTCCGCGGGCGTTTTTCTACCGGCTTCCAACCCTTTTTGTCCTGCTCAACCCGGCGTGCCGCCAGTTCTTCATCGCTGATCAACAGGTTGATCGAGCGGTTCGGAATGTCGATCAGCACCTTGTCACCATCCTGCACCAGGCCAATCGCGCCACCGGCAGCGGCTTCCGGGGAAGCGTGGCCGATGGACAGGCCCGAGGTGCCGCCAGAGAAACGCCCGTCGGTCAGCAGCGCGCAGGCTTTGCCCAGACCTTTGGATTTCAGGTAGGACGTGGGGTAGAGCATCTCCTGCATACCCGGGCCGCCTTTGGGGCCTTCGTAGCGGATGATTACGATGTCGCCTTCCTTGACTTCGTCAGCGAGGATGCCGCGTACCGAGCTGTCCTGGCTTTCGTAGATCTTGGCGCGGCCTTCGAAGACGTGGATGGACTCATCCACACCCGCGGTTTTCACTACGCAGCCGTCGAGGGCAATGTTGCCGTACAGCACGGCCAGGCCGCCTTCCTGGGAGTAGGCGTGCTCGACACTGCGGATACAGCCGTTTTCACGGTCGGCGTCCAGAGTGTCCCAACGGGTCGACTGGCTGAATGCGGTCTGGGTCGGGATGCCGGCCGGGCCGGCCTTGAAGAAGGTGTGCACGGCTTCGTCGTCAGTCTGGGTGATGTCCCATTTGGCGATGCCTTCGGCGATCGACTTGCTGTGCACGGTCGGCAGGTCAGTGTGCAGCAGGCCGCCACGGGCCAGGGAACCGAGGATCGAGAAGATCCCGCCGGCGCGGTGCACGTCTTCCATGTGGTACTTCTGGATGTTCGGCGCGACCTTGCACAGTTGCGGCACATGGCGGGACAGGCGGTCGATATCGCGCAGGTCGAAGTCGATCTCGGCTTCCTGGGCGGCGGCCAGCAAGTGCAGGATGGTATTGGTGGAACCGCCCATGGCGATGTCCAGGGTCATGGCGTTCTCGAACGCCTTGAAGTTGGCGATGTTGCGCGGCAGCACCGACTCATCGTTCTCGGTGTAATAGCGTTTGCACAGCTCGACGATGGTGCGGCCGGCCTGCAGGAACAGTTGCTCGCGGTCGCTGTGGGTGGCCAGTGTGGAACCGTTACCCGGCAAGGCGAGACCTAAGGCTTCTACCAGGCAGTTCATCGAGTTGGCGGTGAACATGCCGGAGCACGAACCGCAGGTCGGGCAGGCGCTGCGCTCGTATTCCGCGACCTTCTCGTCAGAAGCGCTGGAATCGGCGGCGATCACCATGGCGTCAACCAGGTCGAGTCCGTGGGACGCGAGCTTGGTCTTGCCGGCTTCCATCGGGCCGCCGGAGACGAAGATCACCGGGATGTTCAGGCGCAAGGCAGCCATCAACATGCCGGGGGTGATCTTGTCGCAGTTGGAGATGCACACGATGGCGTCGGCGCAGTGGGCGTTGACCATGTACTCCACGGAGTCGGCGATGATCTCGCGGCTCGGCAGGGAATACAGCATGCCGTCATGGCCCATGGCGATGCCGTCGTCCACGGCAATGGTGTTGAATTCCTTGGCCACGCCGCCGGCCCGTTCGATCTCGCGGGCGACCAGTTGGCCCAGGTCCTTGAGGTGGACATGGCCCGGTACGAACTGGGTAAAGGAGTTGGCAATCGCGATGATCGGCTTCTTGAAGTCGTCATCCTTCATCCCCGTGGCACGCCACAGTGCGCGGGCGCCGGCCATGTTGCGGCCGTGGGTGGATGTTTTCGAGCGGTAATCTGGCATGGAGCACTCCGGGCGGCTAATCACTTATTAATCAGGTGCAAAGGGGAGTGAGCTTCTAATTGACGACTGGAACACCCGAAAAATGGCCGTGTGTCCGGAAGTTGCCACTCGCATCGCGGGATCGCCGCTTGCTTGGGCCTCGAGCTCATAAACCCGCCGGGGGATGACTGGCGATGAATAGGGCCGATTCTACACCGCTGGCGGCTGGAGGGAATGGCCGTAACCTTGAAGATAGCCGCTACAGGACATGTGGGCGCTGCTTGATCTGCGCATTCAGGGCGAGCCCGGCGGCACTCAGGGTTAGAAAGCACAGGGCTAGCGCGGTGGTCAGGTTGGCGGTGGCCAGGTTGATCACCAGGCTGATCAGGCCGCCGCACATGAAAATCAGCAAGCTACCGGCAGAGGTCGCCGTGCCAGCCAGTTGCGGGTAGAGGCTCATGGCCTTGGAGTTGGCGATGGGTCGACAGATGGTGGTGCCGGCTGTGCAGATCAACATCGGGATCAGCACCGTGGCGGCCGACAGGCCGAACTGCCAGGCCAGCCAGAGCATGACCAGACCTGAAACAGTGATCAGCAACAGGCCAGTGTTGATTTGCCGGTCGGCGTCCATTTTGCGATGCAGGATACTGGCAATCACTCCGCCGCAGACGTAGGCCGTGCCATATAGCAGCAATGCCCAGGCGAATTGATACGTCGACAGGTTCAAGCGCTCCATGAAGATCAGGGGCGACATCACGATAAACGAGAAATGGCAGGCAAAGGCCAGGGCGGAAATCAACCAATAGCTGACGAAACGGAGGTCGGAAAACAGCAGCCAATAGCCGTTGAAGAACTGTAGCGGTGAAGGGCGATGGCTGCTGCGCGAGTCGTGCAGCAGGCGTGCGGACCAGAGCCACACCACTGTGGCTAACACGATAAACACGTAAAAACTCGCCTGCCATCCGCCATAAATTTGCAGCCAGGTGCCCATCAGTGGCGAGCTTGAGATGAACACTCCGCCGGCGGTGGTCATCCAGATTCGAATTCGTTGCAGCTCCCGTCCTGTAAACAAGTCCTGGATAAGCGCCTGCGACAGGGCAAACGCCCCGCACCCTACGGCCTGAACCACGCGAGAGCCGATAAACCAATTGAAATCCGGGGCCAGCAAACAACCGGCTGCACCCAGCGCCGATAAGGCAATACCTGCCAGCAGCAGTTTTTTGCGGCCGAACATGTCAGACAACGGGCCTATCAGCAGTAACGAGACGGCCAGGCCAATGGCAAAAATACTGACGGACTGGGCGATTTCTGAAGGCGTGTGGCCAAAGTGATTGGAGAGGGCGGGAAAGGATGGCAGGACTACGTCGAGGGGGAAGACTGCGAGCAGGGTCATGGTCATCAACAGTACGATGAAATATGACTTGTTTGGTGTGGCTGTACTAATAGGCATCAACCGGACCGCTCTATCCTTCCTTGCTGGGGGGAGGAGAGTCGGTGTGACGGCAAGGGAAGTCAATGGAAATGGCAGTGGGAAACAGCTGAAAGGCCCGTAGGATCAGTCGTTGACTGTTCCTACGGGGAGCATCCCGCTGTCAGCTATTAGGCAGCAAGCGACAAGTAATGCTCTTGATATACCGCGTCTCGACAATCGCCGGATGCACCGGGTGGTCCGGGCCCTGGCCGCCGCGTTCGAGCATCTGGATATTGCGATCCAGGTGACGGGCGCTGGTCAGCAGGATGTTTTGCAGATCGTCTTCCGGCAGGTGCATCGAGCACGAAGCGCTGACCAGGATGCCGTCCTTGCTGAGCAGGCGCATGGCTTGCTCGTTGAGGCGGCGGTAGGCGCCTTCGCCATTCTTCATGTCTTTTTTGCGTTTGATGAAGGCCGGTGGATCGGCGACGATCACGTCGAAGCGCTCTTCGCTGGCTTTCAGTTCTTTCAACGCTTCAAAGACGTCGCCTTCGATGCAGGTCATCTTCTCGGCAAAGCCGTTCAGCGCGGCGTTGCGCTCTACGCCGTCGAGGGCGAAGGCCGAAGCGTCGACGCAGAACACTTCACTGGCGCCAAAGGCTGCAGCTTGCACGCCCCAGCCGCCGATGTAGCTGTACAGGTCGAGCACGCGCTTGCCTTTGGCATACGGGGCCAGGCGGGCGCGGTTCATGCGGTGGTCGTAGAACCAGCCGGTTTTCTGGCCCTGGATCACCGGGGCTTCGAATTTCACGCCGTTCTCTTCCAGCGCCACCCACTCCGGCACCAGGCCGAAAACCGTTTCGACGTAGCGGTTGAGGCCCTCGGCGTCGCGTGCGGCGGAGTCATTCTTGAACAGGATGCCGCTGGGCTTGAGCACCTGGGTGAGGGCCGCGATCACGTCTTCTTTATGCGCTTCCATGGTCGCCGAAGCGATCTGCACCACCAGGATGTCGCCGAAACGGTCAACCACCAGGCCCGGCAGCAGGTCGGAATCACCGTAGACCAGGCGGTAGAACGGCTTGTCGAACAGGCGATCACGCAGGGACAGCGCGACGTTGAGGCGGTGCACCAGCAGCGACTTGTCCAGCGGCAACTTGATGTCGCGCGACAGCAGGCGGGCGCAGATCAGGTTGTTCGGGCTCATGGCCACGATGCCCAGGGTCTTGCCGCCGGCTGCTTCCAGGATAGCCTGGTCGCCTGCCTGGAAGCCGTGAAGTGGGGTGGCGGCCACGTCGATTTCGTTGCTGTAGACCCACAGGTGGCCGTTGCGCAAACGACGATCGGCGTTGGCTTTGAGACGCAGGCTTGGCAGGGACATGACGTCGCTCCGGAAAAAAGAGCGGGAGTATACCCTTTGCGCACTCTTTCATGTGGGAGCTGGCTTGCCTGCGATGCGGGCGGTGCGGTGTATCAGACGTACGGTGGTGATGCTATCGCAGGCAAGCCAGCTCCCACATTTGATCGGGTTTCAGTTTGGGTTTTTGGGTGTCGGTCACGGCTGCATAAGGGGTAGAATTCGCGCCTAGTCCAGAGTGTGTATTTATGTCCCAAGAGCTTTCCGCCGAGCAGATTCAACAGGCCCTGCAAGGCATCAGCGTGCCGCCCCAACCGCAAATCATGGTGGATTTGCAGATGGAGCAGTACATGCCCGACCCGGACCTGGAAGTGATCGCACGGTTGATCTCCCAGGACCCGGGCTTGTCTGGTGCGCTGCTCAAGATCGTCAACTCGTCGTATTACGGCTTGAGCAACAAGATCGCCTCGATCCAGCGTGCAGTTAACCTGCTGGGCAGCCGGTCGGTCATCAACCTGATCAATGCCTTGTCGATCAAGGGCGAGATGAGCGACGACACCATCGTCACCCTCAACCGCTTCTGGGACACCGCCCAGGATGTGGCCATGACCTGTCTCACCCTGGCCAAGCGTACTGGTTCCCAGGCCGTCGATGAAGCGTATGCATTGGGCCTGTTCCACGATTGCGGCGTGCCGCTGATGCTCAAGCGTTTCCCCAACTATATGGCAGTGCTGGAGCAGGCTTATGCCAGCGCCGGCCCCGAGCGCCGCGTGGTCGACACCGAAAACAACGCGTTCCACACCAACCATGCAGTGGTCGGCTACTACACCGCCAAGTCCTGGCGCCTGCCGGAGCATGTCACCGATGCCATCGCCAATCACCACAACGCCCTGGCGATTTTCAGCGATGAGACGTCGCGCAATCCGCAGCTTAAAAACCTGCTGGCGATTTTGAAGATGGCTGAGCATATCTGTTCGTCCTGTCGCGTGCTGGGTAACCAGGCCGTGGACCATGAGTGGAACGCGATTGGCCATCTGGTGCTGGATTACGTGGGCCTGTCGGATTACGACTTCGAAAGCCTGAAGTTGTCGATCCGCGAACTGGGTGCGCACTGAACAGTCATTCAAGAGGTACACATGCCCGAGTTACCTGAAGTCGAAACCACCCGACGCGGCATTGCCCCGCACCTGGAAGGCCAACGCGTCAGTCGCGTGGTGGTGCGTGAGCGGCGCCTGCGCTGGCCGATCCCGGAAGACCTGGATGTGCGCCTGTCCGGGCAGCGCATCGTGCTGGTGGAACGGCGGGCCAAGTACCTGTTGATCAATGCCGAAGTGGGCACCTTGATCAGTCACTTGGGTATGTCGGGCAACCTGCGTCTGGTTGAGGTCGGTATGCCCGCGGCCAAGCATGAACATGTGGATATCGAGTTGGAGTCGGGGATGGCCCTGCGCTACACCGACCCTCGGCGTTTCGGCGCGATGCTCTGGAGCCAGGATCCGCACAACCACGAGCTGCTGCTGCGTCTGGGCCCGGAGCCGTTGACCGAGCTGTTTGATGGCGAGCGTTTGTTCCAGCTGTCACGCGGCAAGTCGATGGCGGTGAAGCCGTTCATCATGGACAACGCGGTGGTGGTGGGCGTGGGCAATATCTATGCGACGGAAGCGCTGTTTGCGGCGGGTATTGACCCGCGGCGTGCCGCCGGTGGCATTTCACGCGGGCGCTATTTGAAGCTGGCGATTGAGATCAAACGGGTGCTGGCCGCCGCTATCGAGCGGGGCGGCACCACGCTGCGCGACTTTATCGGCGGTGATGGGCAGCCGGGGTATTTCCAGCAGGAACTGTTCGTGTATGGCCGTGGCGGCGAGGCGTGCAAGGTCTGCGGGAGCGAGTTGCGCAATGTGGTGCTGGGGCAGCGGGCGAGTGTGTTTTGCCCCAAGTGTCAGAGCTGATAGCTTTGTGATGGCTGAGATTGTCATCGGGGGCAAGCCCCCTCCCACACTTTGATTTGTGAACACATTCAAAATGTGGGAGGGGGCTTGCCCCCGATGAGGCCCTCACAGGCACTAAAAAACTCAGGCCTTACCGGTAATCTTGCGGTACTTCTCCATCAACTGCTCTTCAGTCTCCGGGTGCGCTTCATCCAGCGGAATGCAATCAACCGGGCAAACCTGCTGGCACTGCGGTTCGTCGTAGTGGCCGACGCACTGGGTGCACAGGTTGGGGTCGATCACGTAGATCTCTTCGCCCTGGGAAATGGCGGCGTTCGGGCACTCGGGTTCGCAGACGTCGCAGTTGATGCAATCGTCGGTGATGATCAGGGACATGGAAACTCCTGCCAGGGCACTCTGCCAAGGCATCTGAAAACTAATGCGCGCAATTGTGCCGCATTGGCGCCCGCAGTGCGAGCAGGCACCGATTGAGCGGTCTTACTTCTTGAAGCGCAATGTCAGTGCGTCCGCCACGGCAGGATGCACGAACTTGGTGATATCTCCGCCCAAAGCAGCAATTTCACGAACTAACGTCGAGGAAATGAACGAATAACGCTCCGACGGCGTGAGGAACAGGCTTTCCACGTCCGGCGCCAGTTGGCGGTTCATGTTGGCCAGTTGGAATTCGTATTCGAAATCCGACACCGCCCGCAAGCCGCGCAAGAACACATTGGCGTTCTGCTCCTTGGCGAAATGCGCCAGCAATGTCGAAAAGCCCACTACTTCCACATTCGGCAGGTGCTTGGTGACCTCTTGCGCCAGCTCCACACGTTGTTCCAGGGGAAACAGCGGGTTTTTCTTGGGGCTGGCTGCGACCGCGATGATCACATGGTCGAACAGGCGAGAGGCGCGTTCGACCAGATCGCCATGGCCTTTGGTAATCGGGTCGAAGGTACCTGGGTACAACACTCGGTTCATCGCGTCGTCCTGGCGGAGTCCGTTGGGGAACCGGATGGTATCGCAGCCATCCCGGTCGGCCAAGTCGACTTACGTAGATAAATGCCGTGAATCGAACGGTTTTTCACGCTGTTTTCAGACGTTCGGCCAAGGCTGACGCCAGTTGGGCGCTCAATCCATACACCGACAACTGGGGATTTGCCCCGATGCTGGTAGGAAACAGCGAGCCGTCATGAATAGACAGGTTACGCAGTTGGTGGTGGCGACCGAGGCTGTCGGTTACCGCATGCTTCGGATCTTCGCCCATGGCACAGCCGCCCATCACATGGGCGCTGCCAAGGGTTGTGCGGTGCAACTCCAGGTTCAAACCGTCAATCATGCTGCGCGCTTCGGCCAGGCTGTTCACGTACCGTGCGTCGTGATGCAAAGGCTTGACCGATTTGGCCCCTGCCGCGAACTGAATCTCGGCCATGCTGTGGAAGGCCCGGCGCAGGCCGTCCCAGGCGTAGGGCGAAACCTGATAATCGAGCACGGGTGTGCCATCGCCGCGTAAATCCACGCTGCCGCCCGGGCTGTCGGGGTGAAAGCCGTCGCGCAGCAGGGCGAGCATGGCGTGGGTGTGAGGCAGTTGGTTCATGTCCAACGCGTTCTGTTTGCCGTAACCGCCAAACAAGGTGCTGGCCAATCCTGGGTGTAAGGGTGGCGCTTCGAGCTTGTAGGACATTTTGCCGGTAGTGCCGTCCTGCCATTGGAAATGGTCGGAGTAAATCGATTGCGGCGCACCGTAGAACGGGTTGATCACTTCGTCGAACAGCCCCGCCGAGAAGTTGACTAGGTGCAAGAAGGTCCGCTTGCCCAGCCGCGAATGCGGGTCGGGCGCGTCCGAGCGCATCAGCAGGGCCGGGCTATTGATACCGCCGCCCGACAGCACGTAATGCCTGGCTTTTACGGTGATCTTGCGCCCGGTCGGCGCCACGCAGCGCTCGTCCATGGCCACGCATTCCAGGCTGCTGATGGTGTCGCCGCTGTATTTGAGCTGCTCGGCGCGGGCGAGGTACAGCAGTTCGCCGCCTTTCTCCAGGGTGGAGGGGATAGTCGTCACCAGCATCGATTGTTTGGCGTTCACCGGGCAACCCATGCCGCAATAACCCAGGTTGAAGCAGCCGCGCACATTGCGCGGGATCACATGCCAGCTGTAGCCAAGCTTTTCGCAGCCTTTGCGGATCACATCGTTGTTGGCATTCGGTGGAAGCGCCCAGGGTGCGATGCCCAGGCGCTGTTCCATTTTTTCGAACCAGGGCGCCATCTCGGCGCTGCTGTGGCCCTTCACCGCGTATTCGCTGGCCCAGTGGGCGAGGGTGGCGTCGGGGGTACGAAAGCTGGAGGTCCAGTTGATCAAGGTGGTGCCGCCCACCGCCCGGCCTTGCAGGATGGTGATGGCGCCGTCCTTGCTCATGCGGCCGATGCCTTCCTGGTAGAGGCTGGCGTAGGCTTCGTCTTCGAGCAGCTTGAAGTCACTGCTGGTCTTGAGTGGGCCCTCTTCGATCAGCAACACCTTGTAGCCAGCGGCGCTGAGGATCTCTGCGGTGGTGCCACCACCGGCACCGCTGCCAATAATGGCTACATCGGCTTCCAGGGTCAGGTCGTTGTCGAGGGCGGCACCATTGTGGGTTTTCCAGCCACGGGCCAGGCCATCACGGAACAGATCGGGTACGGGCATCAGGGTCGTCTCTGGTTTTTATTGTGAGGGATGCGAATCAGATCTTCGGTGGGCCGGGATAACCGCAATGGGCCCAGGAGGCGGGCCGAAAATACCAGGCCATGATCACCAACTTGAGCAGCGAGCCCTGTCCCATGCGCAGCAGGTTCAGGTAGCTGTTTTCCCAGCGGTGCAGGAAGTTGCGGATCTGCTCGCTGCTGGCATTTTCCCAACTGCCCCAGATACCGGTCAGCGGGCCGCGGGTGATGCCCATGCCCAGCACGTCGAATAACTGCTGGGTGAGCTTGAACATCTCCGGCGACAAGTTTTGCAGGCTGTAGTCGAGTTTTTTCAGGGTGTCTTCAATGCCTGCGACCACTGTCTCGGCGCTGGCCGCACCCTCCAGCAGCACTGGGATCACCGCGCGCAAGAACGGCAAATCACTGGCGCGCAACATCGCGAAGCCGCTGGCCGGCGTACTGCTGGAGCAACCGCTGAGACTGGCGCCAAGCCCGGCGGTGGCGAGGAAAGCGCTGGCGCACAGGCCGATTTTCAAGACGCCGCGCCGAGACAGTGCGGGTGAATCGTTCAGGCTGGGGTTCATTGTTTTTATCGTCCTGAAGGTGACGGTTATCAGCGGATAAACAACTTCTGGATCAATTTCTGAATCGATTTGCCGTAAGGGGGGTAGATCAACTTCGCCGCGTTCAGGCGCTGTTTAACCAGCACGCCCTTGGCCTTGCTGAATGTCAGGAAGCCTTCATGGCCGTGGTAATGGCCCATGCCCGACGGGCCGATGCCACCAAAAGGCATGTCGTCCTGGGCAACGTGCAGCAAGGTGTCGTTCAGGCATACGCCGCCGGAATGGGTTTCGTGAAGCACACGCTCCTGCTCGTTCTTGTTGTAGCCGAAGTAGTACAGGGCCAGTGGGCGTGGACGCTGGTTGATGTAGGCAAAGGCTTGGTCAAGGCCGCGATACGGCACGATGGGCAAGAGCGGGCCGAAAATCTCGTCCTGCATGACTGTCATGTCGTCGCTGACATTCAGCAGCAGGCTGTGGGCCATACGTCGAGCCTGGCCTTGCTCGTACAGTGGGACCAGGGTGGCGCCCTTGTCGGTAGCGTCCTTGGCGTAGGCATTGAGCCGGGCCAGTTGCCGCTCGTTGATGATGGCGGTGTAGTCCGGGTTGTCGGCCAGGGTCGGATAAAACCCACGTACGGCCTTGGAATACGCCTCGACAAACCCTGCGACGCGGTCCTCCGGCACCAGCACATAGTCTGGCGCCACACAGGTTTGCCCGGCATTCAAGGCTTTGCCGAAGGCGATGCGCTCGGCGGCGTCCTTGAGCGGTACATCGGCCGAGACGATGGCTGGCGACTTGCCGCCCAGTTCCAGGGTGACCGGCGTGAGGTTTTCGGCCGCCGCACGCATCACGTGTTTACCAATGCTGGTGGCACCGGTAAACAGCAGGTGATCGAAGCGCAATTTGGAAAACGCCATGCCCACTTCGGCTTCGCCCAGCACCACGCACACCAGGTCCTCGGGAAAGATCCTGGCCAGCAGCGCCTTGAGCAGTTCGCCGGTGGCCGGTGTGGACTCGCTGAGCTTGAGCATCACCCGGTTGCCGGCGGCCAAAGCCCCGACCAACGGGCCGATAGCCAGATACAACGGGTAGTTCCACGGCACGATGACGCCGACGACGCCCAACGGTTGATAAATGACTTTGGCCGAGGCGGGCTGGAAGGCAATGCCTACAGCGCGGCGGGAGGGTTTCATCCAGCTCTTGAGGTGTTTGCTGGCATAGTGAATGCCATGCAGGCTGGGCATCAATTCGGCGAACAGGGTTTCGTCTGCGCTGCGATGGCTGAAGTCCTGGCTGATCGCAGTGATCAGCGCCTGGCGTTCGTCGCTGAGCACATCGCGCAGGGCCTTGAGCCATTGTTGGCGTTGCGCAGCCGGTGGCATCGGGTTGGCGGCGTAGGCGCGACGCTGGGCTTCGAACAGCTCCTGGAGGTGGTCCAAGGCCTGGGCATCTTGCAGGTAGGCAACGTTGGCAGACATGGCGCAGTTCCCGATTGTTATAGGTCTGCCTGGATTTTTAGAGTCATTGCTCTAAATTGTCAAATAACATTGCAGTAACATCCAGATTTAACCTGGCCGGCATAGGCCGTAAGATGCCCCATCCCGTGTTTGGAAGCTGATCCCCCATGGCACCACGAGTAAAGACCAGCGAGCGCATTGTGCAAACCAGCCTGGAGCTTTTTAACCAGCAGGGCGAGCGCAGTGTCAGCACCAACCATATCGCCGCCCATATGGAGATTTCTCCGGGCAACCTGTACTACCACTTCCCCAACAAGCAGGCGATCATCGCCGTGCTGTTTCGCGAATATGAAGCCCTGGTGGACAGTTTCCTGCGCCCGCCCCAGGGGCGCACGATGGTGGTGGAGGACAAGCGCTTTTATCTGCAAGCCGTGCTGGCGGGCATGTGGCGCTATCGTTTCCTGCACCGCGACCTCGAACATCTGCTGGAGAGCGATCCGGAACTGGCCACGGGCTATCGGCGGTTTTCCCAGCGTTGCCTGATCCAGGGCGGTGCCATTTACCAGGGGTTTGTCGATGCCGGCATTCTGAATATGGACCCGGTGCAAACCGAAGCCCTGACCCTGAATGCCTGGATCATCCTGACCTCCTGGGTGCGGTTCCTGTGCACCACCAACGAAAACTCCACCCACCTGAGCGCCGAGGCGATCAAGCGCGGGGTGTACCAGGTGCTGGTGTTGGAGGCGGGGTTTGTCACGCCCCAGGCCAAGGATGCGGTGGATGCTTTGTTCAAAGAGTTTTACGTGCCGTTGAATCAGGCACTGGAAGAAGTGAAGTAAGACCTTTCCCCTTTGTATTCACAGGAGTCAGTCATGCCGCTTGCCCAACTGATCAGCCCCCCGCAATTGGCCGAGCGCCAGAAGTCGGCAGAGCTGGTGATCCTGGATTGCCGCTTTGCCCTGGAGGACCCGGATTACGGCCTGTGCAGCTACACCGAAGGGCATATCGAGGGCGCGCAATACGCCGACCTGGAGCGCCATCTGAGTGGCCCGGTGACCAAGGGTGTGACCGGCCGCCATCCTTTGCCTGCGGCGGACACCTTCGCCAAACAGCTGCGAGCTTGGGGCATCAGCGCCGACACCGATGTGGTGCTGTATGACGATGGCCCCGGTGCCTATGCCGCCCGTGCCTGGTGGCTGCTGGCCTGGCTGGGCAAGCGTGATGGGGTGTTTATTCTCGATGGTGGCCTCAAGGCCTGGCACAGCGCCGGTTTCCCCTTGAGCCTGGATGCGCCGGTGACCGAGCCGGGCACCTTCACTGGTACGCCGGATAATCGGTTGGTGCTGGATGCCGAGCATTTGCAAAAACGCCTGGGTCAGCCCGGCCTGACCTTGATCGACGCCCGCGCCCAGCCGCGTTTTCGTGGCGAAGTAGAGCCCATAGACCCGATTGCCGGGCATATTCCCGGCGCGCAGTGCGCAGCATTCAATGAAAACCTGGGCAGTGACGGGCGCTTCCTGCCGGCCGAGCAGCTCAAGCAACGCTTTGCTGCGCAGTTGCAGGGGCGCCCGCCGCAGGAGTTGGTGGCGTACTGCGGTTCGGGGGTGACGGCATGCCATAACCTGTTTGCCCTGGCGTTGGCGGGATATCCGTTGGGCAAGTTGTATGCGGGGTCGTGGAGTGAGTGGATTACGGATCCGGCGCGGGAAATTGCAACAGGCGACTGAGCAATTGGCCCTGTAAACCCAATCAAAATGTGGGAGGGGGTTTGCCCCCGATTGCAGTGTGTCAGTCTCAGTATCTGTAACTGATCCACCGCTATCGGGGGCAAGTCGAATCGTCGCACCGCCCCTCCCACATTTTTAACTGCGTTGTGTCAGTAACCACTGTGGGATGCGGCGTTCCAAGTAATAGCCGGGACGTTTCAGTGAACCCTCCACAAAGCCCACATGCCCACCCTTTGTCAGCAATTCAAACTCGGTGCACTCCGACAGCTCACTCGCTTCCGGCAGGCTATGAGCAAACACAAACGGATCATCGGCGGCCTGGATGATCAGTATTGGTGTGCGGATATCGCCCAGGTAGTAGCGACTGGATGCGCGGCGATAGTAATCCTCAGCACTCAAGAAGCCATGCAACGGCGCAGTCACTCGCCCATCGAAGTCCCAGAACGTGCGCATCTTCTCCAGGGAGCCCAGTGCCTCCAGGGTTTTCAGTCCTTCCTCACGTCCATCTTGCAAAAACTGGCGTTGCTTTACGCGAATGTACGCCAGCATCTCGCGCATGAAATGCTTCTGGTAAATCCGCGAAAACCCCAGACCGATGCGATCAGCGCATTGGTCCAGGCGAAACGGTACCGAGACCGCCGCCGCGCCTTGCAGCCCCGAAGTCACGCCGGTTTCGCCCAAGTGCTTGAGCAACACATTGCCGCCCAGGGAATACCCCACGGCATACAGCGGTGCCAGTGGCCGTTTGGCGCGCAGATGGGCAATCGCCGCGGCCAGGTCTTCGCTGGCCCCGGAGTGATAACTGCGCGCCAGAAGGTTGGGCTCGCCCGAGCAGCCGCGCCAGTTCAACGCAACGCTGGCCCAACCTTGGCCGGCGAGGGCTTGTTGCAGGCCGGCCACATAGGGCGAATTGGACGAACCGGTCAGCCCATGCAGCACCAGTACCAACGGTGCGTGCAGGTCATGGGGACCATGCCAGTCGAGGTCGAGGAAGTCGCCGTCTTCCAGCCATAGACGTTCGCGTTGGCGTTCGATATGGGTCGTTGGGCGCAACAGCGGCCCCCACAGTGTTTGCAGGTGAGGGTTGCCGAGGCCGAAGGCGGGTTTGAACAGATCGGAAGAGGGGGTCATGAAACTCTCGGTAGCCAGTGAGCTCGCCGTGGCAAGCTCCCCTGCCACAGGTTAAGCGGCGTTTTCGACCAGGCGATGCCACAACGCGTAATACACCCGTCCGGACTTTTGCTCCCGATGCAGGCGCCAACTGCCCGGCAGGCCGAGCGTTGACGGCGCGGTCTCGCTTTCAGTGTAGATCCAGGCATCCGGTGCCAGCCACTGGCGCTCTTCGAGCAAAGCACACACAGTCGGCAGCAGGTTCTGGTTGAACGGCGGGTCGAGGAACACCACGTCGTATTCAGTCACCGCCTGGGTTTCCAGGTAGCGCAGCGCGTCGGCCGTCTGCACCTGGCCGGTGGTGCAACGCAGCGTGCCCAGGTGTTCCTTGAGGGTGGACACCGCCACATTACTGGCATCCAACGCCTGGCCCTGGGCCGCGCCACGCGACAGCGCCTCCAGGAACAGCGCGCCACTGCCGGCGAACGGGTCCAGCACCTTGGCCCCGCCGATGTATGGCGCAAGCCAGTTGAACAGGGTTTCACGCACGCGATCCGGCGTCGGGCGCAGGCCTACGACGTCGGGGAAGCTCAGCTTGCGGCTGCCCCATTCACCGCCAATGATGCGCAGTTGGCCCACACCGTTATGCACGTTGTGGACAGGTTTTTTCGGGCGAGATGAACTGGCCATTAATGCTCCGGAACCCCGAGCGGCTGCTCGGCAGGTTTATCAGTGGGGGGCGGTAGTGGCTTTTGCGCAATCGTCGGGCCGGCGGTCACGATGACCATCTTGTCGGCGCTCAAGTGTTTGTTCATTGCAGCCTTGACCTGCTCTACGGTCAGGGCCTGGGATTGTTTCATGAAATCTTCCAGATAGCTCAGCGGCAGGTTGTAAAAACCCATGGCGCCCAGTTGCCCGACAATATCGGCGTTGCTGGCGGTGGACAGCGGGAAGCTGCCGGCCAGTTCGCGCTTGGCGTCGTCCAGTTCTTTTTGCGTGGGGCCGTTCTTGAGGTAGTCAGCCAGTACATCCTCAACCAGGCGCAGGGTGCCGCCGCTCATTTCGGCGCGGGTCTGCAAGTTGATCATGAACGGGCCGCGCACCTGCATCGGCGAGAAACCGGAGTACACGCCGTAGGTCAGGCCGCGTTTCTCGCGCACTTCGCTCATCAAGCGGGTGCCGAAGCCACCGCCGCCAAGGATCTGGTTGCCCAGGGACAGAGCTGCGTAGTCCGGATCGGCGCGGTCGATGCCCAATTGCGCAAACAGCAGGTGGGTTTGCTTGGAGGGAAACTCGATACGGCTCAGGCCGGCTTTTGGCTCGGTCGGTTGAGCGATCTTGGCCATGGCGGGCCCTTTGGGCAGCGAGGCCGACACTTTGGCCGTCATGGCCTCGGCCTCAGCGCGAGTCAGGTCGCCGACCACCGCAATCACAGCATTACCCGCCGCGTAGGCTTTGGCGTGGAATGCCTTCAACTGCGCCAGGGTGATCTTCGGCACACTCTCGGGGGTGCCTTCGCTCGGGTGCGCGTAAGGGTGATCGCCGTACAGGCGTTTGAACAGTTCGATGCTCGCCAGCTTGGCGGGGTTCTGCTTCTGATACTCGAAGCCGGCCAGGATCTGGTTCTTGATCCGCGCCAGGGAGTCTGCCGGGAACGTCGGTTGGCCAATAACCTGGTCGAACAGTGCCAGGGCTGCGGTGCGCTTATCGCTGTCGCTGAGGCTGCGCAGGGTGACCAGCGCCATGTCGCGGTAGGCACCATTGCCGAAGTCGGCGCCGAGGCCCTCAAAGCCACTGGCGATCTGGCTGACATCCTTGCCCGGCACGCCTTCGTTGAGCATGGCGTTGGTCATCAGCGCCAGGCCCGGTGTGTCGCCATCCTGGCTGCTGCCGGCGGCGAACAGGATGCGCATGTCGAACATCGGCAGTTCATGGGCTTCGACAAACAGCACCTTGGCGCCTTCGGCGGTGGTCCAGGTTTGCACATCGAGCTTGCGGTTGGTTGGCGCCTTGCCGTCCAGTTCCGCCAGCGACTGCAGGGTGCTGGCCGATTGGGCCTTTTCCAGAGCCTGGCTGGCGACCGACTCGCTCGGGCGCAGGAAATACACGGCACTGGCCGCAACCAGGGTGACTGCGATCAGGCTGGGCAGGATCAGGCGGCTGCTTTTACGATCACTCATGAGCGGTCTCCTCAGGCAAAACATGGGCGACGCTCAGACGTTCGCGGGTGAAATAGGTGCGCGCGGCTTTCTGGATATCTTCTGGCGTCACGCTTTGCAGGTCGGCCAGTTCGGTGTCCATCAGCTTCCAGGACAGGCCGACGGTTTCCAGGGAGCCGATGGCCGTGGCCTGGCTGGTGATGGAGTCGCGTTGGTACACCAGGCCGGCGATGACCTGAGCACGGATGCGCTCCAGTTCTTCAGCGGTCGGCGGCTTGGCTTTCAACTCATCAAGCAGGCGCCACAGGCCGGCTTCGGCTTGGGCGACGGTCTTTTGTTTCTGCTGGTTGGGCGTGGCCGAGAGCATGAACAACGTATCGCCACGGGTATAGGCGTCGTAGTTGGTGGACGCGGCGGATACCAGCTCCTCACCACGCTCAAGTTGCTCGGAGATACGTGCACTGTAGCCGCCGTCCAGCAGGGCCGAGATCAGGCGCAAGGCTTGCACCGAGCGTTTGTCTTCGGCGGTGGCCAGGCCCGGTACGTTGAAGCCCAGGAACACGCTTGGCAGTTGGGTCTGCACCCGCAGGGTCAGCAGGCGCTCGCCGGGTTCGGCCAGCTCCAGCGGGATCTTCGCCGGTGGCACATCACGCTTGGGGATCGGGCCGAAGTAACGCTGGGCCAGGCTTTTCACCTCGTCCGGGGTCACATCGCCGACCACTACCAGGGTAGCGTTGTTGGGCACATACCAGGATTGGTACCAGTGGCGCAGTTCCTCGACCTTCATGCGCTCAAGGTCAGCCATCCAGCCGATGGTCGGCGTGTGGTAGCCGCTGGCCGGGAAGGCCATGGCCTTGAAGCGCTCGTAGGCCTTGGACATCGGGTTGTCGTCGGTGCGCAGGCGGCGTTCTTCCTTGATTACCTCGATTTCGCGGCTGAACTCGTCGGCGGGCAGGCGCAGGCTGGCCATGCGGTCGGCTTCCAGCTCAAAGGCCACGCCCAGGCGGTCGCGGGCCAGCACCTGGTAATACGCGGTGTAGTCATCGCTGGTGAACGCGTTTTCTTCGGCGCCCAGGTCACGCAGGATCAGCGAGGCTTCGCCGGGGCCGACCTTGGCGCTGCCTTTGAACATCATATGTTCAAGGGCGTGGGACAAACCGGTCTGGCCTGGGGTTTCGTAGCTTGAACCAACCTTGTACCAGACTTGGGAAACCACCACTGGCGCGCGATGGTCTTCGCGCACGACCACTTTAAGGCCGTTATCCAGAGTGAATTCATGAGTGGGTTGTGGGTCGGCAGCGAAGGCTGAAAGGGGCAGACAAACTGTGCTGAGCAGCAGGCCTGCGGCGCGGCGGGCTAGAGCATTCATTCGTTTTTTAACCTGTTGGGCTGCCCGCTTGGTCTTAGCGTCGGCGGGCGAGGAGGTGCTAGGATACTGATCCGATTTAGGGACGGCCACTGCGGTCGTCATCTAGTCCTGGGTTCAGTCGTAGGAAAGTTGGAGTAGTTGGCGTTTTTCCCCGACAATCTTCCACGTTTCGCCGATTTTATCGCTTCAGTCCCATATTGAAACGATTTGCCAAGGCACTTATTTACGCCTTACAAAATGTTGCGCATGAACAAGCGGGCGTTAAAGCAGTCTGTTCTGCATCGAATTTATTTACCGAGGCGCCCTGGCGCATCGCTACTTTGAGATAGCCGTCCTCCATGTTTGGTTCCAACGACGACAAGAAGAGCCCAGCTGCGGCTGGCGAGAAAAAAGGCCTGTTCGGATGGCTGCGCAAAAAGCCGCAGGAAACCGTCGTCGAACAGCCGCAGGTTCAAGCTGAGCCTATTCCAGAGCCTATAGTAGAAGCCGAGCCGGTTGCCGAGACGCCGGCGCCGGTGGTGTTGCCCATCGCGGAGCCGGTATTGCAGCCGGTGGTCGAGGCAGAACCCGAGCCGGAGCCCGAGCCCGAGCACAAACCGTGGCTTGCGCTACCGGTAGCCGAAGAGCCGGTGGCACTGGTTGAAGATGTGCAGGCTGAACACGTGACGCCGCCCATTCCGGTGGCGCCACCGGTAGAGGTAGTGGTCCAGACGCCGCCAGCGGTCGAAATCCCGGTTGAAGTGCCTGCTGTCGTTGCCGCGCCTGCGGTGATCGAAGAGCCTGTCGCGCCTGCCGAAACCAGCAAGAGCGGCTTTTTCGCCCGCCTCAAGCAGGGTCTGAGCAAGACCAGCGCCAGCATCGGCGAAGGTATGGCCAGCCTGTTTCTGGGCAAGAAGGTCATTGATGATGAACTGCTGGAAGACATCGAAACCCGCCTGCTCACCGCCGACGTGGGTGTCGAAGCCACTGCCGTGATCATCCAGAGCCTGACTCAGAAGGTCGCGCGCAAGCAACTGACCGACGCCGATGCGTTGTACAAATCCTTGCAGGCCGAACTGGCTGCAATGCTCAAGCCCGTGGAAGCGCCGCTGGTGATCACCCCGAACAAGCCGTTCGTGATCCTGGTGGTCGGCGTCAACGGCGCGGGCAAAACCACCACCATCGGCAAGCTGGCCAAGAAGCTGCAGGGCGAGGGCAAGAAAGTCATGCTCGCCGCCGGTGACACCTTCCGTGCCGCCGCCGTCGAGCAGTTGCAGGTATGGGGCGAGCGCAACAAGATCCCGGTGATCGCCCAGCACACCGGCGCCGACTCCGCTTCGGTGATCTTCGATGCCGTGCAGGCCGCCAAGGCGCGTAATATCGACGTGTTGATCGCCGATACCGCCGGGCGCCTGCACACCAAAGACAACCTGATGGAAGAGCTGAAGAAAGTGCGCCGTGTGATCAGCAAGCTCGACGCCGATGCGCCGCATGAAGTCTTGCTGGTGCTCGACGCCGGTACTGGTCAGAACGCCATCAGCCAGGCCAAACAATTCAACCAGACGGTGCAGCTGACCGGCCTGGCATTGACTAAGCTCGACGGCACGGCCAAGGGCGGGGTGATTTTCGCCCTGGCTAAACAGTTCGGGTTGCCGATTCGTTATATCGGTGTCGGTGAAGGTATCGACGACCTGCGCACCTTTGAAGCCGAACCCTTTGTACAGGCACTGTTTGCCGAGCGGGAGCGTTCATGATTCGATTCGAACAGGTCGGTAAACGCTATGCCAACGGGCATGTGGGCTTGCATGAGCTGAGCTTTCGAGTGCGTCGCGGCGAGTTCTTGTTTGTCACCGGTCACTCGGGCGCTGGCAAAAGCACGCTGTTGCGCCTGTTACTCGCCATGGAGCGCCCGACCACCGGCAAGTTGCTGCTGGCGGGCCAGGACCTGGCTACCATCAGCAATGCGCAAATTCCGTTTCTACGCCGCCAGATCGGCGTGGTGTTCCAGAATCACCAGCTGCTGTTCGATCGCACGGTGTTCAACAACATCGCGCTGCCGCTGCAGATTCTCGGGCTGTCCAAAGCCGAAATCGTCAAGCGCGTGGATTCGGCGCTGGAGCGCGTGGCATTGTCGGACAAAACCGACCTTTACCCGGGGGACCTGTCCACCGGCCAGCAACAGCGCGTCGGTATTGCCCGCGCCATCGTCCACCGCCCGGCCTTGCTGCTGGCGGACGAACCCACCGGTAACCTCGACCCGCGCCTGGCGGCCGAGATCATGGGGGTGTTCGAAGACATCAATCGGCTGGGCACCAGCGTATTGATCGCCAGCCACGACCTGGCCCTGATCGCCCGTATGCGCCATCGTATGTTGACCTTGCAACGTGGCCGCTTGATCGGTGATGGGGAGGCTGGCGTATGAGTGCTACCCGTAGCCCCAAAGTATCCGAACGCGTGGCACCCAAGCCTGCCGATCCGCAACCGCCGAAGAAAAAGCGTGACGAAGACGATGGCCCGGACTTCGGCACCTTGCTGCGCGCCTGGATCGAAAGCCATCGCGCCAGCCTGCTTGACAGCCTGCGTCGCCTGGGCAAACAGCCGATCGGCAGCTTTTTCACCTGCCTGGTCATGGCCGTAGCCTTGAGCCTGCCGATGGGCTTGTCGCTGCTGCTTAATAATGTGGAGCGCCTCGGCGGTTCCTGGCAGCGGGCGGCGCAGATATCGCTGTACCTGAATCTGGACACCAGCAGCAAGGACGGCGAAGCGCTACGCGACGACATCAAGAACATTCCGGGCGTAGCGGATGCCGAATACATAAGCCGCGATCAAGCCCTTGAAGAATTCCAGCAGCAGTCCGGCCTGGGCGAGGCGCTCAAGGAGCTGCCGCAGAACCCGCTGCCGGGCGTGGTGCTGGTGACGCCGAACGAGGTCGACAAGCCGGCGCTGGAGGCCCTGCGACAAAAACTCGCAGAGATGCCCAAGGTGCAACAGGCTCAACTTGATCTAGTCTGGGTAGAGCGCCTGGCCGCGATCCTCAAGCTGGGTGACCGCTTTGTGTTCGGCCTGACGGTGTTATTAGTGTCTGCATTACTTTTGGTGATAGGTAATACCATTCGTCTTCATATTGAAAACCGTCGCACCGAGATAGAAGTGATTAAACTGGTCGGCGGCACGGACAGCTATGTACGCCGTCCTTTCCTGTACATGGGCGCGCTTTATGGCCTGGGTGCCGGGGTCTTGTCCTGGGGCGTGCTGGCGTTTGGCCTGAATTGGTTGAACGACGCGGTTGTCGGGCTGGCGGGTTTGTATGGCAGTGATTTTGCCCTGGCCGGGGTGCCGGTAGCCGATGGTCTGAGTCTCTTGCTTGGCGCGGTGTTGTTGGGGTATATCGGTGCCTGGATTGCGGTAGCACGGCATTTACGCGAACTGGCGCCGAAGTAGTTAATGCCAGATTAATGTGGTTTCGTTTGTATTGACCGTATCAGTGGTTTAGGGAACTTGTCCTACGGTTCCCAGGTCAATTTTCGCAGTGCTGAACTGCACGAGTTATGTGAGTCGGAGGTTTTTTCGTATGACCACTTCTTTGCAACCTGCTTATGCCTTGGTCCCGGGTGCGAACCTGGAGGCCTATGTGCACACGGTCAACAGCATTCCATTGCTGACACCCGAGCAGGAGCGTGAACTGGCCGAGAGTCTCTACTATGAGCAGGATTTGGGGGCGGCTCGGCAGATGGTGCTCGCCCACCTGCGTTTTGTCGTACATATCGCCCGTAGCTATAGTGGCTACGGCCTGGCCCAGGCTGACCTGATTCAGGAAGGCAACGTTGGCCTGATGAAGGCTGTAAAGCGCTTCAACCCTGAAATGGGTGTGCGCCTGGTGTCGTTCGCCGTGCACTGGATCAAGGCGGAAATCCACGAGTTCATCCTGCGCAACTGGCGCATCGTGAAAGTCGCGACCACCAAGGCCCAGCGCAAACTGTTCTTCAACCTGCGCAGCCAGAAGAAACGCCTGGCGTGGCTGAACAACGAGGAAGTCCACCGCGTGGCTGAAAGCCTCGGTGTGGAGCCTCGTGAAGTGCGCGAGATGGAAAGCCGCCTGACCGGCCATGACATGGCCTTTGACCCAGCCGCCGAAGCGGATGACGACAGCGCCTTCCAATCGCCTGCCAACTACCTGGAAGACCACCGGTACGACCCGGCGCGTCAACTGGAAGACGCCGACTGGAGCGATAATTCCAACCACAACCTGCACGAAGCGCTGGAAGTGCTGGACGACCGCAGCCGTGACATTCTCTACCAGCGCTGGCTGGCAGAAGAGAAAGCCACGCTGCATGACCTGGCGCAGAAGTACAACGTGTCGGCCGAGCGGATTCGTCAGCTTGAGAAAAGCGCGATGAACAAGCTGAAGTTGTCGATCGCCGCCTAATTCAGCTGGCAATGCTAGTTTGAAAATGTGGGAGGGGGCTTGCTCCCGATAGCAGAGTGTCAGTCAACATCAAAGTGACTGATCTATCGCTATCGGGAGCAAGCCCCCTCCCACATTTGTTTTGTGTTGTGTCAGTTGGACCAGGGGGCTTTTCGAGAGTTGTTCAGCTCAGTCAGGTAGCCATCCCCACCCAACTGACTCATCTGCTGACGAATCCACGCCGCCCGCCGTGCTACATAAGCTGTCGGGTGGCTGGCACTCCACACCCGTGGATTAGGCAACACCGCCGCCAGATAACTGGCCTGTTGCCGCGAAAGCCCCTTGGCGCTCACGCCAAAATGGTGCCGCGCCGCCGCCTCTGCGCCGAATACGCCTTCATCCCATTCCACGCTGTTGAGGTACACCTCAAGAATCCGCTCCTTGGGCCACAGCACCTCGATCAACCCGGTGAACCACGCTTCCAGGCCCTTGCGCAAATAGCTGCGGCCGGCCCACAGGAACAGGTTTTTCGACACTTGCTGGCTCAGCGTACTGGCGCCGCGAATCGAGCCGCCGCGTTCGTTGTGCAGGATCGCGGCCTGGATCGCGCCAAAATCAAAGCCCCAATGTTGCGGGAAGCGCTGGTCTTCACCGGCCATCACCGCCACTTTGAGGTCATCGCTGATTTCATCCCACGGTACCCAGCTGCGTTGCAGGTCAATGGGTTCGCCGTCGATCCAGGACTCGACCTTGCGCTCCACCATCAACGCGGTAAACGGGGGCGGGACCACACGAAACAGCAGCACCAGCAACACACTGCCGATGGCGAACCATTTCACGACGTTGAGAAAGCGTTTGAAGAGGACACGCAGCATAGAGATGGCTTGGCCGAACCCGTTGAGCGGGCCATTATACAGACCCTGCCCGATGAGTCTGACTGGAGTTCCCCATGCTGCGTAGCTTTCTGATGCTGGCTGCCTTTTTCGGTTTTACCGGTGTCGCCCTGGGTGCGTTCGCCGCCCACGGCCTGAAAAACCGCCTGAGCGCCGACTACCTGGCGATCTTCCATACCGGCGTGACCTACCAACTGGTGCACGCCCTGGCGTTGTTCGGCGTGGCGTTGCTGGCGGCGCATATTCCCGGTCGATTGGTCAGTTGGGCGGGTATCTCGTTTACCGTCGGTATTCTGTTGTTCTCGGGCAGCTTGTATGCGCTGACGATGACTGGCATCAGCAAACTGGGGATCATCACGCCGTTTGGCGGGCTGGCGTTCCTGCTTGGCTGGTTCTTCCTTGGCCTGGCAGCGTGGCGCTTGCAGCTTTGACCGCTTGACGCTTGGAGCTGACCGGCAGGTCCCAATCGCGCTAGAATGCGGGCCCCTAAAAACGATGGCGGCCCGTGGCATGCGCATTCAGTTGAACGGCGAACCCTTTGAACTGCCCGACGGTGAAACCGTCGCGGCCCTGCTGACCCGCCTGGACCTGACCGGGCGTCGTGTCGCAGTGGAGCTCAACCTGGATATCGTCCCGCGTAGCCAGCACGCCGAGACCTCGCTGAAGGAAAACGACCAGGTCGAAGTGGTCCACGCCATCGGTGGCGGTTAGCCCGCCACGGCGGTAACGCATTCTGCAGAACCTCATCCAAACAGAGGATTTCCCATGAGCATCGTTCGTAACGACAAGCCTTTCGTCCTGGCCGGTCGTACCTACCAGTCCCGCTTGCTGGTCGGCACCGGCAAGTACCGCGACATGGAAGAGACCCGCCAGGCCATCGAAGCCTCGGGTGCCGAAATCGTGACGTTCGCCGTGCGCCGCACCAACCTGGGCCAGATTGAAGGCGAACCGAACCTGCTCGAAGTGCTGTCCCCAGACCGCTACACCTTCCTGCCGAACACCGCCGGTTGCTACGACGCCATCGAAGCCGTGCGCACCTGCCGCCTGGCCCGTGAGTTGCTGGACGGCCACAACCTGGTGAAGCTGGAAGTGCTGGCCGACCAGAAAACCCTGTTCCCCAATGTGATCGAAACCCTCAAGGCCGCCGAGACCCTGGTCAAGGAAGGCTTTGACGTGATGGTCTACACCAGCGATGACCCGATCATCGCCCGGCAGCTGGCAGAAATCGGCTGCATCGCGGTGATGCCACTGGCTGGCCTGATCGGTTCCGGCCTGGGCATCTGCAACCCGTACAACCTGCAGATCATCCTTGAAGAAGCCAGGATCCCGGTGCTGGTGGACGCGGGCGTGGGCACTGCCTCCGACGCGACCATCGCCATGGAACTGGGCTGCGACGCGGTGCTGATGAACTCGGCCATCGCCCACGCCCAGCAACCGATCATGATGGCCGAAGCCATGAAACACGCGATCGTCGCGGGCCGCCTGGCCTACCTCGCCGGGCGCATGCCGAAAAAACTCTATGCCAGCGCCTCTTCGCCGCTGGATGGTCTGATCAAGTAAGAGCTATTGATGACTGAATCAAACGAAACGCCGAACACCGTGGAAGCGGGCGACGAGTCCAAGCACCGCCGCATCAAGAGTTTTGTGATGCGCGCCGGCCGTATGACCGAAGGCCAGCAAAAGGGCCTGGAGCAAGGCACGCCGCTGTTCGTTTTGCCCCTGGCCGATGCGCCGGTTGATTACGACCAGGTGTTTGGCCGTTCGGCCCCACGCTCCCTGGAAATCGGTTTCGGCATGGGCCACTCCCTGCTGGAAATGGCCGCGGCCGCGCCGGAGCAGGATTTCATCGGTGTGGAAGTCCACCGTCCAGGTGTCGGCGCATTGCTCAATGGCGTGCTGACCCAGGGCCTGACCAACCTGCGAGTTTACGACTGCGACGCGATTGAAGTGCTCAACCGCTGCATCGCCGACAACAGCCTCGACCGCCTGATGCTGTTCTTCCCCGACCCGTGGCACAAAGCCCGTCACCACAAGCGTCGTATCGTCCAGGCGTCCTTTGCGGAGTTGGTGCGCAGCAAGCTGAAAGTGGGCGGTATCCTGCACATGGCGACCGACTGGGAACCGTACGCGGAATACATGCTGGAGGTGATGAACGTCGCCCCTGGCTACCGCAACCTGGCCGAAGACGGCAAATGCGTGCCACGCCCGGCCGAGCGGCCGATCACCAAGTTCGAGCGCCGCGGCGAGCGATTGGGGCATGGAGTGTGGGATTTGAAGTTCGAGAAGTTGGCTTAAACAGTCATCAGCTTGAAATGCAATCAAATGTGGGAGGGGGCTTGCTCCCGATAGCAGGGTGTCAGCCACCAAATCTTTGGCTGATACACCGCAATCGGGAGCAAGCCCCCTCCCACATTTGTATCTGTGTTGGGCCTGGGATCAGCGGCGGTCTGCCACTACCCCAATCAACACCAGCACCACGATCAACACCGGCGCCAGGCTGTAGTTATTGAATTGGCTCAGCCCCCGCACAATCCACGGCGTGGCATAGATCAGCGCTGCACCGCTGCCGATCATGCACAGCAGGGCCATCAAGGGCACGCGCAGGGCGCCGGCGATGCTGCCCAGGCGCGCTTCGACCCAGCCCTTGATATCGGCGCCGAACAGCACCAACAAGCAGCCCACGAGGGCCAGGGAGATTTCCGACAGGTTGCTACGGCTCCAGCGGGATACGGTGGCGAGCAGGTCGAGTACCAGATCCATTCGATTTCCTTAAGAGCGATCAGCTCAAAAACGTCTGCAACAGGTCATTGAGAAAGAGTTGCCCGCGGTCGGTTGCCGCCAGGCGTGACGGTTCGACCTGCATTAATCCACTTTGTTCTGCCTCGCGGCGGCCTTCATCGAGGCTGGCCAGATCAAGGCCGGTGCGTTCGGCGTAGAGCTTGGCATCGACCCCTTCGGTCAGGCGCAGAGCGTTCATCAGGAACTCGAACGGCAGTTCGTCGTTGGTCAGCTCTTTCGCTCCGGCCTGGAAGCTTTTGGCCGGGTTGAGGTAGTCCTTGGGGGCGCGGGTTTTCCAGGTGCGTACGATGCGCCCGTCCGGGTGGCTGAGCTTGCCGTGGGCGCCGGCGCCGATGCCGATAAAGTCGCCAAAGCTCCAGTAATTCAGGTTATGCCGCGCTGGCCGCCCCGGTTGGGCGTAGGCCGACACCTCGTATTGCGCGTAACCGTGTTCGGCGAGCAGCGCCTGGCCGGCTTCCTGGATATCCCACAGCGTATCGTCTTCGGGCAGCGCGGGCGGCTGGTTCCAGAAGACGGTATTGGGTTCCAGAGTCAGTTGGTACCAGGACAGGTGCGTCGGATTGAGCGCAATGGCCTGGCGCAGGTCGCTCAGGGCATCGTCGAGGGATTGATTGGGCAGGCCGTGCATCAAGTCCAGGTTGAAGTTATCGAACCCTGCCTGGCGCGCCATGCCAGCGGCGCGCACGGCTTCATCGCCATTGTGAATACGGCCCAGGGCTTCAAGCTTCTCTTGCTGGAAGCTCTGGATGCCGATGGACAGGCGATTGATCCCCAGTTTGCGGTACGCCACGAACTTCTCTTGCTCGAAGGTCCCGGGGTTGGCTTCCAGGGTGATCTCGATATCCGCGGCGAACCGAATACGGGCTTCCACGCCTTTTAACAAGCGGCCCAACGCGGCGGCGCTGAACAGGCTGGGCGTGCCGCCACCGAAGAAAATCGAACTCAGCTCCCGGCCATAAACGGCGTGCAGGTCTTGATCCAGATCCGCCAGCAATGCATCTACATACTCTTCTTCCGGCAGCACCTTGCTGGCGGTGTGGGAGTTGAAGTCGCAATACGGGCATTTGCGCACGCACCAAGGGATGTGGATGTACAGCGCCAGGGGCGGCAGGTGGGGCAGGGCCGCCCGTGGTGTTTGCGCGCCACCGTGGATCAGCGGCTGCGCAGAGGTGTTCTGGGTCATTTCAAGCCCAGGCGCTGGCGCAGCAACACCATGGCGCGGGCGCGGTGGCTGATCTGGTTCTTGTCGGCCGGGCTCAGTTCGGCGCTGGAGACATTGCGCTCCGGCACCCAGAACAAAGGGTCGTAACCGAAGCCATGCTCACCGCTGGCGGCATGCAGGATGCGCCCGTGCCACAAGCCTTCGCACAGGATCGGCAGCGGGTCATCGGCATGTCGCACCAGGGCCAGCACGCAGACGAACTGTGCACCACGTTCGGCGTCGGGCACGTCCTTGAGCGCGTCGAGCAGCTTGGCGTTATTGGCTGCGTCGCCCTTGCCATCAGCGTAACGGGCCGAATAAATGCCGGGCGCGCCGCCGAGAAAGTCCACCGCCAGGCCCGAGTCATCCGCCAGGGCCGGCAGGCCGGAGATGCGTGCTGCGTTGCGGGCCTTGAGGATGGCGTTCTCAACGAACGACAAGCCGGTTTCTTCCGGTTCGACCTGGCTGAACTCGCCAATCGAACGCAGTTGCACGGATTCGCCGAGCATGGCCTGCAGTTCTTTGAGTTTGCCGGTGTTATGGCTGGCCAGTACGAGTTGGGTAAGGTTCATCATTCGGCCGGAAACAGTTCTTGGTTGAATTGGAAACCATGGGCTTTGCCGCCGGTTTCAACGTTGATGGTAAATGTCTTGTAT
Source organism: Pseudomonas sp. W15Feb34 (assembly GCF_023127765.1). Classification (NCBI taxonomy): domain Bacteria; kingdom Pseudomonadati; phylum Pseudomonadota; class Gammaproteobacteria; order Pseudomonadales; family Pseudomonadaceae; genus Pseudomonas; species Pseudomonas sp. W15Feb34. Next base: position 152,684 of record NZ_SPKN01000025.1, read on the forward strand.
TCCCGCTGGGTCACCGAGTAGGGCGCGAGGTAGCTGATGCCGCCTTTCTCTTCGATTTGCTTGAACGTCAGGATCTCGCTTTTGCCGCCCAAATCCTTGATGGTGCCGGTCACCTGGGCCGCGACCGGGGCCACGCCCTTGATCACAGTCACATTGATCAAACCCTTCTCCTTGCTGCGCACTACGCCGACTTTCTGAGCGGTCTCGGGTGGCAGGAAGCTGGAGGTGAAGGTGTTGTAGTGAACGGTGATATCGCCGAAGTCTTTCTTGCGATTAGCGTCGATAGCGTCTGCAGCCATGGCGCTGGCGCCCAGGCATGCGGTCAATAGAAAAATAGCCAAACGACTCATGAACGTCCCTCTTGAAGATGATTAGACGGCAACTTTGTGGTCGGTCAGGCCAGGACTGCTGACCCGGTAAATACCGATTTCGCCCAATAGATTGGGCCATAGCTTACTCGCCCAGCCGTGGCGGTGCTGTTGATCGACGGCAAGGCGGTTGATGACCTTGGCTTCACGCTCGCCACACAACGCTTCGAAGTCTTCGAAGGTGCAGAAGTGGATGTTGGGCGTGTTGTACCACGTGTACGGCAGGAAATCCGAGACCGGCATACGGCCCTTGGTGGCCAGGTACCAGCGGCAGCGCCAGTGGCCGAAATTGGGGAAAGTGATGATGCATTGGCGGCCAACGCGCAGCATTTCGTCGAGGATGCGGTCCGGGTAGTGCACCGCTTGCAGGGCCTGGGTCATCACCACGATATCGAAGCTGTTGCTGGCGAAGTTGCCCAGGCCCTTGTCCAGGTCCTGCTCGATTACGTTGATGCCCTTGGCCACGCACTGGGCGATGTTGTCCGGGTCGTTTTCCAGGCCGTAGCCGGTGACTTGCTTGTTGTCGCGCAGCCAGCTCAGCAGTTCGCCATCGCCGCAGCCCAGGTCGAGCACGCGGCTGCCGGCGGGGGTCCAGTCTTGGATGATTTCCAGGTCGGCTCTCATGGCGTTCTCACAGTGCGATTCGGTTCATGTAGTTGCTAAAGGCCTGCAGGTAACGCGGGATCGGAATCAGGAAGGCGTCGTGGCCTTGCGGTGCATCGATCTCCAGGTAGCAGACGTCTTTCTTGGCGGCCATCAGCGCATCCACCAGCTCACGGGAGCGGGCCGGCGAGAAGCGCCAGTCGGTAGTGAATGACATCACGCAGAACTTGGCCGTGGCGTGCTCGAAGGTTTTCGCCAGGTCGTCGTCGTGGTTGGCCGCCGGGTCGAAGTAGTCCAGGGCCTTGGTCATCAACAGGTAGGTGTTGGCATCAAAACGCCCGGAGAATTCTTCACCCTGATAGCGCAGGTAGCTTTCCACCTGGAACTCGACGCTGTGGAAGTCGTAGTTGAGCTTCTCGCTCTTGAGGCCGCGACCGAATTTTTCGCCCATGGAATCATCGGACAGGTAGGTGATATGCCCCACCATCCGCGCCAGCATCAGGCCGCGCTTGGGGATCACGCCGGCTTCCTGGAACGAACCGCCGTGGAACTCGGGGTCGGTGAGGATGGCCTGGCGTGCCACTTCGTTAAACGCGATGTTCTGCGCCGACAGCTTGGGCGCCGACGCGATAGCCAGGCAGTGGCGCACGCGGTCCGGGTAGCTGATGGTCCATTGCAGCGCCTGCATACCGCCCAGGCTGCCACCAATGACTGCGGCCCACTGGTGGATGCCCAGCAGGTCGGCCAGGCGTGCCTGGCTGTGTACCCAGTCTTCTACGGTCAACACCGGGAAGTCCGCGCCGAATGGCTTGCCGGTGTCCGGATTGAGGCTGCTGGGGCCGGTGGAGCCATTGCAGCCGCCGAGGTTGTTGAGGCTGACCACGAAGAACTTGTTGGTGTCGATGGGCTTGCCGGGGCCGATGCAACTGTCCCACCAGCCGGGTTTGCGCTCGTCAACGCTGTGGAAACCGGCGGCGTGGTGGTGGCCGGACAGGGCGTGGCAGATCAGCACGGCGTTGCTCGCCGTGGCGTTCAGTTGGCCGTAGGTTTCGTAGATCAGGTCGTAGGCAGGCAACGAACGGCCGCAGGCCAGGGCCAGCGGTTCGCTGAAGTGCGCCACTTGAGGCACGACCAGTCCAACAGAATCGGGGGGGAAGGCAGCTGGCATCGACCCTGCTCTCGTTTAAATGAGGCGTAAGTCTAAAGAGCGGGGACCCTAGCGGCAAGCAATGGTCTGTACCAGTACGCAGATACAAAATGTGAGAAGGGTTGATGTGGGAGCCGGGCTTGCCCGCGATGCAGGCACCGCGGTTTTCAGACACACCGAGGTGATGCTATCGCAGGCAAGCCAGCTCCCACACAAGCCAGCTCCCATAGGGGCTACGGCATTCAGATCAGGCCGAACAGCTCTTTGGGCATGTAGGCAAAGTACGCCAGGCGTGGAATCACCCAGCTTTGCAGCAGCTGAATCACGATAAACGCAAAGATCGGCGAGATATCCAGGCCACCCAGGTTCGGGATCAGGCGACGGAAGGGTGCCAGCACCGGTTCGGTGATCTGAGCCACCAGTTCGGCACCCGGGCTACGGCTGCCGGGTGCGACCCACGACAGGATCACGCTGATGATCATCGACCAGAAAATGATCTTCAGGAACAGCGAGAAAATACCGATCAGGCCCCACGGCAACAGCAGCACGGTGAACGCCTGGTAGCCGTTGAGCATCAGGATCACCACGAACAGCAGGATCTGCAGCAGCAACGCCAGCACCAGCGACGACATGTCCAGGCCGAACAGGCTCGGGATCACCCGGCGCAGTGGCTTGAGCAGCGGTTGGGTGGCCTTGACTACGAACTGGCACAACGGGTTGTAGAAGTTCGCCCGCACCAGTTGCAGGATAAAGCGCATCAGCACGATCAGCAGGTACAGGCTGCCCAAGGTCTGAATGATGAAAATGGCAGCGTCATTGATTCCGAGCATGTTTGATTACCTTGGTAAGGGACGACTATTTGCCCAGTTGCTCAGCCATCTCGGCCGAACGATGTGCCGCGGCACCCAGTGCTTTTTCCACCAGGACCTCAAAGCCCCCGGCCTGGAACGATTCAATGGCGGCTTGCGTGGTGCCGCCCGGCGACGTTACCCGCCGGCGCAGTTCGGCGGCATCGACATCGCTGCCGACAGCCATTTTCGCGGCGCCCAGGGCCGTTTGCTCAGCCAGTTGTTCGGCAACCTCGTGGGGCAGGCCCAGCTTGACGCCAGCGGCGGTCATGGCCTCGATCAACAGGAAGAAGTAGGCCGGGCCGCTGCCGGAAACGGCGGTGACCGCATCCAGTTGCTGCTCCTGCTCCAGCCATACGGCAAGGCCCACCGCAGACAGCAACTCCTGAGCCTGGTCACGCTGCTGCGCGCTGACTTCAGCGGTGGCGTACAAACCGCTTACGCCCTGGCGCAGCAACGCTGGGGTATTGGGCATGCAACGTACGATCGGCTGGTCACCGAGCCAGGCTTTCATGCTGGCACAGGTGATGCCGGCGGCAATGGACACCACCAATTGATGCGGCTGCAGGCTTGGGCGCAGGCTTTCGCACACGGCCTTCATGGCCTGGGGCTTGACCGCCAGCACGATCACATCGACGCCGTGGATGGCTTCGGCGTTATCGGCAAAGGTTTCAATGCCGTGTTCGGCGCTGACCCGTTCGCGGGTTTCGTCACCCGGGTCGCTGGCGCGGATCTGTTCGGCGTCCAGGCCCTTGGCCCGCAGGCCACCGATCAGGCTGGCCGCCATGTTACCGGCGCCGATAAAGGCAATACGCGTGTTGCTCATGACAGGTCCTTATTTTCGAGGGAAGTCAGCCATTTTGCGGCTGGCTGTAGTCGCGGGCGCCAAACAGGGCGGTACCGATCCGCACCCAGGTGGCGCCTTGGGCGATGGCCGACTCAAGGTCATGGCTCATGCCCATGGAAAGTGTGTCCAGCGCCAGGTTCAAGCTGGCTTGCAGGTCGCGTACGCTGGCAAACGCCGCATCCTGTGCGGCCCGGTCTTCAGTCGGCTCGGGGATCGCCATCAGGCCGCGCAGCTTCAAGCGCGGCAGGGCGCTGATCGCGTTGGCCAGGGCTGGCAGGTCGGCCGGCGTACAGCCGGATTTGCTGGCCTCGCCACTGACATTGACCTGGATGCAGATATTCAGCGGCGGCAGGTCGGCCGGGCGTTGTTCGGACAGGCGTTGTGCGATTTTCAGGCGGTCCACGGAATGCACCCAAGCGAAGTTCTCGGCGATGGCGCGAGTCTTGTTCGATTGAATGGGGCCGATGAAGTGCCAACTCAAGGGCAGGTCGGTTAAATCCGCCTGTTTGCCCAAGGCTTCCTGCAGGTAGTTCTCGCCAAAATCGCGCATCCCGGCGGCATAGGCGTCGCGCACGGCTTGTGCGGGTTTGGTCTTGCTCACGGCCAGCAGGTGGATGCTGCTTGCGTCACGTTGCACGGCGTCGGCTGCGGCGCGGATGCGCTGGCTAACCAGGCCGATGTTGTCTGCTATCGTCGACATTCAAGATGCGCCCGTGGATATGGAGTCCGCGGCATTCTACTGGAAATGGAAAGCCCTATGGATATCACGCAATTGCTGACGGCCAGCGTAAGCCGTGGCGCCTGTGACCTGCATTTGTCGGCCGGCCTGGCGCCGATGGTGCGAGTCGATGGCGAGGTCTGGCCGATGGATGAGCCGGTGCTTAGCGCAGCGCAACTGGTCGATCTGGTGAGCCCTTTGTTGAATAAACACCAACAAAAGGATTTCGAAACATCTCTTGAAACGGATTTTGCCTTCGAATTGCCGGGAGTCGCACGCTTTCGGGCGAACGTGTTCCGCCAGAATCGCGGTATAGGCGCGGTGTTTCGTGCCATCCCGACCGAGGTCCAGAGCCTGGAAGACCTTGGGTTGGGCGAGGTATTCCAGCGTATGGCTCAGTTCCCCCGTGGCCTGGTGCTGGTCACCGGGCCTACGGGTTCGGGCAAGTCCACGACGCTGGCGGCGATGATCGATTATCTGAACCGGCACCGGCGCCAGCACATCCTCACGCTTGAAGACCCCATCGAATTTATCCACAGGCCGAAACTGGCCCTGATCACCCAACGCCAGGTGCACCGCGACACCCACAGCTTCTGCGTGGCCCTGCGCTCGGCCCTGAGGGAAGACCCTGATGTGATCCTGGTAGGCGAATTGCGCGACCTGGAAACCATCCGCCTGGCCTTGACGGCAGCTGAGACCGGGCACCTGGTGTTTGGCACCCTGCACACTTCATCGGCTGCAAAGACTGTAGACAGGCTGGTGGACGTCTTCCCGGCCGGGGAAAAGGCCATGGTCCGCTCGATGTTGTCGGAGTCGTTGCAGGCGGTGGTGTCTCAGGTACTGGTGAAGAAGGTCGGCGGCGGCCGTGTGGCCGCCCATGAAATCATGCTGGGCACGCCGGCGATTCGCAATCTGATCCGTGAGGACAAGGTGGCGCAGATGGTTTCGGCAATTCAGACCGGTGGCGCGTTGGGGATGAAGACCCTGGATATGAGTTTGAAGGCGTTGGTCGGCGCGGGGCTGGTCAGCCGGGAAGAAGCGCGGGAGAAGGCGAGGGTGCCTGCAGATATCTAAAACGCACAGATACTCATGTGGGAGCTGGCTTGCCTGCGATAGCGGGCTGTCAGGCGCTCTCTCTGCCAACTGACACACCGTCATCGCAGGCAAGCCAGCTCCCACATTTGATTGCATTTCAAATGGGGAGCTTCAGTGGCGCCTGGCTTAGCGCTGCACGATCCGCAGGTTGCTGTTCTGCTCTTTAGGCAGCACACGCTTGGCAATCACGTAGTTCTTGTCCCAGAACGGCTTTTTCAGCGTGTCGATGCTCACCGACTTGCCACGACGCGGCGCGTGGATAAAACGGTCGTTGCCCAAGTAGATGGCAACGTGATTGACCTGGCGGCTCTTGAGCTTGAAGAACAACAAGTCGCCGGGCTTCAGGTCTTTGCGATCAACCTTCAAGCCGTGACCAGCCGCCATGGCGTTGGAGGTGCGCGGCAAATCCACGGCTTTTACATCGTTGAATGCATATTTCACCAGGCCGCTGCAGTCGAACCCTTTACTTGGGCTGCTACCGCCCCAACGATAAGGAGTACCCAGCACGTTGACGGCACGGCTGAGGACGTTGCTGCTTTGCTTGGTGTTGACAGCCATCAGGCCGGGTGTTGCTTTACCGTGTGCCTTGCTCAGTTGAGTCGGGCGGTTGACGGTCAGCTTTACCGATTTGGCCTTGGTGGTTGTGCTGTGGACTTTAGGGGTGAAACCATTGACGTTCGGAAGTCGTTGCTCACGATTGGTGGCGTGGGCGGCCAGTGGCATTAATAGGCAGATGGTCAGCCATGTCTTGAAAAATGGTCGCATTAGGCGTGGCTCTTATGGGTTTGCGCGCAACTTTATAACAGCTTTTTGTGTCGTTCTCAGGCCGTTTGTCGACTGAACCTTGGGGTCAAATCCAGGAAAAACGCGACGAATTGCCGCAATTGTCCTACACAAGTCAGGTGGCATAAGGCTTTGAGGACAGGAAGATACCATTTGCCGTACGTCGGGCGCTCGTAAAAAAGTCACAAAGAAAATGAAAAAATTTATCTATCGAAGCAAAAGAGGTACTCCATGAACACCTATCAACAGGTTGGTCAGCAGCAAGATACCCATAGCAAGGTGATCGGTTACCTGCTGTGGATTTTCGGTTTTACCGGGGCGCATCGCTTTTATTACGGCAAACCCGTGACCGGCACGATCTGGTTTTTTACCTTCGGCCTGCTGGGCATTGGTTGGTTGATCGACGTATTCCTCATCCCGGCCATGGACCGTGAAGCCGACCTGCGTTTTACCGCCGGGCCTATCGAATACAACGTCGCGTGGATCCTGTTGGCGTTCCTGGGCCTGTTCGGTGTGCACCGTATGTACCAGGGCAAATGGATCACCGGCCTGATCTACCTGCTGACCGGCGGTTTGTTCCTGATTGGGGTGCTGTATGACTTCTGGACGTTGAATACGCAGATCTCGATCCGCAATGCCGAGCGCAATAACGGCCGCTGATCTCTCGGCCCTATAGAGAACAAAATGTGGGAGGGAGCAAGCCCCCTCCCACATTTTTTACTGCGCTCACTCTAGACCGGTTTCAGGCCTGGTAAGTGATCCGCCCATCCATCAAGGTGTACCGCACCGTCGCCGGCAGGCTGTGGCCAATGAACGGGCAGTTTTCACCCTTGGACAACCAATGCTCCCCTGCCACCGTCGAGCTGCCCAGGTCAAACAGCACCAGGTCCGCTGGCGAACCGACTTCAAGCTTGCCCGCCGGCAAGCGCAGTGCGTCGGCCGGGCCGGCGCTCAGGCGGGCCAATAGCGTCGGCAGGTCGAGCAAGCCGTCTTCCACCAAGGTCATTGCCAATGGCAACAACAACTCCACGCTACTGATACCCGGCTCGGTCGCGCCAAATGGCGCCAACTTGGCGTCACGCTCGTGAGGCTGGTGATGGCTGGAAATCGCTGACACCACCCCCGACTTCACCGCCGCACGCAAACCGTCACGGTCGGCCTTGGTACGCAGGGGAGGCTGCACGTGATACAGGCTGGAGAAGTCGATCAGCGCCTCATCCGTCAGGATCAATTGGTACAGCGCCACATCCGCCGTCACCGGCAAGCCACGGGCCTGGGCCTGGGCGATCAGGGCAACGCCGCGGGCGCTGGTCAGCTGGCTGAAGTGTGCGCGTACGCCGCTTTGCTCCACCAGCAACAGGTCACGGGCCAGGGCCACGGTTTCGGCGGTTTCCGGGATGCCCGGCAGGCCGAGGAAGCTGGCGACTGCCCCTTCATGGGCCAGGCCGCCTTCGGCCAGGTCGCGGTCCTGGGAGTGGAAGATCACCGTCAGGTCGAAGGTGGCCGCGTATTCCAGGGCACGGCACAGCGTGCGGGTGCTGCGAAAACTTTCCAGGCCGTTGCTGAAGGCCACGCAACCGGCATCGCGCAGTGCGATCAGTTCGGCCAGTTGTTCGCCATCCAGGCCTTTGCTCAAGGCGCCGACGGGAAACACCTTGCAATTGCCGGCTTCACGGGCGCGGTCCAGGATCAGCTCGGTCACCGCCGAAGTGTCCAGCACCGGCTTGGTGTTCGGCGGGCAGCACAGGCTGGTCACGCCACCGGCCGCAGCGGCCTGGGTTTCGCTGTTGATATTGCCTTTGCGGCTGTAGCCCGGCTCGCGCAGGGCGACGTTCAGGTCTACCAGCCCGGGCGCGGCCACCAGGCCCTTGGCGTCGATGCTTTCGATGGCGTTGAAGCCGGCAGGTGCGGCGCCAATGGCGATGATCTTGCCGGCATCCAGATAAAGATCGGTAACTTGGTCCAGGCCACTGGCTGGATCGATGACTCGGGCGCCGAGAATGCTGAGCTTCACTGGGCCTGCTCCTGCTCGAATTGACGTTGCGCGGTCTGCCCGCTCATGGCCATGGACAGCACGGCCATGCGTACCGCGATGCCGTAGGTCACTTGGTTCAAGATCACCGACTGCGGGCCATCGGCCACCGCCGACTCAATCTCCACCCCGCGGTTGATCGGCCCCGGGTGCATCACGATGGCATCCGGCTTGGCCCCGGCCAAACGTGCGGTGGTCAGGCCGAACAGGCGGTAGAACTCGCCTTCGCTGGGCAGCAAGCCACCAGCCATGCGCTCGCGTTGCAGGCGCAGCATGATCACCACGTCCACATCCTTGAGGCCCTCGGCCATGTCGGTGTAGACCTTCACGCCATACTGTTCGATGCCGATGGGCAGCAGGGTTTTCGGCGCGATCACGCGGATATCCGGGCAGCCCAGGGCTTTGAGGGCCAGCATGTTCGAGCGTGCTACACGGGAGTGCAGGATGTCGCCGACGATGGCCACCGAGAGGTTTTCAAAGCTGCCCTTGTGCCGACGGATGGTGAGCATGTCGAGCATGCCCTGGGTCGGGTGGGCGTGGCGGCCGTCGCCGCCGTTGATGACTGCTACCTGCGGGCACACATGCTCGGCGATGAAGTGCGCGGCGCCGGAGTCGCCGTGGCGGACCACGAACATGTCAGCAGCCATGGCTTCGAGGTTGCGCAGGGTGTCGAGCAGGGTCTCGCCCTTGCTCGCCGACGAGGTGGACACGTTCAGCGTGATCACGTCGGCCGATAGCCGCTGGGCTGCCAGTTCAAAGGTGGTGCGGGTGCGGGTGGAGTTCTCGAAGAACACATTGCAGATGGTCTTGCCGCGCAGCAGCGGGACCTTCTTCACCGCGCGGCCGCCGACTTCAAGGAACGAGTCGGCGGTGTCGAGGATTTCGGTGAGCAGTTCGCGGGGCAAACCGTCGAGGGACAAGAAATGTTGCAACTGGCCCTGAGCATTGAGCTGCAGCGGGCGCTTGGCATCTAGAGGCGTCATCGCGGGGACTCTGTACAAGGCGGTTTAAAGGGCAAGGTCTTGCAGTTCGAGTTCGAGCGGCGTGGGACCGGACAATTTTACCCGCTGCCGGGCTTGCAAAGACAGTGTTGCACCTACGACATCCGGGCTGATCGGCAATTCGCCAGCATCCAGGTCCAGCAGGCAGACCAACGTAATGCTGGCCGGGCGGCCGTAATCGAACAGTTCGTTCATGGCGGCGCGTATGGTACGGCCGCTCATCAGGACGTCATCGATCAGGATCAGGTGCTGGCCCTCAACCTCGAATGGCAGGGCCGAAGGTTGCACCTGTGGGTGCAGGCCGTTCTGGCTGAAGTCGTCGCGGTAGAAGGACACGTCCAGCGTACCCAGGGGCGAATCGCTGCCCAGTTCTTCCAGTAACGCCTGGGCTACCCAGACACCGCCGGTGCGGATGCCGATAAAGCGCGGTTCGCTGATGCCGCGGTGTTCCAGGTGCGCCTTGAGGCGTAATGCCATCTGGCTGATCAGTTCGGCGGGATTGGGCAGGCTCATGGGGGCTCCTTTTTAAGTGTGTAGGGGCAAGCTTGCTCGCGAAAAACTCATGGGTACCGCGTTCATCCAGCCTTCACGCGGTATCGTTAACGTTCTTCGCGGGCAAGCCCGCTCCCACAGGATCGCGGCGGGTCAGGATTCAAATAAAGCGGTGTTTTCATCCAGCCAACCCTGCAACAGCAAGGCGGCGGCGATGGCGTCCACGGGGTTGTCGCGGTAACTGCCCTTCTGCCCGCCGCGGTCACGGCGCTCACCCTTGGCTTCAAAGGTGGTCAGGCGCTCATCGTGGGTATAGAAGGGCAGGTTGTAGCGGCCATTGAGGCGGCGCGCGAACTTTTCGGCGCGCAGGCACATGTCGCTGGGGGTGCCATCCATGTTCAGAGGCAGGCCGACCACCACAGCGTCGGGCTTCCACTCTTTGATAAGGGCTTCAACCTGGTTCCAGTCCGGTATGCCGTTCTGGGCCTTCAAGGTGCACAGCTCGCGGGCCTGGCCGGTAATAACCTGGCCGACCGCTACGCCGATCTGTTTAGTGCCGTAGTCAAAACCCAGGATCAGACGCAAGGCCATCAGGCGTGCCCCGCCTGGCTGGTCAACAGGCTGAGGTTGACCCGCAGCTTGGCGGCGGCAGCATCAAGGCGCAGTTCGCTGGCGGTGTTGAACAGGATGTCGGCGTCGAACGGGCAGGTCAGCCAGGCATTGCTCGCCAGCTCGGCCTCCAGTTGCCCGGCTTCCCAACCGGCGTAGCCCAGGGTAATCAGGCTTTGCTCAGGGCCGACGCCATCGGCGATCGCGAACAACACGTCCTGAGACGTGGACAGTGACACGCCCTCAAGATCCACCGTGGCCTGGTATTGCGGCCCGGTGGGGTGCAACACAAAGCCGCGATCGGTCTGCACCGGCCCGCCGATATAGATCGGCACATCCTGGCAGCGGGTCGGTGGGTCGAGTTCCGGGCGCAATTGCTCAAGGATATCGGCCAGGCTCAGCTCCTGTGGACGGTTGACCACCAGCCCCATGGCACCATTGGCCGTGTGCTCGACGATGTAGGTCAAGGTCTGCGCAAAGTTCGGGTCGGCCATATGGGGCATGGCGATCAGGAATTGGTGCTTGAGGTAGGTCGGGCTGACGTTTTTCATGTCCGCTAGTGTGGCGTTGGAGGGGCGAACTGACAAGTGTAGGAGCGGTGTCAGTTGCTGGACAGCCGGTCGCCCTTGGCAAACTTCCAGGTGCGGATGATTTCCAGGCGGTCCACGTCATTCAAGTCGCCGCTGAACGGCGCAAAAGGCGCGGCCAGGCGCACGATGCGCTGGGCGGCCTGGTCCAGCAGCGGTTGGCCGGAGGACTCCAGCACCTGCACTTCATAGAGCGAACCGTCACGGTTGATCGATACCAGCAAGCGCAAGTTGCCATAAATCTGCTGACGCCGGGCTTCGTCCGGGTAATTGAGGTTGCCGATGCGCTCGACCTTCTTGCGCCACTCGTCCTTATACCAGGCGCCTTTGTCGCGCATGGTCGACGCGGCGTTCAGGCGGTAGATGCGCGGGCGCTTGGCATACAGCTGTTGTTCGTGGGCCAGTTCGGCTTCCAGGCTGGAAATTTCGTCGGACAGCGTCGAACTGTCGAAGGTTGGCGCGGGCTTCACCGGCTCGGGCTTGGGTTCAGTCCTGGTTTTTTCGCGCTGGGTCGGGGCCTTTTGCGGCTTGGGCGCAACGGTGGTCACGGCGGCCTTGGGCGTTGCCTGCTTGACCTCGGGCTTGGGCACCGGCGGCGGGGTGACCTTATTGACCTTGTTGTCCTGGAAGGGCGCTACTTCAGTGGTCTTGGGCACGGCTTTCTTGTCGAGCGTACCGCTGCCCTGCTGGTTGTCCTGGGCAAGAAAGTCGGCCTTTTCGGGCTTCTTCTCACTTTTGAACGTAGCGAGGGTGATTTCCAGGGTCTTGGTGATCTGCTTGGGCTCGACCATGGTGAAGCCCACGCCCAGCAACAAGGCGAGGTGAATCAGCGCAGCGAGAAACAGGGTAAATCCGAGCCGATCAGCCGGGCGCACGCCTCTGTGGGTGAGTTCTGGGGGCAGATCGGACGGGAGTGTCATGACAAGAAAACCAACATCGCGCGTTTCACAGGTGGCGCATGATAACGCAATGTTGGTGTGTGTCCGGCTGTTCTATGTCACTTGGCTTGTAGCTTGCGCTCAATGGCGGCCATCAGCATTTCGCCGATGTTCGTGCCAAATGCATTGTCGATCTCGCGAATACAGGTAGGGCTGGTGACGTTGATTTCCGTGAGGTTCTCACCAATTACGTCGAGTCCGACAAACAGCAGACCTTTTTCGCGCAGGGTCGGGCCAACTTGAGCGGCGATCCAGCGGTCCTTGTCCGACAACGGCCGTGCTTCACCACGACCACCGGCCGCCAGGTTGCCACGGGTCTCGCCCGCTGCCGGGATGCGCGCCAGGCAGTAGTCCACCGGCTCGCCGTCGATCATCAGGATGCGCTTGTCGCCATCCTTGATCGCCGGCAGGTAAGCCTGGCCCATGATCTGCTGGGTGCCCAGCGCAGTCAGGGTTTCGAGGATCACCGACAGGTTCGGGTCGCCAGCGCGGTGGCGGAAGATCGAAGTGCCGCCCATGCCGTCCAGCGGTTTGAGGATCACATCGCCATGCTTGGCAGCGAATTCACGCAGTACATCGGCGCGGCGGCTGACCACGGTCGGCGGCGTGCACTGCGGGAACAGGGTGGCAAACAGCTTTTCATTGCAGTCGCGCAGGCTCTGCGGCTTGTTGACGATCAACACGCCGGCGCGTTCGGCCTGCTCCAGCAAGTAGGTGGAGTACACAAACTCCATGTCGAACGGCGGATCCTTGCGCATCAGGATCACATCGAGGTCGCTCAGGGGGCTGTCGATTTCATCCGAAAGCTCGAACCATTTCTCGGGGTTGGCGAATACCTGCAACGGACGCATCCGCGCCCGCGCCTCGCCGTCGCCCTGGTACAGGTCGCGCTGTTCCATATAGAACAACGTCCAGCCGCGGGCCTGGGCGGCCAGGAGCATGGCCAGCGAGCTGTCCTTTTTATAGGAAATGCTGGCGATAGGGTCCATGACAATGCCGACGCGAACGCTCATGGGGGGTTTCCTCTAGCAAATTAGGGCGCATAAAAGTGGCGTCAGAGTGGCGCTGTGGTTGTTGTGGGTCAAGGAAAAACCACCGGGTGGGTGCCTCGATAGATTGCGCCCGGAGACTGTGCTAAAAAGACTGCCACGGCGTAGCAGCCCTTGAATTCCAAGGCTTGCGGCGCTCATCCTGTGCAACATCAGGCAGTACACACCGAAAACCGATTCGCTGTGGCGATGGTAGAGCAGATATGGAACAGCATTCCAACGCCTTGAGAGTGATGGTGATCGACGATTCGAAAACGATCCGCCGCACCGCCGAGACACTGTTGAAGAACATGGGGTGCGAGGTCATCACCGCCATCGACGGTTTCGATGCCCTGGCGCGGATTGTGGATCATCACCCGCACATTATCTTTGTCGACATCATGATGCCGCGCCTGGATGGCTACCAGACCTGCGCCCTGGTGAAGAACAACCCGGCGTTCAAGGCGATCCCGGTGATCATGTTGTCCTCCAGGGATGGCCTGTTCGACAAGGCCAAGGGGCGCATCGTGGGTGTCGATCAATTTTTGACCAAGCCTTTCAGCAAGGAAGAACTGCTGGGTGCGATCAAGGCCTATGTGCCTGCCTTCGCCGCAGTAGAACAAGCACACTGACGCCACCTCACAAGGGCCGGCGCCGACCAATGTAGTGGGGAAAACCATGGCACGTGTTCTGATCGTCGACGACTCGCCGACCGAAATGTACAAACTGACCGGCATGCTGGAAAAGCACGGCCATCAAGTCCTGAAAGCCGAAAACGGCGCGGACGGCGTAGCGCTGGCTCGTCAGGAAAAGCCCGACGCCGTGTTGATGGACATCGTGATGCCGGGCCTCAACGGCTTCCAGGCCACCCGCCAGTTGTCCAAGGAGCCGGAAACCAACGGTATTCCGATCATCATCATCACCACCAAGGACCAGGAAACCGACAAGATCTGGGGTGCACGCCAGGGCGCCAAGGATTACCTGACCAAGCCGGTGGACGAAGACACACTGATCGCCACCCTGAACAAGGTACTGGCCGGCTAAAGGCTCGCGATCATGACCGAGTCGCAAACCGCCTTCGAGCTGCTGCTGGACATCGACCGCCGTTGCCGCCTGCTGGCCGCCGACCTGCCGTCCCAGGAAACCCGCCTGCAACGCTGGAGCGGTATCGGCTTTCGCCTGGGGCCACACTGGTACGTGGCGCCCATGGGCGAGGTCGCCGAGGTGTTGCATGAACCGCGCTGCACCTTGATGCCGGGGGTCAAACCCTGGGTCAAGGGCGTGGCCAACCTGCGCGGGCGCTTGCTGCCGGTGCTGGACCTGGGCGGTTTCCTTGGCCTTGAGTTATCCAAGGCGCGCAAGCAAAGGCGGGTGCTGGTCGTGGAGTTCAATGACGTGTTTGTCGGGCTGCTGGTAGACGAAGTGGTCGGTATGCAGCACTTCCCATTGGATGCCTGGATGGCCAGCACCGCGTCCGGCGCGCCGTTTATCCAGGGCCAGTTCGACGGCGACCCGCAGTGGCAAGTCTTCAGCCCCTTCGCCCTGGCCCAGGCCCCTGGCTTCATGGATGTCGCCGCATGAGCACCGTTACTACGCCCAAACCCCAGGCCGCTTCGCGCAGCCGTTCGCAGATCATTGTGCTGTTTATCGCCTTGATCGTGTTCATCATGTTGCTGTTCGCCAACTTTGCGTACCTCAACACCCAGTCCACCTACGACAAGCAGTACATCGGCCACGCCGGTGAGCTGCGCGTGCTGTCCCAGCGCATTGCCAAGAACGCCACCGAAGCCGCCGCCGGCAAGGCCGCCGCGTTCAAGCTGCTGGGCGAGGCGCGCAACGATTTTGCCCAGCGCTGGGGCTACCTGAAAAAGGGTGATCCGCAAACCGGCTTGCCCGCCGCACCCAGCGCGGTGCGCGCCGAAATGCGTGCCGTGCAGACCGACTGGGAAGCGCTGCTGAAAAACACCGATGCGATCCTCGCCAGCGAGCAGACCGTTCTGTCCCTGCACCAGGTGGCTGCGACCCTGGCCGAAACCGTGCCGCAACTGCAAATGGAGTCGGAAAAAGTCGTCGATATCCTGCTGCAACGCGGCGCCCCGGCCAGCCAGGTGGCGTTGGCCCAGCGCCAGTCGCTGCTGGCCGAACGGATCCTGGGGGCGGTCAACACCGTGCTTGCGGGCGATGAAACCGCCGTGCAGGCCGCCGATGCCTTCGGTCGCGACGCCAACCGTTTTGGCGTGGTGCTCAACGGTATGCTCAACGGCAACCCCGGGCTGCGTATCACTCAGGTCGAAGACTCTGACGC
Source organism: Pseudomonas sp. W15Feb34 (assembly GCF_023127765.1). NCBI lineage: Bacteria > Pseudomonadati > Pseudomonadota > Gammaproteobacteria > Pseudomonadales > Pseudomonadaceae > Pseudomonas > Pseudomonas sp. W15Feb34. The sequence goes on from NZ_SPKN01000025.1 coordinate 168,085, forward strand.
CCGTACGCGGCTGGTGGAGATTGCCGAGCTGTTCGAGTTTGTCTCAGGCTCCGTGGATGAAATCCTCGAAACCTCGCCGCAGTTATTCCAGGTGCGGGCTTCGGCGAGCCATATCTTCAACCTGTCGCAAACCCTGCTCGATGAAGCCTCGCACCTGGCCACCGGTTTTGAAAACCTCGCCGGCGGGCGCAGTTTCGACACCATCGGCGGCTATCTGCTGGGCCTGCTGGCGCTGGCCTCGATCATCCTGATCGGCTTGGTGATGGTGCGCGAGACCAACCGCCAACTGCGTGAAACCGCCGAGAAGAACGAGCGCAATCAGAACGCGATCATGCGCCTGCTGGATGAAATCGAAGACCTGGCCGACGGCGACCTCACTGTCACCGCCTCGGTTACCGAAGACTTCACCGGCACCATCGCCGATTCGATCAACTATTCCGTGGATCAATTGCGTGACCTGGTCGCCACCATCAACCTGACGGCCGGGCAAGTCGCCGGTGCGGTGCAAGACACTCAGGCCACCGCCATGCACCTGGCCCAGGCGTCGGAACATCAAGCGCAGCAGATTGCCGAAGCGTCTACCGCGATCAACCAGATGGCGCAGTCGATCGACCAGGTATCGGCCAACGCCGCCGAGTCCTCAGCGGTGGCAGAGCGCTCGGTTGAGATCGCCAACAAAGGCAACGAGGTGGTGCACAACACCATCCATGGCATGGACAACATTCGCGAACAGATCCAGGACACCGCCAAGCGCATCAAGCGCCTGGGCGAGTCATCCCAGGAAATTGGCGACATCGTCAGCCTGATCGACGACATTGCCGACCAGACCAATATCCTCGCCCTCAACGCCGCGATCCAGGCCAGCATGGCAGGCGATGCCGGGCGCGGTTTTGCGGTGGTGGCCGATGAGGTGCAACGCCTGGCCGAGCGCTCGTCGGCGGCCACCCGGCAGATCGAAACTCTGGTGCGGGCGATCCAGGCCGACACCAACGAAGCAGTGATCTCCATGGAGCAGACCACCACCGAGGTGGTGCGCGGCGCACGCCTGGCCCAGGATGCCGGGGTCGCGCTGGAAGAGATCGAAGGCGTGTCGAAAACCCTGGCGGCGCTGATCCAGAGCATTTCCAATGCGGCGCAGCAGCAGACGTCTTCGGCCGGGCAGATTTCCCTGACCATGAATGTGATCCAGCAGATCACCACACAGACGTCGTCGGGGTCGACCGCGACCGCCGAGAGCATTGGTAACCTGGCGAAGATGGCCAGTCAGTTGCGCAGGTCGGTGTCGGGTTTCACCTTGCCGCCACCCAAGCAGGTGGACGATTGAAATACGACCTGAAGAACGCAACAGTCCAATTGTGGGAGCTGGCTTGCCTGCGATAGCGGTCTGTCAAATACAGATGTATTGCTGACCCACCGCTATCGCAGGCAAGCCAGCGCCCACATTGGATCTCCATTGTTTGTGAGATACCAGCAACCCACGAATTCTAAGCGGAGCAGTTATGGTTGATCGGCACGACTACGTGGCCCTCGAATGGGTCAAGGGCGACATTGCCGAAACCCTGAAACAGGCCCGTTCGGCGCTGGACGCTTACGTTGAAACCGGCGACGGCGACACCCTCGACAATTGCCTGGCCGGGATCCACCAGGTGCATGGCGCGCTGCAAATGGTCGAGTTCTACGGCGCGGCGCTGTTGGCCGAAGAGATCGAGGAACTGGCCCTGGCGCTCCAGACCGGTCGCGTCAGCCAGCGCGAAGAAAGCATCCGCCTGCTGCAACAAGCCCTCGGCCAGTTGCCGCTGTACCTGGACCGCGTACACAGCGCCCGCCGCGACCTGCCGCTGGTGGTACTGCCGCTGCTCAACGACCTGCGCACTGCGCGGGGTGAAAGCCTGTTGTCTGAAACCAGCCTGTTCAGCCCGCAACTGCTGTCGATCGCGCCGCTGCCTGATGAAACACTGGCCCAACGAGCAACGCCGCAGTTGCATGAGCAGTTGCGCCAATGGCACCCCTTGCTGCAACAAGCCCTCGCCGGGTTGCTGCGTGAAGACCACGGCCCGAGCAACCTGGAAGATATGGCGCGGGTGTTCGCACGCCTTGAGGCGTTGTGCCAGGGCGCGCCGTTGTTACCGCTGTGGCAGGTGGCCTCGGCACTGGTCGAGGGCATGTTGACCGGCGTGGTCGCCAACAGCCCGGCGCTGCGCAGCCTGCTCAAGGCCAGCGGCAAACAACTCAAGCGCCTGCTGGCCCAGGGCATTGACGGCATCAATCAGCCTGCGCCGGATGAGCTGCTCAAAAGCCTGTTGTTTTACGTGGCCAAAGTCACCCGACCGACGCCGCGCATGCAAAGCCTTAAAGAGCGCTATGGCCTGGATGAAGCTTTGCCCGACAGCGCCGTGGTCGACGCCGAGCGTGCGCGAATGGCCGGGCCGGACCGCAATGCCATGGGGTCGGTGCTCGGTGCCTTGTGTGAGGAACTGGTGCGGGTCAAGGAGCGCCTCGATCTGTTCGTACGCAGCGACCGCCAGCACATCGACGAACTCGACGCACTGCTGGCGCCCCTGCGGCAGATCGCCGACACCCTCGCCGTACTGGGTTTTGGCCAGCCGCGCAAAGTGATCATCGACCAGTTGGCCGTCGTGCTGAGCCTGGCCCAGGGGCAACGCGAACCCAATGACGCGGTGCTGATGGACGTGGCAGGCGCGTTGCTCTACGTCGAAGCCACGCTGGCGGGCATGATCGGCACGGTGGAGCCGCAAAGCCGCGAAGAAAGCCGGCTGCCCACCACCGACCTGACCCAGATCCATCAGTTGGTGATTGCTGAATCCTGCCAGTGCCTCAAACAAGCCAAGGAACTGGTGATCGACTGCGTCGAAGCCCATTGGGACCGCCAGCGTCTGGAATCCTTGCCGCAATTGCTGAGCCAGGTGCGTGGCGCGCTGGCGATGATCCCTTTGCCGCGTGCGGCGAGCCTGATGCGCGGCTGCACCGATTATGTCGACGAGCAGTTGATGATCAGCGACGTCGCGCCTTCGCCGGTGCAACTGGAGCAGTTCGCCGATGTGATCAGCAGCCTGGAGTATTACCTGGAACGCATGCTCCAAGACCCTGACGCCGCTGGCGAGCGTGTGCTGGAGCGGGCCACCCAAAGCCTGGCGGCGCTGGGTTATCTGCCGGCCGAAAAACCCTGGCGCCAGGCATTGGTCGCGCCCGATGGCGCACTGTCGACCGAACAGGCACCGAGCCAATCCCAATTTGACGCACTGGCAAGCCCCACGTCAGGCCTTAATCCTCCTGCCCTGCAACGCCCCGGCAGCCTGCTGCCACCGCCGGCAGGTGAAGAGCCGATTGACGATGAGCTGCGCGAAGTCTTCCTCGAAGAAACCGACGAAGTTCTCGACGTGCTGCACCGCAACCTGCCCAACAGTGCGGACAAAACCGCCCAGGGCGAAATGCGCCGCGCCTTCCATACGTTGAAGGGCAGCGGTCGCATGGTCCGTGCCCTGGTGCTGGCCGAACTGGCCTGGGCCGTGGAAAACCTGCTCAACCGTGTGTTGGAACGCAGCGTCGCCCTTGGCGCCGAGGTGCAGCAGGTGCTGGATGAGGCCGTGGCTGTGCTGCCGGAATTGATCGCCGATTTTGCCATCGACGACCAACGCCAGCGCGACGAAGTCGACGCCCTGGCCGCCCGCGCCCATGCCTTGGCCAGTGGCGCGGCAACAACCGCTGGCGAGCCCCATGATCCGATGCTGATGGAGATCTTCCGTAACGAAGCCCAGAGCCATCTGGACAGCCTCAACCACTTCCTGCACCACGCCGCCGAGCAGGTGCCGTTGCAGGTCAGTGATGAACTGCAACGCGCCCTGCATACGCTCAAGGGCAGTGCCTACATGGCCGGGGTGTCGCCCATCGCCGAACTGGCGCGCCCCCTCGACCACCTGACCCGCGAATACAAGGCCCATCGCTTGCCCCTGGACCTGGACGAAGTGGAGTTGCTGCTGGAAGCCGAAGGGCTGTTCCAGCGTGGCCTGCGCGACCTGGACAGCGATCCCCTGGCACCCATCCAGGGCGCAGCGGATCTGATCGGACGCACCCAAAGCCTGTTGGACCAGCAGCTTGCAGCGCTGCTCGAAGCCCCTGGCAGCGGCCTGCCGATCAAGCGCAATCGGCATCTGATCACCAACTTCCTGGCCCAGGGCATGGACATTCTGCTCGACGCCGACAACCTGTTGCGCCGCTGGCAGCAACATCCCGGCGAACGCCAGGAACTGACCGCCTTGCTGGATGAGCTGACCACCTTGGGGGAGGGCGCGCACATCGCCGACCTGCACGCTATCGACGCGTTGTGCGAGGCCTTGCTCGACCTGTATGGCGCTGTGGAAGAAAGCAGCCTGGCGGTCAGCGAGCGGTTTTTCCATGAGGCGGAACAGGCCCATGAGGCGCTGATCAACATGCTCGACCAACTGGCTGCCGGCCAGGAAATCAGCCCGGCACCTGCGCGGGTACAAGCCTTGCACGCGTTGCTGGATGACGCGCTGGACCCGTCCGCCACCGGCCTGATCAAAAGCGACGGCAGCCGCGCCCTGAGCATTTCGGAACTGGGTGCTGCCACTGCGCAGTTGGATCAGCAAACAGCCATGGATGATGAGATTGTCGACATCTTTCTTGAGGAGGCCGTCGATATCCTCGACAGTGCCGGGCAGTCCCTCAAGCGCTGGTTGCTGGAGCCCGAAAGCGCCGCGCCGTTGTCCTCACTGCAACGGGACCTGCACACCCTCAAGGGCGGTGCGCGCATGGCCGAAATCGACCCGGTGGGCGACTTGGCCCATGAGCTGGAGTGCCTGTACGAGGGCCTGGTGGACCGCCGCTACAGTTACACCCCCGAGCTGTCCCAGGTGCTGATGGCCAGCCACGAACGGTTGGCTTTGCAACTGGAAGAACTGCAACAGCAGCAGCCTTTGAGCGACGCTGCCGAGCTGATCGCCAAACTGCGTGAGCTGCGCCAAAACAGCGCGCCGGCGACTCCGGCTGCGGCGGCGCCGGCCTCAGGTGCAGACCCTGAATTGCTGGATATCTTCCTCGAAGAGGCCGCCGATATCCTCGACAGTTCAGGCAGCGCGTTGCTGCGCTGGCAGGCCGAGCCGGGCAACCGCCAGGAAGTCGAAACCCTGCTGCGTGACCTGCACACCCTCAAGGGCGGGGCGCGCATGGTAGAGATCGGGCCGATTGGCGATTTGGCCCATGAGCTGGAGTTTCTCTACGAGGGGCTATCCGCCGGGTTGCTGGCGCCGACCCCAGAGCTGTTTGCGCTGCTGCAAGGTTGCCATGATCGTTTGGCACAGATGGTCGACGCTGTAGCGGATGGGCTGCCGGTGGGGGCGGTGGACAAACTTATCGAGCGCATCAAAAGCCTGGTGCACCCCAGTGTAGAGCCGGTGGTGCCCGTGGCGTTGCCTGCGGGCAAGGCTGAAGCGGCGGTCGACCCCGCTGCAGACATGGTGAAAATCTCCGCCGAACTGCTCGACGACCTGGTTAACCTCGCCGGTGAAACCTCGATTTTCCGTGGCCGTATCGAGCAGCAAGTCAACGATGCGCGCATTGCATTGAATGAAGTGCAAACCACCATCGAGCGGATGCGCGATCAATTGCGCCGGCTCGACAGCGAAACCCAGGGGCGCCTGCTCAGTCGTCAGCAGGCCGAGGCCGAACGCCTGGGCTACGAAGAGTTTGACCCACTGGAAATGGATCGCCATTCGCAGTTGCAGCAGCTGTCCCGCGCGCTGTCCGAATCGGCCTCCGACCTGCTCGACCTCAAGGACACCCTGGAGCAGCGCCATCAGGATGCCCACGATTTGCTCCAGCAACAGGCGCGCATCAACACCGAATTGCAGGAGGGCCTGATGCGCACGCGCATGGTGCCTTTCGAGCGGATGCTGCCACGCCTCAAGCGCATCGTGCGCCAAGTGGCGCAAGAGCTGGGCAAGGACGTGGAGTTCATCGTCGGCAATGCCGAAGGCGAGATGGACCGCAACGTGCTCGAACGCATGGCGGCGCCACTGGAACATATGCTGCGCAATGCCGTCGACCACGGCCTGGAATCGCGCGAGGTGCGGTTGCAGGCGGGCAAGCCGGAAAAGGGGCGCATTACCCTGGACCTGACCCACGAAGGCGGCGACATCGTCTTCGACATGCGTGACGACGGCGCCGGCGTGCCCCTTGAAGCGGTGCGGCGCAAGGCGATCAAGCGCGGCCTGCTCGGCCCGGATCAAACCATCAGCGACCGCGACGTGCTGCAGTTCATCCTGCAGCCGGGCTTTTCCACGGCAGAAAAAATCACCCAGATCTCCGGGCGTGGCGTGGGCATGGACGTGGTGCACGAAGAAGTGCGTCAGCTCGGCGGCTCGATGGTGATCGACTCGACCCCAGGCGTGGGCGTGCACTTTCGTATTCGCCTGCCGTTTACCGTGTCGGTCAACCGTGCGTTGATGGTGCAATGCGCAGACGACCAGTACGCAATTCCCCTCAACACCCTTGAAGGCCTGGTGCGCGTACTGCCCCACGAACTGGCCGGGCACTACCAGCAAGACCCGCCGCATTATGAATACGCCGGCCAGCGCTACGAGTTGTTTTACCTGGGGGATCTGCTGCACACCGTCAGCCGCCCGAAACTGCTCGGCCAATACCAACCGCTGCCGGTGTTGCTGGTGCACTGCAATGAACGGCGCGTAGCGGTGCATGTGGATGCCATGGCCGGCACTCGCGAGATCGTGGTCAAGGGCCTGGGACCACAGTTTGCCGGGGTACAGGGCGTGCCCGGTGCGACCATCCTCGGTGATGGCCGCGTGGTGTTGATCATTGACCTGCTCGCGCATATCCGCGCCCGCCAACCGGCCTTGCCGGCCCAGGCAGTGGATGTGCCACTGGTCCTCAACGACCCGCTGAAAAAACGCCCGCTGCTGGTACTGGTGGTGGACGACTCGGTCACCGTGCGCAAAGTCACCAGCCGCCTGCTGGAGCGCAATGGAATGAACGTGCTTACCGCCAAGGACGGCATCGACGCCCTGGCCGTGCTCGAGGAACACACCCCCGACTTGATGCTGCTCGACATCGAAATGCCGCGCATGGACGGCTTCGAAGTGGCCATCCAGATACGCAATGACCCGCGCCTGATGCGCCTGCCGATCATCATGATCACCTCGCGCACCGGCCAGAAACACCGCGACCGCGCCATGGCCATTGGCGTCAACGACTACCTCGGCAAGCCGTACCAAGAGTCGGTGCTGCTGGAAAGCATCGCCTACTGGAGCAAGTCCCATGCTTGACCACCGCGCCAGCCAACTCACCGGCCTGCTGCTGCCCCTGGCCGACCGCCACCTGGTGCTGCCCAACGTGGCCATCGCAGAGCTGATCGACTTCCAGCGCGGCGAACCGGCCAGCGATGCACCGCCGTGGTACCTGCGGCAAGTGACCTGGCGTGATCGGCAAATCCCCTTGATCAGCTTTGAAGCCGTGTGCGGTGAAGCCAGCGTGACCGGCGAACGTTCCCGGATCGTAGTGTTGAATGCCTTGGGTGGAAGGCCGACGTTGAAGTTTATTGCGCTGGTGATCCAAGGCATTCCCCGCTCTTACAAGCTCGATAGCGAATTGAGCTATGTGGACGTGCCGCTGTGCCCACTGGAACTGGCGGCGGTGCAGGTGGGCGAGCAGGTGGCGAAGGTGCCGGATTTGATGGGGCTTGAAGCGTTGTTGGTAGAGTCCGGTCTGGACTGATCCTAAGCCTTGTGAAATTCCAATGTGGGAGCTGGCTTGCCTGCGATGGCGGCTTGTCAGTCACTGCATCAACAACTGACCCACCGCTATCGCAGGCAAGCCAGCTCCCACACTGAATTGTGATTGGCCCAAGATCTCAATCAATCCGCGCAAACCGTTCAATCACTGGCTGCTCCCGGTGCTCGGCCTGCCATAGGTCGTAGGCACTTTGCATCGACAACCATAACTGGGCTTTACTCACGCCAGCCCGTTCCAACCGAACGGCAAGGTCCGGGCTGACCGGGGCGTGGCCATGCAAGATCCTTGAAAAAGTCTCGCGGGCGAAGCCAAGACGTCGCGCCATCTCGGTAATGGTGATGCCCAAGGCTGGGATAACGTCCTCAAGTAAAATTTCACCTGGGTGAGTTGGGTTGTGCATCGGCATGTTGGTACGTCCTTCGACTATGGGCATTCAACCGCGAAGGCTAGAAGGACCAGTTCCAAGCAACAACCCCAAAACGCTGTATGAAACTTCCTGCACGCCCTTCGACATAAAAGGCTTCGGATTTTTCCTGCAAGATTTTGGGCCGCGCATGAACTTGTGGTGAGAGGTCCGCACGCCTAGTCTTTGTCCCGTCATCGCAAAAAACGGTGACACGGACGTGCAAGTCCGACGAAACTGTTTAGGCGTGCAAACGCCCAGCCATCCAACGGGCGTTTTTTGTGCTCGCTGCTTTATGGCGGCTGCGCGCAGGAGGTCTTCGGACCTGCTGGGTGTCCTAAACAGGCCCGGTCTTGCACACCTGCGCACGGTCGCCACCCTCATTCGCGTGCAAGCGAACGGTGGCGCTCCTTACTCACTGTTTAGGAGTTTCATCATGATCAAACCTACCCCCAATCCACCCCTTTTCACCGTCAACCCCCACCAAACCACCGAAACCCTGCTGGTCAACGCCAGTGAAACCCTGTCCTCCCTCAACGCACTCACCTGCAACCTGGCCTTTGACCTGGACACTTCCCAGCGCGCCATCATGCTCGGGATTCAGCAAATGGCAGAGTTTGGTCAGTTGTTGGTCGATAGGGCACTTGAGCAAATCAGCCATTCGCCGGAATTTTCAAACGGTCCCAAATAGGGACTGATCGGTCCTTGTTTGGGACCGATATCTAACAAGCAACGCTGAGCAAATGTGGGAGGGGGCTTGCTCCCGATTGCGGTGGGTCAGTAATAAGTTTGTCAACTGACACACCGCTATCGGGAGCAAGCCCCCTCCCACATTTTGAGCTTTGTTACTCCAGGCGTAACGGTCTGCCGCTGAGCTTGATTGATAGCACCTAAATTCACTCCTAAGGTACAGCCCCACGACAGCAAACCCCGTGGAGCGACCATGACAACAACCATCACCCCCGACTCGCGCTGGACGCGGCGGCGCGACGAGAAGCAGCGGCGGCTCGGGCTGGTCAAACAGTATGCAGACGGGGCGGTGTTGCCCAGCGACAGGATCGTCGAGGCCCTGGAAGCGCTGATCCTCCCCGGCGACCGCGTGGTGCTGGAGGGCAACAACCAGAAGCAGGCCGACTTTCTCTCGCGCTCCCTGGCCAAGGCTGACCCGGCCAAGCTCCACGATTTGCACATGATCATGCCCAGTGTCGGGCGCGCCGAGCACTTGGACTTGTTCGAGAAAGGCATCGCCCGCAAGCTCGACTTTTCCTTCGCCGGCACTCAATCCCTGCGCATCAGCCAGTTGCTGGAAGACGGGCTGCTGGAAATCGGCGCGATCCATACCTACATCGAACTCTATGCGCGCCTGGTGGTGGACCTGATCCCCAACGTGGTGCTCTCGGCCGGCTTCATGGCCGACCGTGCCGGCAATATCTACACCGGCGCCAGCACCGAAGACACCCCGGCGCTGATCGAACCCGCCGCGTTCAGCGATGGCATCGTCATTGTGCAGGTCAACCAGTTGGTGGACGACGTCACCGACTTGCCCCGTGTGGACATCCCCGCAAGCTGGGTGGATTTCGTGGTGGTGGCCGACAAGCCTTTCTACATCGAACCGCTGTTCACCCGCGACCCGCGCCATATCAAGCCGGTGCATGTGTTGATGGCGATGATGGCGATCCGTGGCATCTACGAAAAACACAATGTGCAGTCACTCAACCATGGCATCGGCTTCAACACCGCCGCCATCGAATTGATCCTCCCCACCTACGGCGAATCCCTGGGTCTGAAGGGCAAGATCTGCCGCAACTGGACCCTCAACCCACACCCCACGTTGATCCCGGCGATTGAAAGCGGTTGGGTCGAGAGCGTGCATTGCTTCGGCACCGAGCTGGGCATGGAAAACTACATCGCCGCCCGCCCGGATGTGTTCTTCACCGGCCGCGATGGCTCGATGCGCTCCAATCGCATGTTCTGCCAACTGGCCGGCCAGTACGCGGTGGACCTGTTTATCGGCGCCACCCTGCAAGTGGATGGCGATGGGCATTCCAGCACCGTGACCCGTGGCCGCCTTGCCGGTTTCGGTGGTGCGCCGAACATGGGCCACGACCCACGTGGTCGTCGGCACGGCACACCGGCCTGGCTGGATATGCGCCATGACGATGCGCCCCAGGCCTTGCTTGAGCGCGGCAAAAAACTTGTGGTGCAAATGGTCGAGACCTTCCAGGAGGGCGGCAAACCGACCTTTGTCGACACCCTCGACGCGGTGGAAGTGGCACGTAAAAGCGGCATGCCCCTGGCGCCGATCATGATCTACGGCGACGACGTTACCCACTTGCTCACCGAAGAAGGCATCGCCTACCTCTACAAGGCGCGCTCCCTGGAAGAGCGCCAGGCAATGATCGCTGCCGTCGCCGGGGTGACGGCAATCGGTATGCGCCATAACCCCAAGGACACCGCCCGTATGCGTCGCGAAGGCTTGATCGCCTTGCCCGAAGACTTGGGTATCCGCCGCACCGACGCCACCCGCGAGTTGCTGGCTGCCAAGAGCGTAGCCGATCTGGTGGAGTGGTCCGGTGGCTTGTACAACCCGCCCGCCAAATTCAGGAGCTGGTAAATGCGCGCTCTAAAACAGCATGAATTGAGCCTGGCCGATCGCCTGGCGGATATGGCCGTCGACGCGCTGATCGATGAAGCGGATTTGTCGCCTAAACCCGCCTTGGTTGACCGGCGCGGCAACGGCGCCCACAGCGATTTGCACCTGGGCCTGATGCACGCCTCGGCGCTGTCGTTGTGGCCGATGTTCAAGGAAATGGCCGAGGCCGCCCTTGAATTTGGTGAAGTCGGTGTACCCCTGCGTGAAGCGCTCGGCCGTATAGGTCGCGAAGGCGAACAAGCGATGCTCATCACCACCCACGGCGTAAATACCCATCGCGGTGCGATCTGGGCCCTTGGTTTGCTCACCGCAGCAGCGGCGCTGCAACCACGCGCCGTAACCCTGACCGCGGCCAAACTAGCTCTGCTCGAAGACCGCTTCGCGCCGCAACCGCTGAGCCACGGCGCACAGGTCGCCCAGCGCTACGGCGCACGCGGTGCTCGCGAAGAAGCACAGCGGGGTTTCCCCTCGGTGATGCAACGCGGCCTGCCGCAACTGCATAAAAGCCGCGGGCAAAACGCCGGTGAGCAAAATTCCCGCCTGGATGCCTTGCTCGCGATCATGACCGAGCTGGCCGACACCTGCGTGCTCTACCGCGCTGGCTACGAAGGCTTGACCACCATGCAACAGGGCGCCCAGGCCGTGCTCGACGCTGGCGGTAGCGCAACCCTCGCGGGCCGTCGCCAACTGCACGCACTGGACCAGCAACTCCTGGCCCTGAATGCCTCCCCTGGCGGCGCTGCCGACTTGCTCGCCGCCTGCCTGTTTATCGACCGCCTCGACGGAGCGTTGTGATGGAAACCTTATCCTTTGAATTCCCCGCGGGCCAGCCGCCAAAAGGCCGCGCGCTGGTGGGTTGCGTCGGTTCGGGCGACCTCGAAGTGCTGCTGGAGCCGGGCACTCCCGGCACGCTGACCATCCAAGTGCAGACCTCGGTCAACGGCGCCGAGCAACGTTGGCAGCACCTGTTCGAACGCATCTTCCAGGAGCAGACGCCACCTGCCTTGAACATCGATATCCACGATTTCGGCGCCACCCCCGGCGTGGTGCGTTTGCGCCTGGAGCAAGGTTTCGAGGAGGTCGGCCATGACTGATTTGCTCAACAAACACAGCTTCGTCGAACTCGGTGCGCGGCAGCGCGCCAAGGCGTTGTTGGATGCTGGCACTTATCGTGAACTGATCGACCCGTTCCAACGGGTCATGTCGCCGTGGCTCAGCCGCCAGGGCGTAGTGCCCCAGGCGGATGACGGTGTGGTGATTGCCAAGGGCAGCATCGGCGGTTTGCCGGTAGTGGTCGCCGCTATCGAGGGCAATTTCCAAGGCGGCAGCCTCGGTGAAGTCGGTGGCGCAAAAATCGCGGGGGCACTGGAACTGGCCGCCGAAGACAACCGCAACGCCATACCGACCCGCGCCGTGCTGCTGCTGGAGACCGGTGGGGTGCGCTTGCAGGAAGCCAACCTGGGCCTTGCCGCGATTGCCGATATTCACGCGGCGATTGTCGACCTGCGCCAGTACCAGCCGGTGGTCGGTGTGGTGGCGGGCAGTGTCGGTTGTTTTGGTGGTATGTCCATCGCGGCCGGACTGTGCAGTTACCTGGTGGTCACCCGCGAAGCGCGCCTGGGGCTGAACGGACCGCAGGTGATCGAACAGGAGGCCGGGCTGGAAGAATACGACTCCCGCGACCGCCCGTTTATCTGGAGCCTCACCGGCGGCGAACAACGTTTCAACAGTGGCTTGGCCGACCGTTACGTGGCGGACGATGTGGTGCAGATCCAGCAGACCGTGAGCGCGCTGTTGCAACACGGGGCGCCCGAACAACCCCGCAGCCGGCGCGCTGATTTCTACCTGGCGCGGCTGGCCGAACTCGACACAGCGGCGCAAATCGAGCCCGCGACGGTTCGCGCTCTGTATCAGGGAGAACGCTCATGAGAGGGTTGCAGTGGTTCAACGCATTGAGCGTCGGCGCGACACTCGTAGACGGCTTGCCGGACTCATTGAAAGTCGCAGACGGCGTATTGGGTGAACAGGCGGTGCGCTTTATCGCCGTGGTCACCGACCCGAATAACCGCTTCCCGCGTGCGCGCAATGGCGAAGTCGGGTTGCTGGAAGGTTGGGGGCTAGCCAAGGCCGTCGATGAAGCCATCGTGACGGGTGACAAACGCCCCATCATCGCCATCGTCGATGTGCCCAGCCAAGCCTATGGTCGCCGTGAAGAAGCCCTCGGCATCCACCAGGCCCTGGCCGCCGCTGCCGACAGCTACGCCCGCGCACGCCTGGCCGGCCACCCGGTGATTGCACTGCTGGTGGGCAAGGCCATGTCTGGCGCATTCCTGGCCCACGGTTACCAGGCCAATCGCTTGATCGCCCTGCGCGACCCTGGGGTGATGGTGCATGCCATGGGCAAGGCTTCGGCTGCGCGGGTGACCCTGCGTAGCGTCGAAGAATTGGAAGCCCTGGCCGCCAGTGTGCCGCCGATGGCCTATGACATCGACAGTTATGCCAGCCTGGGTTTGCTCTGGGAGACCTTGTCGGTGAGCCAGATTGAACAGCCGACAACGGACGATGTGGCGCGGGTCAGCGATTGCCTGGTGCAGGCGATCAAAGATGTCGTGCAACCCGATTTAAAAGGACGTCTCGGTGCGACTAATCGCACCGCCTCAAGCCATGTACGCCAACTGCTGCGGGAACAATGGTGAACGCCCATGACTTGCTCTGGGGCATGACCCCGGCGCACCTGCCTGCGGATGCTCCGGCCTGGGCGCGGGACGCGCTGAGCGCCGGCCATCCAGTAGTGGTGCGGCGCGCCATTACCGAAGCAGGTCAAGTGGCGGTTGGCGTACGTGGGCGTCTGCGTGAGCAGCGTTATGGGGCGGTGATGCCTGTTGCTGCGGTGCAACGGCGCGTGGCGCCCGAAGACTTGCGCCAGGTGATCTCGCCACGGGATTTACCGGCGCTGCGGGCGCTCGATCAACTGCAGCCAGTGTTGGCGCAGTATCACTGGGGCGTCAGCGGCAGCGCCGGATTTGAATTGGCGAGCGGCGTCGAAGCGTTGCATGCCATGAGTGATCTGGATTTGATCCTGCGCACCCCCGAACCGCTTGATCGCAACGCGGCGCGTGCATTGCTGGCGAAATTCGACACCGCACCGTGCGCCGTGGACCTGCAACTGCAAACCCCGTTTGGCGCTGTTGCCTTGCGCGAATGGGCCACAGGCTCACGCCGCGTACTGCTCAAAACCACTGGCGGCGCGCACCTTGTACTTGACCCCTGGCAGGCCGTGGCATGAGCAGCTTGTTGGTGTTTCCGGGGCAGGGTGCCCAGCGCGTGGGCATGCTCCAGGCGCTATCGGCCCAGGTTCTGGAAGAAGCCAGTGATGCCTTGGGTGAAGATGTTCGTCGGCTCGATTCGGCGCAAGCCTTGGCGAGCACGCGTGCGGTGCAACTGTGCCTGCTGATCGTCGGCGTTGCCCATGCCCAGCAGTTGCACCATACGCCTGACTACGTGGCGGGCCTGTCCATCGGCGCCTACCCGGCCGCCGTCATCGCCGGCGCCCTGGACTTCGCCGATGCGCTGAAACTGGTCAGCCTGCGTGGCGAGCTGATGCAACAGGCTTATCCACAAGGCTACGGCATGACCGCCCTGATCGGCCCCGATTTATCTACGGTTGAAGCCTTGCTGGCAGATATCCACAGCGCCGCAACTCCGGTGTATCTGGCCAATATCAACGCCGACAACCAGACCGTGATCGCCGGCAGCAATGAAGCGATGCAGCGTGTCGCCGAGCGCATCAAAGGCAACGGCGTCGCCAAGCGTCTGGCAGTGAGCGTGCCGTCCCACTGTGCGCTGCTGGAAGCGCCGGCCAAGGTGCTTGCCCAAGCGTTCGTCCCACTCAAGGCGCCGCGCATCACCTACCTGAGCAGCACCCGCGCGCGACCTATCCACAACCCCGAGCAACTGCGCGATGACCTGGCCTTCAACATGTGCCGCGTCGTCGACTGGCGCGGCACCGTGCAAGGCGCCTACGAGCGTGGCGTACGCCTGCAAATCGAACTGCCCCCGGGCGCGGTGCTCACTGGTCTGTCACGCCGCGTGTTCGAACAAGGCACGGTGATCGCCTGCGAAGGCGCACGCCTGGACACCTTGCAGGCCCTGCTGCAAGAGGAGGAGCGCCGCCACCGATAAAGCAACACCCAAGGCTTTCGAAGCACAACAACAACAATTTCGAACGAGCACTTTGAGGACAACAATCATGATTATCTACGGTGTGGCGTTTCTGGCGCTGTGCACGTTGGCCGGCCTGTTTGTCGGTGAACTGCTGGGCAAATGGATGGGTATCCCGGCTAACGTCGGCGGGGTGGGTATCGCCATGTTGCTGCTGATTGGCCTGGGCAGTTACCTCGGCAAGCGTGGCTTGTTTACCGGCAAGTCGGAGCAGGGCGTGAGCTTCTGGGCTGCGATTTATATCCCGATTGTGGTGGCGATGGCCGCCCAGCAAAACGTGTATGGCGCCATCAGTGGCGGGCCCATGGCGATTCTGGCCGGGACCCTCGCCGTGGTGCTCGGCTTTGCCCTGGTACCGGTGCTGGTGCGTATCGGTAACCGCGAGCCGGTTGCAGCTGTTCCGACCAAAGAAGCCGGGTGATCGCCATGTACGAATCGATGATGAAAGTGATCACCGGGTACGGATTGATCAGTGGTTTTGCCGTGATCGGCCTGACCATGTGGGTTTCCTACTGGATCTCTGACACTTTTACCAAAGGCCGCCTGCATGGCTCGGCCATTGCCATTCTGTTGGGCCTGGTGTTGTCGTATGTGGGAGGCGCTTTTACTGGCGGCTCCAAGGGCGTGGTGGATATTCCACTGTTGTCAGGCATTGGCCTGTTGGGCGGCGCGATGCTGCGGGACTTCGCTATTGTAGCCACGGCGTTTGGCGTGAGTGTCGATGAGTTGAAGCGCGCCGGATACGTCGGCGTGCTGGCTCTGTTTGTCGGTGTGGGCTCGTCGTTTGTTGCCGGGGTAGGGGTGGCAATGGCGTTTGGTTATACCGATGCGGTGAGCCTCACCACCATCGGCGCCGGTGCCGTGACCTATATCGTTGGCCCGGTTACCGGGGCGGCGATTGGGGCCAGTTCCGAGGTGATGGCGCTGTCGATTGCCGCAGGGTTGATCAAGGCTATTTTGGTGATGGTAATGACACCGTTCGTGGCCCCGCTGATCGGGCTGAACAATCCACGTAGTGCGGTGATCTTCGGTGGCTTGATGGGCACTTCCAGCGGCGTGGCGGGCGGGTTGGCGGCGACTGATCCGAAGTTGGTGCCTTATGGGTGTTTGACCGCGGCGTTCTATACAGCGCTGGGGTGTTTGTTGGGGCCGTCGTTGTTGTTTTTGGTGATGAGGGGGTTGGTGGGCTGACTGGGGATTTTCGCTGTCTGGTCTGGCGCAATCGGGGGCAAGTCTCAAGCCTGGCGATTGGCATACATCCGACACTCCGCCAACAACGCCAGCAGGTTCGGGTCACGCTCCTTGGCCTTCAAGAACACCACGCCGATCTGCTGCTGCAACCGATACCTGGGTTGCAGCGGTATCAGCTTCACGCGGTTCTCATACACCGCCGCAATCCGCCCAGGCAGCAGCGCATAACCCACCCCCGAGCTGACCATGCTCAGCAAGGTAAATATATCGTTCACCTGCATCGCCACCTTCGGTTCGAACCCCGCCTGCTTGAACACCCGGTTGCCGTCCTGGTGCGTGGCGAAGCCCTGGGTGAGGGTGATAAAGGTGGCGTCACGCACGTCGGCCAGGTCGATTTCCTGATGGCGGTCCAGGGGGGAATCGGCCGGTGTGGCAAGGAAGATGTCATCGCTGAACAGCGCGATCTGCTCACAGTCCGGATCGGTGGCGTGATCGTCCAGAGAGATGAGGATCGCATCCACCTCCATGTTCTTGAGCTTGTAGAACAGGTCGAAATTGGAGCCCAGGATCAGGTCGATATTGAGTTCGCTGCGGCGGATCTTCAGGCCCATGATCAGTTGCGGTACGGTCTTGACCGTCAGCGAGTACAGCGAGCCGAGCTTGAAGCGTTCGGCGCAGAAGCCGGCGGCTTCGCGGGTCAGGCGCACTCCCTCGACCACATCGGCTATCAGCTTTTGCGCACGCTCTTCGAGCACGTAGGCGCTTTCCAGCGGGGTGAGGTTGCGCCCTTCATGCTTGAACAGCGGGCAGCGCAAGGCACTTTCCAGGGAGTGGATGGCGCGGTGCACGCTGACGTTGCTGGTTTGCAGTTCGGCGGCGGCGCGGGCCAGGTTGCCGGTGCGCATGAACGCCAGGAAGATTTCCAGCTTCTTGAGGGTGAACTCTTCGTCGATCAGCATGGCCGTGGGCTCTTGTTCGATTGCGCTCGATTGTGCCTGCAAACGCAGCCCTCGTCGCTGGAACGTCACACGCTGCTTGCACTCTTATGCGCAAGGCTGGAGGCTTGCCGCCAGTCGTCAACGATGAGGGGAGGTTAACGATAGATGTATCACGGGGAACGGTTCAACGCCTGGAGCCATTTGCTCGGTGCAGTCGCGGCGTGTATTGGCGCCGTGTGGATGTTGGTGGTGGCGAGCCTGGACGGCAGCCCCTGGAAGATCGTCAGCGTGGCGATTTATGGCTTTACCCTGATGGTGCTGTACAGCGCGTCGACCGTTTACCACAGCGTGCGGGGGCGGCGAAAAGAGATCATGCAAAAGGTCGATCATTTTTCGATCTACCTGTTGATCGCCGGCAGCTACACACCGTTTTGCCTGGTGACTCTGCGCGGGCCCTGGGGCTGGACGCTGTTCGGGATTGTGTGGGGGCTGGCGGTGATCGGCATCCTGCAAGAGATCAAGCCGCGCTCGGAGGCGCGGATTCTGTCCATCGTGATCTACGCGGTGATGGGCTGGATCGTACTCGTGGCAGTCAAGCCGCTGATAGCGGCGCTGGGCACGGCAGGGTTTATCTGGTTGGCGTCGGGCGGCGTGTTGTACACCGTGGGCATCATCTTTTTTGCCCTGGAAGATCGCCTGCGCCATTCCCATGGGATCTGGCATTTGTTTGTGATTGGCGGCAGCCTCCTGCATTTTGTGGCGATCATGCATTACGTGCTTTGAATGTGGGAGGGGGCTTCGGTGGTATTAGAGACGTGCCAGTAGCTCACAGGCACGAATGCCGAAGATCTGCAGCAGCTTGGCGAGCATATGCGGCGGCGGTTCATCGCCACGGGTCAGGGCGTAGAGGGTGATCGGCAGGGGGGGCGTGAGGGTGCGGATGCAGGTGGTTGCCGTCGATGCGCCGAGGGCGGTAAAGGGGTCAATGACCGTCAAACCGGCGCCGGACTCCACCATCGCCCGGGCCAGGGAATAGGTTTGTACCGAGATGGTCACGCGTGGCGGTGGATCGACGTTCTCCAGGTAGCTGTCCAGCTTGGTCGCCAGCGGATCAGCACTGGAAAGCCCGATCAATGGCGCGCCCGCCAGTTCGCTCAGCGGCAATGGCTGGTTGATTTCAGCCGCCGACCAATAGCCCTTGGACGCCAATGCAACCAGCACGCCATTGGCCAGCACCTGGGTGGTCAACCCAGGATGGCCGGAAAAGTTGAGGGTCAGCGCCAGGTCGATTTCGCGCATCAGCAGCTTCTGGACCAGCTCACGGCTATGGTCGCTGGACAGCTCGCAAGCCATGTCGGGGTATTCGCGCTTCCATTCCAGAATCGCCGGAGGCAGCAGCGACAAGGCCAACGCCGGAATCGCACCAATGCGCACGCTTTGCCCTGGGGCGCGGCGCAGGCTCTTGGCTAGACGCCTTACACCTTGCAAGCTCTCGGTGACTTTCTCGACTTCGCTTTCCAGTGCCAGGGCTTCCGGCGTGGGCTGCAATTTGCCGCGCACCCGCAGAAACAGCGCAAAGCCCAGCTGCAATTCGGCGTGCTGCAACACTTTGGTCACCGCTGGTTGCGAGACGTGCAGCAACTGCGCGGCAGCACTGATCGAGCCAGTCTGGCGAATGGCCTGGAAGATTTCGATATGACGCAAGCGCATGGCAAGTCCATAACCTTTGTTTATAGGTGACCCATCTTTATTCATTGTCGGTGGCCTGTCACCTGCGCCTACGCTTGGTCTTCAGTTAATCAACGGTCGGGGGCTGGGATGGCCAGGCAGGTTTGCATCATCGGTGGTGGGGTTATCGGCTTGGCCAGTGCTTATGCTTTGGTACGGGCTGGCCATGAGGTAACGGTGATCGACGCCCGCGATACCTTGGGCAGCGAAACCAGTTTCGCCAACGGTGGGCAGTTGTCCTATCGCTATGTTGCGCCATTGGCCGACGCGGGCGTGCCGCTGCAAGCGATTGGGTGGCTGTTGCGCGGCGACTCGCCGCTGAAGCTGCGCCCACGGCTTGACCTCCAGCAATGGCGCTGGATGGCCGCGTTCATCGGTGCCTGCCGGGGCTCGGTAAACAAGCGCAACGCTGCCCACTTGCTGCGGCTGGCGAGCCTGAGTCAAGGCACCTTGCAGCAATGGCGTGTCGATGATCGCTTGGACGGCTTTGACTGGCGGCGCAACGGCAAGCTGGTGACCTTTCGCAATGCCGAGACGTTTGAGCGTGTACGCAGCAAGGTCACCGACGTCCTGCAGCAGCAGGTGCTGTCTGCGGTGGATTGTACGCACCTGGAACCGGCGTTGGCGGCAGGTGGGTTTGTCGGCGGCATCTATACCCCGAATGAGGAAGTGGCGGACTGTCATGCTTTTTGCCAACGGCTGGCAGCTCGGTTAAAGGCTTCAGGGCGTTGTACATTTTTGCTGGGTCGCAAGGTTACCGGGATTCGTCACGCCGACGGTGCGGTGCAGGCCATCGAAATGGGCCATGACGTGATGCCGGTCGAACAGTTGGTGCTGGCTGCCGGGCATCGCAGCGCCGAGTTGGCGTTGCCGCGCTTGTCGCTGCCGCTGTACCCGCTCAAGGGCTACAGCCTGAGCGTGCCGATCGGCGCTCAGCACAAGGCGCCGAACGTGAGCATCACCGACTATGACCGCAAGATCGTCTACGCGCGCATTGGTGAGCAACTGCGGATCGCGGCCATGGTGGATATTGTCGGCTTTGATGCGCGTCTTGAGCCCAAGCGCCTGGCCTTGATAAAGCGCCAGGCGCTGGAGACGTTTCCCTTGGCCGGTGACTACGCCCACGCGGTCGAGTGGGCCGGTATGCGCCCGGCAACACCGACGGGCGTGCCATTGATCGGTGCCAGCGCCTACCGCAACTTGTGGCTGAACCTGGGGCATGGCGCGCTTGGTTTTACCCTGGCCTGTGGCAGTGGCCAGCTATTGGCTGAGTTGATCAGCCAGCATGTTCCTTCCATTGATATGCAGGGCCTGGCGCCCCGCGCCGCTTGAGGATGCAGCCATGACTATCACCCGAATCAACAGCAGCGAGCGTCTTAGCGCTGCCGTGACCTTCAAGGATTTGGTGTTTCTCTCGGGCCAGGTACCGGGCGATGGCCAGGACGTAGGCAGCCAAACCCGAGAAGTGTTGGCCAGGATCGACGCGCTGTTGGCCGAGGCGGGCAGTGACAAGGATCACCTGCTCAACGCGACGATTTACCTGAAGGACATCAGTACCGGTTTTACGCCGATGAATGAAGCCTGGTCTGCATGGCTTTCGCCAGGCATGGCGCCCACGCGTACCACCCTGCAAGCAGAGCTGGCGCGACCGAGTGTACTGGTGGAAATCAGCGTGATTGCAGTACGTAAATAACCGATCTACCAACGGAGAATAACAATGAAAAAAATCCTGTTGACCGGCTGCGCTCTTGGACTTTTTTTGAGCGCAAACGCCCATGCGACCGAAGCGCCTCTGGAGGGCACCTTGAGCAAGATCGCCAGCGCCAAGGCCATCACCCTGGGGTATCGCGATGCGTCGGTGCCGTTTTCCTACATTGGGGATAACAGTGGCAAGCCGATGGGCTACTCGGTGGACCTGGCGAGCAAGATTGTCGAGCGCATCCAGCAGAAAATCGGGGTGAGTGAGCTCAAGGTGAAGTACAACCTGGTGACTTCTCAAACCCGTATTCCGCTGGTGCAGAACGGCACCGTCGACCTGGAGTGCGGCTCCACCGGCGTGACCGCCGAGCGGCAGAAGCAGGTAGCATTCTCCTACGGGTTCATCTACGTGAAGGGGCAGTTGCTAACGGCCAAGGACAGCGGGATCAAAGGCTTTGCCGACCTCAAGGGCAAGAACGTGGTGACCACTGCCGGCACCACCAATGAACGCTTTCTCAAAAGTTACAACGCTGAACACAAAGCCAATATGTTCGTGATCAGTGCCAAGGACCATGGCGAAGCGTTCAAGATGCTCGAGACCGGCCGTGCGGTAGCGTTCTATATGGATGATGCGTTGCTTTACGGCGAGCGCGCCAAGGCCAGGGACCCGCACCACTGGGTGGTGGTGGGCGAGGAGCAGTCGCGGGAGATCTACAGCTGCATGGTGCGCAAGGACGATCCGCAGTTTCTCGCCGTGGTCAACGAGACCTTGGGTGATCTGTACCGTTCGGGAGAGATCAACGGGATTTACCAGCGCTGGTTTGAGCAGCCGATCCCGCCGAAGGGCCTGAACCTGGAATTCCCGATGACCAGCGAGTTGAAGGCGATCATTGCCAAGCCGGTGAGTGATCCGGTGGAGTGATCGCTCCGTTTAGAAATCACCCCAGAGTTGCTGGGCGACCGACAGAGCCACCACGGGCGCGGTTTCGGTACGTAATACCCGTGGCCCCAACCGCGCAGCATGGAAGCCAGCGCCTTGGGCGGTGTCGACTTCGCCGTCGGTCAAGCCACCTTCCGGCCCGATCAGAAACGCCAGGCTCGAAGGCTTCGCGTGACTGATCATCGGCTCGGCGACTGGGTGCAGTACCAGTTTCAGGTCGGCTTCAGTTTGCTTCAGCCAGTCGGCCAGCAACACCGGTGCGTGAATCACCGGCACCGTTGAACGCCCACACTGCTCGCACGCGCTGATGGCAACCTGACGCCAGTGCAGCAGGCGTTTGTCGGCGCGTTCGTCCTTGAGGCGCACCTCGCAGCGCTCGCTGAAGATCGGTGTGATCGCATTGACGCCCAGTTCAGTGGCCTTCTGGATCGCCCAATCCATGCGCTCACCCCGGGACAGGCCCTGGCCGAGGTGGATATGCAGCGGCGATTCATCTTGGCCGGCAAAGCTTTGCGTCAGTTGCACGGTGACGCGTTTTTTACCGACTTCCAGCAGCGTGCCACTAAACTCCTGGCCAGAGCCGTCGAACAGCTGCACGGCATCGCCTTCACCCATGCGCAACACACGGCTGATGTAATGCGCCTGGGCTTCAGGAAGTTCGTGATCGCCGAGGCTCAGCGGGGTGTCGGTGAAAAAGCGGGACAGTCTCATTTCTGTTCTCTGAAGAGGTGTATGCAGGAGCGAGCTTGCTGTGGCAAGTCGGTTCTTACAGGGGTTGGTATCAACCCGGGTCACGAAAGCCAGGATGGAAATCTTTCGGCACAGCCACACTGACGTTGCTGTTAGTGGCGATATCAATCCCCTCGCTGGCCACTTCGGCCAGGAAGTCGATCTGCTCCGGTGTAATCACATAGGGCGGCAGGAAATACACCACGCTGCCCAGTGGCCGCAACAGCGCGCCGCGCTCCAGTGCGTGTTCGAATACCTTCAAGCCACGGCGTTCCTGCCACGGGTAGGCGGCCTTGGTGGCCTTGTCCTGCACCATCTCGATCGCCAGCACCATGCCCGTCTGGCGCACTTCCGAAACGTGAGGATGGTCCACCAGGTGCGCGGTGGCGGTCGCCATGCGCTGGGCCAGGGCCTTGTTGTTTTCGATGACGTTGTCTTCTTCAAAGATATCCAGCGTCGCCAAGGCTGCCGCGCACGCCAGCGGGTTGCCGGTGTAGCTGTGGGAGTGCAGGAAGGCGCGCAGGGTAGGGTAGTCGTCGTAGAAGGCACTGTAGACATCTTCGGTGGTGACCACGGCGGCCAGCGGCAAGTAGCCGCCGGTGAGGGCCTTGGACAGGCACAGGAAGTCCGGGCGGATGCCGGCTTGTTCACAGGCGAACATGCTGCCGGTGCGGCCGAAGCCGACGGCGATTTCGTCGTGGATCAAGTGCACGCCGTAGCGGTCGCAGGCTTCGCGCAGCAGCTTGAGGTACACCGGGTGGTACATCCTCATGCCGCCGGCGCCCTGGATCAGTGGCTCGACAATCACTGCGGCAACGGTATCGTGGTGGTCAGCCAGGGTCTGTTCCATGGCGAGGAACATGTTGCGCGAGTGTTCTTCCCAGCTCATGCCGTCGGGGCGCAGGTAGCAATCGGGGCTCGGCACTTTGATGGTGTCGAGCAGCAGCGCCTTGTAGGTCTCGGTAAACAACGGCACGTCGCCTACCGACATCGCGGCGATGGTTTCGCCGTGGTAGCTGTTGGTCAGGGTGACGAAGCGCTTCTTGTTCGGCAGGCCGCGGTTGAGCCAGTAGTGAAAGCTCATCTTCAATGCGACTTCGATACAGGATGAACCGTTATCGGCGTAGAAGCAGCGCGTCAGGCCTTCAGGCGTCATCTGCACGAGGCGCTCGGACAACTCGATCACTGGCTGGTGGCTGAAACCGGCGAGGATCACATGCTCCAACTGATCGACCTGGTCCTTGATGCGCTGGTTGATGCGCGGGTTGGCGTGGCCGAACACGTTGACCCACCAGGAGCTGACGGCGTCGAGGTAGCGTTTGCCTTCGAAGTCTTCCAGCCATACGCCTTCACCGCGCTTGATCGGGACCAGCGGAAGTTGCTGGTGGTCTTTCATCTGGGTGCAGGGATGCCACAGCACCGCGAGGTCGCGTTGCATCCACTGGTTGTTCAAGCCCATCGGTGATCTCCTCGAAGCGATCCTGCGGCGCGCGCAGGCGAAACAATCGCGCAAGCCTATGCAATGGTGGCGCGTGTCACAAGCCATTGTGGGGCAATTGGCGGTAAATGCAGGACGGTCTGTCGCGTTTCTTGGGAATAGTCTTAATCCCTTGTTAATTTATGATACCTAGCCTCTTCATCGTATTTCTCGATATTTCAAAGCGAAATTTTCCGCTTTAATTCGATAGGTAAAACGCTAGTCTTGGGCACAGTTCTTACGGGATTAAGTACATGCAGCTACGCAATTCTCCCGCCCGGTACGGCTGGGTCAGCATGGTTCTACACTGGGGCGTCGCCTTGGTGGTGTTTGGTTTATTCGCATTGGGCCTGTGGATGGTCGGCCTCGACTACTACAGCGCCTGGCGCAAAGATGCGCCCGACTTGCACAAGAGCATTGGCATCACGCTGTTTGCCATCATGCTGGTGCGTATCGTCTGGCGTCTGGTCAGCCCGCCGCCACCGCCGCTGGCCAGCTATAGCCGTATGACGCGGATCGGTGCTGCATTTGGCCATGCGTTCCTGTATCTGGGGCTGTTTGCCGTGATGATTGCCGGTTACCTGATTTCCACCGCCGACGGTGTCGGTATTCCGGTGTTTGGCCTGTTTGAAATTCCTGCCGTGGTTTCCGGTCTACCGGACCAGGCAGACACAGCCGGTTGGGTGCATCTGTACCTGGCCTGGGTGTTGGTGGTCTTCGCCGGTTTGCATGGCGTGGCTGCATTGAAACACCACTTTATCGATCGTGATGCGACCCTGACACGAATGCTGGGGCGCAAAGCCTGATGTTCAACCTCGACTCACAAGGAATAGAAAGCATGTTGAAAAAAACACTCGCTGCGCTGGCAATCGGTTCTGCTCTGCTGTCCGCAGGTTCGGCGATGGCCGCTGACTACGTGATCGACAAGGAAGGCCAGCACGCCTTCGTCGATTTCAAGATCAGCCACCTGGGCTACAGCTACATTACCGGTACCTTCAAGGACCTGGACGGCAAGTTCAGCTTTGACGCCGCCAAGCCGGAAGACGCCAAGATTGAAGTTAACGTGCGTACTGCCAGCGTGTTCTCCAACCACGCCGAGCGCGACAAGCACGTCAACAGCAAGGACTTCCTGGAGTCGGGCAAATTCCCTGATGCCAAGTTCGTCTCCACCAGCGTCAAGCCAACTGGCAAAAATGCTGATGGCAAGCTGACTGCTGATGTGACCGGCGACCTGACCTTCCACGGTGTGACCAAGCCGATCCTGGTCAAAGCCACGTTCCTGGGCGAAGGCAAGGATCCATGGGGCGGCTACCGTGCCGGCTTTGAAGGCACCACCAACATCAGCCGCAAGGAATTCAACAAAGACGGTATGGACGTAGGTCCACAGTCTGACAACGTTCAGCTGTACATCACGTTTGAAGGTGTGAAAGCGAAGTAATTTTCGCCGCGCATAAAAAATGCCCCGCATCTTTCGATGCGGGGCATTTTTTTGGCTGACGATTCGTGCCGGCCTAGCCGGCCTCATCGCAGGCAAGCCAGCTCCCACAATTGAAATGCATTCCCTTGTGGGAGTGGGCTTGCCCGCAATGGCGTTGTAACAGTCAACGCCTATGGCTTTGGAACTCAGCGGTTGCGGGTCAGCAGCGCCGGTTTCTCACCACGAGGACGGCCTGGCAGTTGGTCCAACTGCTCGGGTGTCGGGAAGCGATCAGCTTTCGACTCCTTGTGGATGATCTTCGGCGCCGGGCCACCACGCGGGTTTTGCACCGCTGGCTCGGACAGGCGTGGCTGGTCGTCACGGGCCGGGCGGCGGTTGTTGCTGCGCGAATCTTCGCGACGCGCCTGGCCGTCACGCGGTGCACCATTACGCGGGCCGCTGCGCTTGGCAGGCGGAGTACCGGTGCTGCCGCCGCTGCTGTTGCGCGGGCCGTTCTGGCGACCGCCCTGAGGCTGGCCGCCACGGGGAGCACCCGCACCGGCGCCTTGTGCCGGGGCACCTGGACGACGGCCACGGCCCTGGGCCGGCTTGGCCTGGGGCACGTAGTCGACGCGGTTACCAAAGTTATCCACATCGTCGTCGAGGAACTCGTCCGGGGCACGGTCAGCGGCGGCGCGTGGCGGCTGGCTCGGCTGGCGCTGTTCGCGGGCCGGGGTGCCTTCACGTGGCTTTTGCTCACGGGCCGGGCGTTCACCTCGGCTGCTGGTGGCGGACTTTTCCTTGCCCTTGTCCTTGCCTTTGTCGCGACGACCACCGCCACCACCGCCGCCGTTCGGGCCATCGCCCTTCGGACCGCGTGGGTTGCGCGGGTTACGCACATCCGGACGCTCGCGGGCTTCAGGTTTCTCGGCCTCCACGGCGCTGGCATCGAAGCCCATCAGGTCGCCGTCGGCGATTTTCTGCTTGGTCATGCGTTCGATGCTTTTCAGCAGTTTTTCTTCGTCCGGTGCGACCAGGGAAATGGCCTCACCCGAACGACCGGCACGGCCAGTACGGCCGATACGGTGCACATAGTCTTCATCGACGTTCGGCAGCTCGAAGTTGACTACGTGTGGCAACTGGTCGATATCCAGGCCGCGGGCGGCGATATCGGTGGCGACCAGGATGCGCACAGTGCCGGCCTTGAAGTCGGCCAGGGCTTTGGTGCGAGCGTTCTGGCTCTTGTTACCGTGGATGGCAACAGCGGTGAGGCCGTGTTTGTCCAGATACTCGGCCAGGCGGTTGGCGCCGTGCTTGGTGCGGGTGAAGACCAGCACCTGTTCCCACGCGCCGTGGGTGATCAGGTGCGCCAGCAGCGAGCGCTTGTGGCTGGCGGCGAGGCGGAATACGCGTTGCTCGATACGCTCGACCGTGGTGTTCGGTGGCGTGACTTCGATGCGCTCCGGGTTGTGCAGCAGCTTGCCGGCCAGGGCCGTGATGTCCTGGGAGAACGTTGCCGAAAACAGCAGGTTCTGACGTTTGGCCGGCAGGCGTGCGAGGACCTTTTTCACGTCATGGACAAAGCCCATGTCGAGCATACGGTCGGCTTCGTCCAGCACGAGGATTTCCACGTGGGACAAATCGACGCTGCCCTGGCCGCACAGGTCGAGCAAACGACCCGGGCAAGCGACCAGTACGTCAACGCCACGGGACATGGCCTGAACCTGTGGGTTCATGCCGACACCGCCGAAGATGCAGGCGCTGACGAACTTCAGGTCGCGGGCGTACAGCTTGAAGCTGTCGTGGACCTGGGCTGCGAGTTCGCGGGTAGGGGTCAGGACCAGTACACGCGGTTGGCGCGGGCCGTGACGCTGGGATTTGTCCGGGTGACCGTTGGGAAACAACCGCTCCAGAATCGGGAGGGCGAAACCACCGGTTTTACCGGTACCTGTCTGAGCCGCGACCATCAGGTCGCGACCTTGCAACACGGCGGGAATGGCCCGCTGTTGCACCGGAGTAGGCTCGGTATAGCCCGCTGCCTCGATGGCGCGGACTAAAGCCTCGGAGAGACCGAGGGAAGCAAAGGACATGAGTAATCCTGTTTTAGTTAGGGCTTGGCCCAAAGGGATAATCTTGCCGGGCGTGAATGGCGCTTAGGGGAGCGCAATCCCGTCCGGTCCTGCTGTGTCTGGCGGGCACTCCACCGGCTCGCGCGGGCTGCAAAGCTGCGCAGTAGCTGGGTTGGGTGCCTTTTTCAAGACCCGAGCGGCCGGGCGTAAGCCTGGCGGAAAGGCCGGAGTATAACAGAGCAATCACGGCGCGCTGCTTTCCTGCTGCTCAACGGCGTGTTCGGAGGCTGATATCGGGGAGGTTTGCGCCTGCATCCCACCATATTTGGCGCTCAAGGCGGCATAGGCCGGCTCTTGCTTGAAGCGCTTGAGCTCGGCGGCAAAGCGCTGTACCAACAGGTCCATGCCGGCTCCACGGCGCACCGCGAGAAATTGTTGTTGGCGGCTGACCACCACTGCCGCCTGGCTGACTTTGCCCTCAAGGCCCAGCGTCTTGATGATGTGCTGCCCCACTCGCCGGTCAGTCACGACCATGTCGATGCGTCCGAGCATCAGCTTGCCGAAATTGGCTTCATGGCTGGGGGCAGGCTCGCGCTCGAATGCGCTGGACCCACTGAACGTCTCGCCATAGAGGTAGCCGGGTGAGATGCCGACAGTCAGGCCACGCAGCTCATCGAGGGTTGTGGCGGGGTGAGGGCGATCATTGGCGTAGAACAGGACGAATTCGACTTCCGACAAGGGTTCACTGGGGTAGAGCAACTGGGCGTCGCGTTCATGGCTGTGGAAAATATCCAGCGCGCCATCGGCGTGACCCTGCTCGAGCATCGCCAGGCAGCGCTTCCAGGGCAGGAATTGCCATTGCACTTCCACGCCCAGACGTTGGAACACGGCCACTGTGGTTTCGTAATCCAGGCCGGCCCTGGTGCCGTTATCGTCGTAGACATAGGGCGCCCAGGGCTCGGTGACAATGCGCAGTTTCTCGCCATGAGCGACCAGGCTCAGGCAAGAAAAAAGCACGGCGGTCAGTAGCTTGAAAATGGCGGGCATACCTTGAGGTTACGACGCTCCCGACAGAAAGAGAAGCTCTACCACGCGCATTGGCGGGCGGTGTTATTTCGCCGGAGCGTCCAGCAAGTGTTCGTGGATCGCGGCGCGACGCTCGCCCAGTATCAGCCGCACCACGGGGTTGGCGAACCAGTGTTCCAGTTGGTGGGCATCCAGTGGGCGCTTCTGGCGTTCTTCCTGGTTTTGTCGTGCCTTGTCCCACCAAACCGGACCGCAGGCCTGATCGAACTCGTTTTCGTGCTCGTAGCAACCATAGAGGATTTCACGAATGAACTGTTGCTGGTGCTTGGGCAGCAGCAGGGTGATCAGCTTGTACATCAAGCGCTGCAAGCGCGGCGGGCGCGGCAGGTGCGAGGAGACCTGGCGGGTATCGGCCAGGGCCTGCGCACTGGTTGGGGCACTGGCGTGTTTGGCGATCCACGCCTTGACCTTGGCCCGGAACAGCTGTTTGCGGCTCCAGTAATGGTGGATCAGGTCCGGGCATTCGCGCACGTTGACGGTGCGGTAGGCGGCGATGGACAGGCAGAACTCTTCCAGGGTGTAGGCGCCCTGGGCGTGGGGGAACAGTTCATCCATCAATTCGATGGAGCGGTCGAGGATGTGTGCATCCTGTTGGGTCAGGCCCATGACCCCGGAATTGAGGGTCATCATGTCATCGTCGGCCACGCCCATCTCCAGCAGGCGCTGGTGCAGGGCGGTGTAGAGGATGCTTTCGTGGTTGTCGCCGTACTTGGTGTAGAAGGCGTTGCACAGCAGGGTGCCGGGCTGCACGCGCTCGAACAGGGCCATGGGCGAATGGTGGAAGAACGTGTCGGTGTCGATCAGCAGCGCCACCTCCGACTCTTCCAGTACCTGGCGCAGTACCACGTGTTTGGTGCGGAAATGATAACCGTGGGGCTCGCTCCAGCGTTTGCGAGTGGCCTCGTCCAGTGGGCGCACGCGTACCGGCAGCAAGTGATAAGGCTCTGGATTGTCGGTGAACACCTGAATGTCCACGTTCGCGTCCGGGGTGTCCTGCAGGAACGCCAGTGCGCTGGCGATGCTGAATACCGCTTCCTGGTGGTAGGTCTGGGCACCGAAGACCAGATAGACCAGTTGCGGGCGGGAAGTCGGGGACACTGTATTCATGGACTGCGGGGTTCCGTGGGTCACGTAAAACGACAAAGGCCCTCGTCTGAGGGCCTTGGTACAACCGAACAGACCTCAGCGTGGCAGCTTGAGGTTGTTCCAGACAGCAAGACTGGGTTCAGATTGGTTCAGGGTATAGAAATGCAACCCTGGCGCACCACCCTGCAACAATTGCTCACACATCTCGGTGATGACCTGTTCGCCGAAGGCCTGGATGCTTTTGACGTCGTCGCCATAGGCTTCCAGTTGCTTGCGCACCCAGCGGGGGATTTCGGCACCGCAGGCGTCGGAGAAACGTGCCAGCTTGCTGTAGTTGGTGATCGGCATGATGCCCGGCACGATCGGGATATTCACACCCATCGCTTGTACACGCTCGACGAAGTAGAAGTAGCTGTCGGCGTTGAAGAAGTACTGGGTGATTGCACTGTTGGCACCGGCATTGGCCTTGCGCACGAAGTTCTGCAAATCGTCTTCGAAATTGCGCGCCTGGGGGTGCATCTCCGGGTAAGCGGCCACTTCGATATGGAAGTGATCGCCGCTTTCTTCGCGGATGAAACTCACCAGGTCATTGGCGTAGCGCAGCTCACCGCTGGCCATGCCCATGCCGGACGGCAGGTCGCCACGCAAGGCGACGATACGCTTGATGCCGGCAGCTTTGTATTGGGTCAGCAGACCACGCAGGTCGGCCTTGCTGTCGCCCACGCACGACAAGTGCGGAGCGGCGGGAATTTTGACTTCGCTTTCCAGCTGCAACACGGTGTTGATCGTGCGGTCGCGGGTCGAACCGCCGGCGCCGTAGGTGCAGGAGAAGAAGTCGGGGTTGTAGCTGGCCAGCACCTTGGCAGTGGCCATCAGCTTTTCATGCCCAGCATCGGTCTTGGTCGGGAAAAACTCGAAGCTGTAGCGACGGTCTTGGGACATGGTAATACCCTTTGAAACCCAGAATTGCGGAGTGTGTACACCGTCGATGTGGGAGGGGGCTTGCTCCCGATGGCGGAGTGTCAGTTAATAAATATATTGACTGACCCACCGCCATCGGGAGCAAGCCCCCTCCCACATTAAAGCCCGTTCCCCCACAGGGAGAGTGGGCAGCAGGTGTATCAGTAGCGGTAAGCGTGCGGCTTGAACGGGCCCTCAACCGTCACACCGATGTAGTCGGCCTGGGTCTTGGTCAGTTGAGTCACGACGCCGCCGAAGCCGCGGACCATTTCCAGGGCCACTTCTTCGTCGAGTTTCTTGGGCAGTACTTCAACGGTCAGGCGCTCGGCTTTCTGGGCTGGCGACAGGTCGGCGTACTTCTGTTCGAACAGGAAGATCTGCGCCAGTACCTGGTTGGCGAACGAGCCGTCCATGATGCGGCTTGGGTGACCGGTGGCGTTGCCCAGGTTAACCAGGCGGCCTTCGGCCAGCAGGATCAGGTAGTCATCGTTCTGCGGGTCGAAATTGCCGGCGCCGGTACGGTGAACCTTGTGCACCTGCGGTTTCACTTCTTCCCATGCCCAGTTCTTGCGCATGAATGCGGTGTCGATCTCGTTGTCGAAGTGGCCGATGTTGCAGACAACGGCGCGCTTCTTCAGGGCCTTGAGCATGTTCGCATCGCACACATTCACGTTACCGGTGGTGGTGACGATCAGGTCGATCTTGCCCAGCAGGGCCTTGTCGATGCTTGCTTCGGTACCGTCGTTGATACCGTCGATGAACGGCGAAACCACTTCGAAACCGTCCATGCAGGCTTGCATGGCGCAGATCGGGTCAACTTCGGAGACCTTGACGATCATGCCTTCCTGACGCAGGGACTGGGACGAACCCTTGCCCACGTCACCGTAGCCGATCACCAGGGCTTGCTTGCCCGACAGCAGGTGGTCTGTGCCACGCTTGATTGCATCGTTCAGGCTGTGACGGCAGCCGTACTTGTTGTCGTTCTTGCTCTTGGTCACCGAGTCGTTGACGTTGATGGCCGGGATCTTCAGCTCGCCCTTGGCCAGCATATCCAGCAGGCGGTGCACGCCCGTGGTGGTTTCTTCGGTCACGCCGTGGACGCGGTCGAGGATCTGCGGGTACTTCTTGTGCAGCAGTTCGGTCAGGTCGCCGCCGTCGTCGAGGATCATGTTGGCATCCCATGGCGCGCCATCCTTGAGGATGGTTTGCTCCAGGCACCACTCGTACTCTTCTTCGGTTTCGCCCTTCCAGGCAAATACCGGGATACCGGCGGCAGCGATAGCGGCGGCGGCCTGGTCCTGAGTCGAGAAGATGTTGCACGAGGACCAACGCACTTCGGCACCCAGGGCAACCAGGGTTTCGATCAGTACGGCGGTCTGGATGGTCATGTGGATGCAGCCCAGAATCTTCGCGCCCTTGAGCGGCTGTTCAGCGGCGTACTTGCGACGCAGGCCCATCAGGGCCGGCATTTCGGATTCGGCGATAAAGGTTTCGCGACGGCCCCAGGCAGCGAGGGACATGTCGGCGACTTTGTAGTCGTTGAAATCTGCAGGCGTCATTACAGCGCTCATAGAGAGCCTCCATTCGTAGTGTGCGAATGGGCGCCGTTGTGCGTTTAGTATCAGGCCAGGGCAACCAGGCCGGACAACGCCCCATCCGAGCCTGACAGGTTGAACCTGCTGCAGCGCCCCTCGGACAGGTGGCGGGAGAACGGTATCAATCGAAGATGACCGTTTTGAAACGGAGGCGATTATAGCCGTGTATGTGGCACTTCCCAAGCCTTTCTGTCGGCGGCATGAAGATCGCGCATGGGGGCGATAGGCAATGGCTCATAGAGCTTGGGCCCTGGCTCTGCCATGATGTTGCCCATCATTTGGCAAGACGCTTTGGAGTGATCATGAACTTCCACACCCGCAAATGGGTAAAACCCGAAGACCTCAACCCCAACGGCACCCTGTTCGGTGGCAGCCTGCTGCGCTGGATCGATGAAGAAGCAGCCATTTACGCGATTGTCCAATTGGGCAACCAGCGCGTGGTGACCAAATACATCTCCGAAATCAACTTTGTCAGCGCCTCGCGCCAGGGCGACATCATTGAACTGGGTATCACCGCCACTGAGTTCGGCCGCACCTCCATCACTCTGACCTGTGAAGTGCGCAACAAGATCACCCGCAAAAGTATCCTGACGGTGGAAAAAATGGTCTTCGTCAACCTGGGCGAAGACGGTTTGCCGGCGCCCCATGGCCGTACCGAAATCAAGTATGTGAAGGACCAGTTCCAGGACGACGGTCTTTCTGAGTAACACCTGCGCGACGTGATTTGCGTTACCAAATCATTCCGTGTGGATCCTTCCGAGGCTCTCTCATCACTCAGGCCTACACCCTGTAGAGAGAGCCTCATGTATGAAAGTCTCCAGTTCTGTTGTAGAAAATAAGCCTCTTTCGTCTCAAACCTTCAGCCAGGACGTGAAGACGCCTTTGGTCAAGGGCGTGGGCGAGCGCAACCTGAGTATTTATCGGCATAGCGATGGCCGCGTCGAGGTGGTGCTGTCACCGCCGCCGCCCGCTCACTTGGTGCTCAGTGGCGGTGGCGCCAAGGGCATTGCCTTTCCCGGGATGGTGCAGGCGCTTGAAGACGCCGACAAACTCAAAGGCGTCAAGGTGGTGTCGGGCTCGTCTGCCGGTGCGATTTCTGCAGCGTTACTCGCCAGTGGCATGGACGCGAAGGCGTTCACGCAGTTGTCGAACAGCCTCGACTTGCCCAGCCTGCTCAATAGCAAAGATCCGATCCTGGCCTGGCTGCAGGATGCCAGTTCCAAACTTGGCAAGCTTGCGGGCAATCTACCTGGCCCGGGCGGCAATATTTCGCAACTGCTGCTGACCCTGCTGCCGCGCCTGCAAACCGAGGGGCAGCCCCTGGAAGAATTGATTCGCAACCAGTCACGTCAATCGATTCTTGCCCATATCGAGCGTATGCCCAAGGCGGACCGCCCGCCTGAAGTCACGCAAATCGCCGACCGGCTCAAAGCCGGAGCCGGGCCCACCTTTCGCGACCTGGAGGTGTTGAGCCGCCATATTCCGGCGATCAAGCAACTGAACATCACGGGCACAGGCATGTTCGACGGTCGTCCACAGTTGGTGGTGTTCAATGCCAGCCTGACGCCAGATATGGACATCGCCCGTGCTGCGCTTATTTCGGGGGCGTTGCCGGGCCTGTTCAAGAGCCCGTCCGAACAGGGCCATGGGTTTCAGGCGGATGCAGAGGTTACGGCGTTTCAAGACGGAGGGCTGCTCCTCAATACCCCTGCCCCCGGTGTCATTGAACGTTCGTTTCCGGAGAGCCCTTTGGGCAAGGACGAATCGCTGATCGTCAAGTTCGAATCCGAGCAGAGCTCACCACCGCGCCAGAGCGGTGGTTTTTTCAGCCATTTGGCTGACAAGTTCACAGGCACGCCGCATACCGCGGCTGAAACCTACCAAGATGACCGGCTCAAGGCGTTCTCGGATCAAACGGTGACATTGCCGTTGAACTCGAACAAAGGCGATTTTCGCGGCCTGCTCAACGGCACCGTCAACTTCACCATGACGCTTGAACAGAAACAGCATTTGCAGGCCCAGGCTCGCCAATCGGTGTCGAGCCACCTGCAAAAGCGTGAACTGACACGTGAGCGCCATGAGTTCGCCTCCCTGGACGATGCTGTGTTGGCGATGGATGATCAAATGCTTGCCAGCGTGCAGGGTGAATTGCGCAAGGACCCCGCCAGCGCAGACGCACTGCGGTTTCGCGATGAGGCGAAACAGGCGTTGGAGGCGTTGGACAGTGCAATTACCGAAGCCAACCAATCCGACACGTCCCTGAAGATTACTCCGAAGATTGCTACGGCCTTACGCAACCTGGACTCTCTCGCCAGCAGGCCCGAGCACATCGAGTGGTTGGGCAAACGTCTGAATACGCCGGGCCAGCGCAATTTCCAGCAGCTTTTACAGGTGGGCGCCAAGCAAAAATCGGGCAGTGTGCCAAGTATGTCCAAGGTATTGAGCAGTGCGGTCGCCGAGATGCAAAGTCGGGATATCGGGGTGAAAGCTGAAAACTTTACGCGGGAGGTCATCTACCCATCGCTGTACCGTCCTGGTCAGCCGGCATCCAACGTTGAGCTGCTGCAACGTGCGGTGCGTGACTTGAAAGAGGCGAAGACGCCACAAGACTTCAATAGCGTGCTCGATGGCATCATCAAATACTATCAAGCGCGCAATAAACCTTGGAGCAAACCCGTGAGTTCCACCACCGTGGAACAGGCCAAGGCGTGGCGCATTCCGGTTTAATTGCCGGGCCATTGAACAGCCATCGTCGCGGCATGTCGTAGCTTCAGGCACCCCTCGGACTTTGGTACATCATGGCCACTCAAGCAGACGGCAAGACCCCCAACCTGTCGCAGGAAGAGCAGCAGGACGTCGACAAGAACCAGCCGCCCCGTGCGGCGGTTCTTCACGAAATCATCCGTACCCAGGGTGACCAGGAGCTGGAGCGCAGTGTCGCCGCCTTATGGTGGTCGGCACTGGCCGCCGGACTCACCATGGGCCTGTCGTTGATGGCGATGGGTTTGCTCAATTCACGCCTGCCGGACGCCGAGGGCTTCAAGGTGATAGCCAGTTTTGGCTATTGCGCGGGGTTTCTGGCGGTGATCCTCGCACGCCAGCAACTGTTCACCGAAAACACCCTGACCGCGGTGCTGCCGGTCATGAGCAAGCCCACTCTGGGCAATGCTGCACGTCTGCTACGACTATGGACAGTCGTGCTGGTAGGTAATCTGTGCGGCACTTTGCTGGTGGCTTACGTGATGTTGCATTTACCGATTTTCGATACCAAGACCGACCTGGCCTTTCTTGAAATCGGACGCAAGATCATGGAGAACGATTCTGGCCAGATGTTTGCCAAGGGCATCGTTTCCGGCTGGATGATCGCCACCATGGTGTGGATGATCCCATCAATGGAAAGCGCAAAGATGTGGATCATTATCCTGATCACATACCTGATGGCCCTGGGCGACTTCACGCATATCGTCGTTGGTTCGGCGGAAGTGTCATACCTGGTGTTTGCCGGCGAGCTGCCGTGGAAGGATTTCTGGCTGGTGTTTGCCGGACCGACCCTGGCGGGCAATATCATCGGCGGCAGTTTTATCTTCGCCCTGATCAGCCATGCGCAGATTCGCAGTGAGAGCAGCCTGCCAGGCAAAGCTGCTGCGGACCCTCGGCATCCGCAGCCGACTAGAAAAGATCAGTGATGTTCAGGCGTGGCCTGGGGTTCGCCCCGGGTCACGTGTTTGACCAGCTTGCCGATGCTCAACCCCTGCAACAGGATCGATGACAGCACCACGATGTAGGTGATGCTCAGCAACAAGTCGCGCTCCGGACCCAAGGGCAGCGCCAAGGCCAAGGCCACCGAGACACCGCCACGCAAACCACCCCAGGTCAGGATGCGGATAGTGCCGCGCGGCACCGTGCGCCAGCGCCGCAGCAGCAAGATCGCCGGGGCCACCGTCAACAGGCGCGAGAGCAGGATCGCCACGGCGAGCAAACTGGCCGCGAATACGTGCAGCCAGTTGAATGGCAACAGCAGCAATTCCATGCCGATCAGCGCAAACAGCAAGGCGTTGAGCATGTCATCAAGCAGTTCCCAGAAACCATCCAGGTAGCGACGCGTCATGTCGTTCATCGCCAGGTTGCGTCCCAGGTTGCCGATGATCAGCCCCGCGACCACCATTGCAATCGGTGCGGACACGTGCAGTTGCGAAGCCATGGCCGAACCGCCGATCACCAGAGCAAGGGTCAGCATCACTTCGATCTGGTGCTGTTCGATACTCTTGATCATCAGGTACACGAGGTAGCCGGTCAGCCCGCCGAATAGCACGCCGCCTATGGCCTCGTGGGCAAACAGCAGGGCAGTGGCGCCCGCGGTGGGCGTCTCGCCCAACTGCGCGATACCCAACAGCACGGTAAACACCACCACGGCGGTGCCATCATTGAACAGCGACTCGCCGACAATGGTGGTCTTCAGTGGTTTCGACGCATTGGCGGTACGCAGCACGCCGAGCACCGCAATCGGGTCTGTAGGCGAAATCAGCGCGCCGAACAGCAGGCAGTAGAGGAAGCTCACGTGCCAGCCGAACAGGGCGAAGATGTAATAGGCCAGGCTGCCGATCACCACGGTGGCGATCAACACGCCAAAGGTGGCCAGCAGGCCGATGGGCCAGCGGTAACTGCGCAAGTCGTTCAAGTTGACGTGCAAGGCGCCAGCGAACAGCAGGAACGAGAGCATCCAGTTCATCAGCAAGTCGCCGAAGTCGATCTGGCCGATCAGTTGCTGGATGCGCTCCTCCAGGCCGGGATAGCCGATAAAGCTCAGGCCCTGCAGGATCAGGGAAAAAAGCAGCGCAGTGACCATTACACCGATGGTCGGCGGCAGGCCGATAAAGCGGTAGTTCACATAGGTGAGCAGGGTGGTGAGGCAAATGAAGGCGGCGACAAGTTCGAGCATCCGGGGTCCTTGGAGCAGGGAAATGTAGGCGCATGGGGGGCGCCGAGGTGGCGTTTAGTATAAACAGGTGAAGTTACATCACGAATCAATTGAGGAGGTTCTGGTGGTAGCGACAGCCCTGGTGCTGGTCGCACCCGCTGGATTACCTGGTGTGGCTGACATTGATCAGTGCCTGGCCATTTCCGTTGCTGGCGCTGGTGCGCAAGCGTGCGGCCTTCAGCCTGTTCTGGCGCACTCAATGGCGGTTGGGCCTGAGCGTGGGATTGTGCGTGTTGTTGAGCTACGCTTTGGTGCTTTGGGCCATGCAGTTGGACTCGATTGCCGAGGCGGTGGCGTTGCGGGAAGTCAGCGTGATCCTGGTGGTGCTGTTCGGCATGTGTTACTTGAAAGAACCTTTTGGCCGGCCACGGCTCATAGCTTGTGGGTTGGTGCTGATCGGCATGTTCGTGATGAAACTCTAACCGTCGGATAAATCCAAAAAAGGAATGAGTGATGACAGTCGCTTTCTGGTGTGTGTTGATCGCAATTTTTCTGCCCTATCTATGCACGGGTGTCGCCAAGTTCAGCACGGGCAAGTTCGGAGCTCGGCACAACCACGACCCGCGTGCTTTCCTCGATACCGTTGAGGGCGTCGCCAAGCGCGCCAACAATGCGCAACTCAACAGCTTTGAAGTGACCCCGGCGTTTGCCGCGGCGGTGGTCATTGCGCACATGGCCGGCAACGCCGAACTGGTGACGATCAACGTGCTGGCGGTGCTGTTTATCACCAGCCGCCTGCTGTACATCATTTGCTACCTGGCCGATTGGGCGATTTTGCGTTCGCTGGTGTGGGCCGTGGGAATGGCGTTGATTGCGAGTTTCTTCTTTGTCTCGATCTAACGCCTGATGCAAATCCTTTGTGGGAGAGGGGCAAGGCGAATCGTCGCACCGCCCCTCCCACATTTCATTATCAGCGTCTGTCAGGTGCCGGCGGGTGCATCCGGTACTTGCGGCAGCGCCGCGCCTTTGGGCCACAGCATCCAGATTTGCCCTTGTTGTTTCATATTTCCTGCCAGCTCTCCCGCCGCATCACCTGTGCCCCAGAACAAGTCTGCCCGTACTTCGCCGGTGATTGCGCCGCCGGTGTCCTGGGCCGCGACAGGTCTGGTGATCGATGAACCATCGGGTTTGGTGGTCGACAACCACAATAGGCTACCCAGCGGGATGACCTTGCGGTCCACTGCCACGCTGTAGCCGGCGGTCAATGGCACGTTCAGCGAACCGCGTGGGCCTTCGTTACTGTCGGGGCGTGCGCTGAAGAATACGTAGCTGGGGTTGCTCGCCAGCAGTTCGGGAATGCGCTGCGGATGTGCCTTGGCCCAGGCGCTGATGGCGCCCATGGTCACCTCTTCTTTTTTCAGCTCGCCTTGCTCTACCAGCCAACGGCCGATTGGGCGGTACGGGTAGCCGTTCTGGTCGCCGTAACCTACGCGCAGCTGGCGCCCTCCCGCCAGTTGGATACGCCCTGAGCCCTGGATTTGCAGGAATTGCAGGTCCATTGGGTCGGTCAGCCAGGCGATCGGCTTGGCAGTGGAGCCCTGGCTGTTGACCGTGCTGGCGTCGTCATAAGGCTTGAGTACCCGACCTTCCAGGCGTCCACGCAGGCGCTTGCCTTTAAGCTCCGGGTAGATGCTTTCGAGGTTGACGATAATCAAGTCATCCGGCACGCCGTAGACCGGCACATGGGCGGTAGCGGTTTTGGTCAGGCTGCCGGGGTAGACCGGCTCGTAATAACCGGTGATCAAACCATTGGGTGTGTTGTTGGCCGAACGCAAGCCGAAGACATCGAGGTGTTCCTTGAGAAAGCCGCGAACCGCCACGGCATCGCCCGGTACGCTGGCCGCTGCCGCGCAGGTGGTGCCCCATATCGGGTCGGCTTTGAGGCGCTGGCAGGCGCTGCGCCAGGATTCAAAACCGGCCAGCAAATCGCTGTCGGAGACCACCGGCAAGGCTTCCCAAGGTGCGCTCACATAGGTGGCGACCGCATGGGGTTTGGCTTCTTCTTTGGCGACCTCTTTGCCGGCATCTTTACCTGCATCGCAGCCGGCCAGCAGTGCGATCATTGGCAGAGCCCACGCGAGTCGGCGGCTCCAGGGTTTCGCGGTGATATTCATGTAAGCATTTCCTGAAGCGATTACCCATGCTTCATCGCATTCGGGCAACCCTTATTATTAATAGGGCTATTGGTCTTTGCGGGCGGGGCGAGGATACTGGCCGCCGTTTCCCGTGACCTGAAGCCATCATGATTCTAAAAAAACTGACCGTTGTACTGCTGGCCTGCCTGGCCTTGTCCGCCTGTGGCGGTGTTGACCCCAATTCCCCACTGGGCCAACGCAAGGCGATCTTCAAGCAGATGCTCAAGACCGGCGAAGACCTGGGCGGGATGTTGCGCGGGCGTATCCCGTTCGACGGTGCCAGGTTTGCAGAAGGCGCGGTCAAGCTGGATGCGTTGTCCCATGAGCCGTGGAAGCACTTCCCAAGCGTGCGCGAAGAAGATCACACGAGCGCCAGGGACGACGTGTGGCAGAAACAGGCGCAGTTCCAGCAACTGGCCCGCGACCTTGAGGCGGCCACCGGTGAATTGGTGATCGCCAGCCAAGTGCAACCCTACAAGGCCAGTAACCTTCAGCCAGCGGTGCAAAAAGTCGAAGACGCCTGTAGCGCCTGCCATAAACAGTTCCGCGATCACTGATCGTTTTTACTGGTCGAGTTCTTCCACCGCGTCCTGTAGTTCTTTGCGCGACTCGGCCAGTTTGTCCTTACGCTTGTTGATCTTGTCCGGATCGCCTTTTTTCATGGCCTTGTCGAGGTCGGCCTGACGGCGGGAGACTTCGTGCTTGGCGTCGAGCACCTTGTTTTCACGTTCTTTTTTCAAGGAGGCGTCGGTGCAGTTGGCGGTGACTTCGCTCAGGGCTTTTTCCAGGCCGGCCTGTTGGGCGCTGTTACCGTGGGCCTTGGCTTGTTCGATCTGGGTGCTGATGGCCTGGCGCTTGGCGGCGCAGCCGGTGAGCGGCTGCGCTTCTTCGGCGGCCAGCAGTGGCATGGTTGTGAAACTTGCGAGGGTCAGCAAGGCAAAGGGGGCGAGAAATTTCATCTATAAAGCTCCAAGGTCGCAATCAGGTGGCCGGGTGGCGTTCAAAACCCATCTATCCCGGCCTCGCGTAATGTTTCAGCCAAGGCTTGCACCTGCGGGTCGCGAAAAAACGCGCTCAGTTGCGCTGCACGACCCGGGCCGATGCCGTCTGAGGCCAGCCAGGCTTGGGTGTCTTTGGCGGCCAGCGTCTGCCAGTCGCCCTCCAGGTTGTTGCGCGCCGCTGGCGGTACGCCCAAGGCCTTGAGCCATTGTGAAAAAGGGCGTTGCCGGGCGTTGTTAAAACTGTCGAGCACTCGCTCACGAGTGCGATCACCGAAGCCCTCAATGGTAGCAAGCTGCGCCGCATCCAGGGTTAACCAATCGAGAAAGCCTGCGATTAGACCGGCCTGGATCAATATGTTCCAGGTTTCACGGCCCATATGTGGCAAGGCCAGGCCCTGTTTGCCGCTCAGCCAGGTGAGGCGGGCGAGTAATTGATCTTCGCAGCCGGGCTCCATTTGCCAGCAACTCAGGGCGTGAAAATCGCGAGGGTTGGGTAGCTGCATGTCCACACGGGTTTCGTTGCGCAGGATCACCTCGTCCAGTCGGGGAATGACCTGGCCCGCCAGGCTGATCGACACATGGTCGCCGGGGCGGATATCCAGGGCTTGCCAGCGTTTCAGGGAGCCGGCGCTGACCCGGCTGATCTGCCGATCATCCAGCCACACGGGTTCCAGTTCGAGGATGGGGGTGATGCGCCCGGTGCGACCGACCCTGAATTGCACCTTGCGCACCAGTGCCAGGGCTTTGATGGCTGGGTACTTCCAGGCGACCATCCAATAAGGCGCACTGGCTTGCCAGCGCTCGGCGGGTGCCCGTGCAGCCTGGTGCAGCACCACGCCATCGCTGGCGAAGGGCAGCGGTGCGTTGTACCAATGCGTGCGCCAATGAGTGGCATCGCTGATGTGCTCAATGGGGTGGCTATAACGCTGTGTATCGCTGAAGCCCCAGCGCGTCAGGGTGGCCAGGCGCTCGGTGAAGTCCACCGGACCGTCAGGCCAGGCCCAGACGAACAAGCCGATGCCTGCCGCCTCAGCGTCGCTCAATTGTCGCCGGTTCATCAGGCCGGCCACTTTGCTGCGCGCATTGAGCCCACCGTTTATCGCTTGCACATGGTGATCAAGGCGCCAGTAAAGTTCGCCTTGCAGCACCACATCAATCGCGTCTGGCAGCTGTTGGACGATACCGGGGATCCTGGCGGCCGAGGCCGACCAATCGTGGCCCAGCACGCCATCGCCTCGGCTGATGAGTTGCTGCAAGCGGCCCTCGCGATAGACGAGCGTCACCGCCACCCCATCGACCTTGGGTTGGATCCATACATCCTGGCGGGTGCTGAGCCACTCCTTGACTGCCGGTTCGTCCGGCAGCTTTTCCAGGCCGGTGTGCGCGACTGGGTGCCGTAACGTGCCGCGTGAACTGGCCAGCGGGTTGTCCGCTTTCGGCGTGGCTTGGCGTGTGCATTCACGCCATTGCGCCAGGCGCTGGCGGGCCTGGTCGTAGAGTTCGTCACTGATGGGGGATTGGCCCTGGCGGTGGTAACTGTCGTCCCACTGGCTGATCTGCCTGGCCAAGCTGTCGAGTTGCAGGTGAGCGTGATCGGGGCACGTTTCTGCCCACGTCCAGCTGGATAAAACACTGAGAAAAAAAGCCATGAACATATGCATCATGAGCATCCTTGCTCGAAAAGGGAGCCCAGCCTAAGTCATCCAGGCGCCCACAAAAAAGCCCCGATTGCTCGGGGCTTTTTACCGGGTGTTTCTGTATACAGCGCGAACGCTTACAGGCCTGCAGCGATACGCAGGTCGTTGGCGCGGTCGGTTTTTTCCCAGGTGAAGGTGCTGAAGGTGTCATCGCCAACAGTCTTCTGCGCAGGGGTACGGCCGAAGTGGCCGTAGGCTGCGGTTTCCTGATACATCGGGTGCAGCAGGTCGAGCATGGTGGTGATTGCGTAGGGGCGCAGGTCGAAGATTTCACGCACCAGCTTGACGATTTTCTCGTCGCTGATCTTGCCGGTGCCGAAGGTGTTCAGCGAGATCGACGTAGGCTGCGCCACGCCAATGGCGTAGGAAACCTGAATTTCGCAGCGCTCGGCCAGGCCGGCAGCCACGATGTTCTTGGCCACGTAACGACCGGCATAAGCGGCCGAACGGTCAACCTTGGACGGGTCTTTACCCGAGAACGCGCCACCGCCGTGACGGGCCATGCCGCCGTAGCTGTCGACGATGATCTTGCGACCGGTCAGGCCGCAGTCGCCCACGGGGCCGCCGATGATGAACTGTCCGGTCGGGTTGATGTGGAACTGGGTGTCCTTGGTCAGCAACTCGGCAGGCAGCACGTGCTTGACGATCAGCTCCATCACGCCTTCGCGTAGGTCGGCGTAGGACACGTCCGGGTTGTGCTGGGTCGACAGCACAACGGCGTCGATACCCACGACTTTGCCGCCTTCGTAACGGCAGGTCACCTGGGACTTGGCGTCCGGGCGCAGCCAAGGCAATACTCCGGATTTACGTGCTTCGGCCTGGCGTTGCACCAACTGGTGCGAGAAGGTGATCGGCGCCGGCATCAGCACGTCGGTTTCATTGCTGGCGTAGCCGAACATCAGGCCCTGGTCGCCGGCGCCCTGGTCTTCAGGCTTGGCACGGTCTACACCCTGGTTGATGTCAGGCGATTGCTTGCCGATGATGTTCATCACGCCGCAGGTCGCGCCGTCGAAGCCGACGTCGGAGCTGTTGTAGCCAATGTCGGTGATCACGTCACGAACGATCTGCTCCAGGTCGACCCAGGCTGTAGTGGTGACTTCGCCGGCGATGATCGCCACGCCCGTTTTCACCAGCGTCTCGCACGCCACACGGGCGAACTTGTCTTCAGCGATGATAGCGTCCAGCACCGCGTCAGAAATCTGGTCGGCGATTTTGTCCGGATGCCCTTCAGACACGGACTCGGAGGTGAAAAGGGAGTATTCGCTCATCTCGATGTTTTCCTGATATTTACCGATGGTGAGTGTCGCCAGCCGGCCGCTGAAAATGGCGGACCTGAATCTGGAAACCATTACGTAAACCTACATAGAGGCTTTCCCCGGGAACGAGTCCCGCAGCGGTGGCCCAACGGGCCAGATCGTCCTGTTCAAAACCCAGCCAGAGATCACCGCAGGCCTCCTTGGCCCAATTCTGGTTGTGGCTGCATAAATCCGTAACCAGCAGGCTACCGCCGGGGTGCAGTAACCCGGCCATTTGCTTGAGGGCGTCGGCGGGGGCGGCGAAATGGTGCAAGACCATGTTCAGCACCACGCAATCGGCCCGCAGGTTGGTGTCATTCAAGGCGTCAGCCAACTGCAGGCGCACATTGCCCAGGGCTTCGCGTTCACAGAGTTGGCGCGCCAGTTCAAGCATTGCCGGGCTGTTGTCCAGCGCCGTCACCTGCCCGAAACGCCGTGCCAGGTCCGGCAGAAAGCCGCCATCGCCAGGGCCGACTTCCACGGCCGTTGCCTCAGTACTGAAGCTCAGCTTGTCCAACAGCGCCAGTA
Organism: Pseudomonas sp. W15Feb34; assembly: GCF_023127765.1. NCBI lineage: Bacteria > Pseudomonadati > Pseudomonadota > Gammaproteobacteria > Pseudomonadales > Pseudomonadaceae > Pseudomonas > Pseudomonas sp. W15Feb34. Next base: position 211,695 of record NZ_SPKN01000025.1, read on the forward strand.
CGCTTTCGCGGTATTGGGGCAAGCCGGCGATCAGGTCCTGCTGGGCGCGAAACTTGTCGGCAACCCGGGAGAAAAAGTCCTGGCTGGCGGCGGCGCGTTGCCCGTGGACCTGGCCGATGCGCGACTGTACGTCGCTCGGCAGGCCCAGGTTATCCACTTCCTCAAGCAAGGCGGCGTGCAGTTTGCCGCCCAGCTGTTCGGTATGGGGCAGGGCGCGGCGGTAAAAAATCGCATTACCTTCGCGGCGCGTGGCGACCAGGTCGGCCTGGGCCAGCACCTTCAAGTGGTGGCTCATGCCGGATTGGCCGATGGCGAAGATCTGCGCCAGTTCCAGCACCCCGAACGAATCGTTGGCCAGTGCGCGCAATACGTTCAGGCGCAACGGATCACCTGCAGCCTTGCAAAGGGCTGCCAGTTCATCGCCGTCGTCAGGACGCAGGGAGGGCACGGGTAGGTTCATAAGGCCAGCAGTCTAGTGACGGGTGTAAATCCCTGCAAGGTCAATATCAAAAAGTTTTGATATTGATCGATAAGTGGCGGTTATAAGCCGCCGCTATAACCTTTAGACGAACCAGTTAAAGGTTTCTGCAACCTATTGCCGTCCAAACCACAGGAAAAACACCCTCAAGTGACTATCTGTCATTGCCCGCAGGCGGTGGCTGAGGGAAAATGCCGGTCCTTTTTTCCGTTTCTTTATAAGTAAACTCCAGGAGATCAGCGATGCCCAGCCGTCGTGAGCGTGCCAACGCCATTCGTGCCCTCAGCATGGATGCCGTGCAAAAAGCCAACAGCGGCCATCCCGGTGCCCCGATGGGCATGGCGGATATCGCCGAGGTACTTTGGCGTGACTACCTGAAACACAACCCGAGCAACCCGTCGTTCGCCGACCGTGACCGCTTCGTGCTGTCCAACGGCCACGGCTCGATGCTGATCTACTCGCTGCTGCACCTGACCGGCTACGACGTCACCATCGACGACCTCAAGAGCTTCCGCCAGCTGCACAGCCGCACCCCCGGCCACCCGGAATTCGGCTACACCCCAGGCGTGGAGACCACTACCGGTCCCCTGGGTCAGGGCCTGGCCAACGCTGTCGGCTTCGCGCTGGCTGAAAAAGTTCTGGGCGCGCAATTCAACCGCCCTGGCCACGACATCGTCGACCACCACACCTATGTGTTCCTGGGTGATGGCTGCATGATGGAAGGCATCTCCCACGAAGTCGCCTCCCTGGCCGGCACCCTTGGCCTGGGCAAGCTGATTGCCTTCTACGATGACAACGGCATTTCCATCGACGGCGAAGTCGAAGGCTGGTTCACCGACGACACCCCCAAGCGTTTCGAAGCCTACAACTGGCAGGTGATCCGCAACGTCGACGGCCACGATCCGGAAGAAATCAAGATCGCCATCGACACCGCTCGCAAGAGCGCGCAGCCAACCCTGATCTGCTGCAAGACCACCATCGGTTTCGGCTCGCCGAACAAGCAAGGTAAAGAAGACTGCCACGGCGCCCCACTGGGTGACGCGGAAATCGCCCTGACCCGTGAAGCGCTGAAGTGGAACCACGGCCCGTTTGAAATCCCGGCCGACATCTATGCCGAATGGGACGCCAAGGAAAAAGGCCTGGCCACCGAAGCCGAATGGGACCAGCGTTTCGCTGCCTACTCCGCCGAATTCCCGGAACTGGCCAACGAGCTGGTACGCCGTCTGGCCGGTGACCTGCCTGCCGACTTCTCGGCAAAAGCCTCGGCCTACATCGCCGAAGTCGCGGCCAAGGGCGAGACCATCGCCAGCCGTAAAGCCAGCCAGAACACCCTGAACGCCTTTGGCCCGCTGCTGCCTGAGATCCTCGGCGGTTCGGCCGACCTGGCCGGTTCCAACCTGACCCTGTGGAAAGGCTGCAAAGGTGTCTCGGCAGAAGATGCCAGCGGCAACTACATGTACTACGGCGTGCGCGAGTTCGGCATGAGCGCCATCATGAACGGCGTGTCCCTGCACGGCGGCCTGGTGCCATACGGCGCGACCTTCCTGATGTTCATGGAATACGCCCGTAACGCCGTGCGCATGGCCGCACTGATGAAGAAGCGTGTGATCCATGTGTACACCCACGACTCCATCGGCCTGGGTGAAGACGGCCCGACGCACCAGCCGGTCGAGCAACTGACCAGCCTGCGGACCACGCCGAACCTGGACTGCTGGCGCCCAGCCGACGCGGTCGAATCCGCCGTGGCCTGGAAGCACGCCATCGAGCGCAAGGACGGCCCATCGGCGCTGATCTTCTCGCGCCAGAACCTGCAACACCAGGTGCGTACCGACGCGCAGATCGCCGACATCAGCCGTGGTGGTTATGTGCTCAAGGACTGCATCGGCGAGCCGGAGCTGATCCTGATCTCCACCGGTTCCGAAGTGGGCCTGACCGTTCAGGCCTACGACAAGCTGACCGCGCAGGGCCGCAACGTTCGCGTTGTATCCATGCCATGCACCAGCGTGTTCGAAGCCCAGGACGCCGGCTACAAGCAATCGGTGTTGCCGTTGCAGGTCAGCGCGCGTATCGCCATCGAAGCGGCTCACGCTGACTACTGGTACAAGTACGTGGGCCTGGAAGGCCGCGTGATCGGCATGACCACCTATGGTGAGTCGGCGCCGGCGCCAGCGTTGTTCGAAGAGTTCGGTTTCACCCTGGAAAACATCCTGGGTCAGGCTGAAGAGTTGCTGGAAGACTAAGTCAGTCTGCGTTGTCTGCACTGGCGCTATCGCGGGCAAGCCCGCTCCCACATTTGGATCGCGGTCTAATGTGGGAGTGGGCTTGCCCGCGATGGCGTCAGAACATTCAACACCGAACTAACCTTGATCGAGAACCCCATGCCCCAACCGCGTCCCTACAAAGTTGCACTCAACGGCTACGGCCGCATTGGTCGTTGCGTCTTGCGTGCTCTGTTCGAGCGAGGGGCGGCAGCCGGGTTTGAAATTGTTGCAATCAACGATCTGGCCGACATGGCCAGCATCGAATACCTGACACGCTTTGACTCCACCCACGGGCGCTTTCCCGGCGAAGTGCGAGTCGACGGCGATTGTCTGCATATCAATGGCAACTGCGTACAAGTGTTGCGCAGTGCCACCCCCGAAGGCATCGACTGGAAAGCACTGGGCGTCGACCTGGTGCTGGAATGCTCCGGTGTCTATAACACCCGTGCCGATGGCCGGCGTTTTCTCGACGCCGGTGCGCCGCGTGTGCTGTTTTCACAGCCGATGGCCAGCGAGGCGGATGTCGACGCCACCATTGTCTATGGCATCAACCAGGATTGCCTGACCGGAGATGAGCTGCTGGTGTCCAACGCTTCGTGTACCACCAACTGCAGCGTGCCATTGTTGCGCCTGCTGGATCAGGCGATCGGCCTGGATTATGTGTCGATCACCACGATTCACTCGGCGATGAACGACCAGCCGGTGATCGACGCCTATCACCACGAAGACCTGCGCCGCACGCGTTCGGCGTTCCAGTCAGTGATTCCGGTGTCCACAGGCTTAGCTCGCGGCATCGAGCGGCTGTTGCCGGAACTTGCCGGGCGAATCCAGGCCAAAGCCGTACGGGTGCCGACGGTGAATGTGTCTTGCCTGGATATCACCATGCAAACCGTCAGCGACACTGATGCGACGGAGGTCAACCGGATACTGCGTGACGCCGCCACCAGCGGCCCGCTCAAAGGCCTGCTGGCCTACACCGAGTTGCCCCACGCCAGTTGCGATTTCAACCATGACCCGCATTCGGCGATTGTCGATGCCAGCCAGACTCGCGTTTCCGGCCCCAGGCTGGTGAATATCCTGGCCTGGTTCGACAACGAATGGGGTTTTGCCAACCGAATGCTGGATGTTGCGGAACATTATCTGCACATCGCCTCTAAACAACCTCAACAGTAATTCAGGAACTGCGACCCATGACCGTGTTGAAGATGACCGACCTCGATCTGCAAGGTAAACGCGTACTGATCCGCGAAGACCTCAACGTCCCAGTCAAGGACGGTGTTGTCACCAGCGATGCGCGAATCCTGGCCTCGCTGCCGACCATCAAGCTGGCCCTGGAAAAAGGCGCGGCCGTGATGGTCTGCTCCCACCTGGGTCGCCCGACCGAAGGTGAGTTCTCTGCCGAAAACAGCCTCAAGCCTGTCGCCGAGTACCTGAGCAAGGCCCTGGGCCGTGACGTTCCGTTGGTCGCGGATTACCTGGGCGGCGTAGATGTGAAGGCCGGCGATATCGTGCTGTTCGAAAACGTGCGCTTCAACAAGGGCGAGAAAAAGAACAGCGACGAACTGGCCCAGCAATATGCCGCCTTGTGCGATGTGTTCGTGATGGACGCTTTCGGCACTGCTCACCGCGCTGAAGGTTCGACCCACGGTGTGGCCAAGTTCGCCAAGGTTGCCGCTGCCGGCCCACTGCTGGCTGCTGAGCTGGATGCGTTGGGCAAGGCCCTGGGCGCTCCGGCCCAGCCAATGGCGGCCATCGTTGCCGGCTCCAAGGTCTCCACCAAGCTGGATGTACTCAATAGCCTCAGCCAGATCTGCAACCAGTTGATCGTCGGCGGCGGCATCGCCAACACCTTCCTGGCCGCAGCCGGCCACCCGGTGGGCAAATCCCTGTATGAGCCGGACCTGCTGGACACCGCCCGCGCCATCGCCGCCAAAGTCAGCGTGCCATTGCCGGTGGACGTGGTCGTTGCCAAAGAGTTCGCTGAAAGCGCCGAAGCCACCGTCAAGCTCATCGCTGACGTGGCCGCTGACGACATGATCCTGGACATCGGCCCGCAAACTGCGGCCAACTTCGCCGAACTGCTCAAGGCATCCCAGACTATCCTGTGGAATGGCCCGGTAGGCGTGTTCGAGTTCGACCAGTTCGGCAACGGCACCAAAGTGCTGGCCAAAGCTATTGCTGAAAGCTCGGCCTTCTCCATCGCCGGCGGCGGTGACACCTTGGCGGCCATCGATAAATATGGCGTTGCTGATCAGATCTCCTACATTTCTACCGGTGGCGGCGCCTTCCTCGAATTCGTCGAGGGCAAGGTTTTGCCAGCCGTGGAAGTGCTGGAAACCCGAGCCAAGGGCTAAGGCTCGCGTGATCAGGAAAAGGAGTGTTCCCATGATCAAGTCGTTGGCACTGGTGATCGCAGCGGGCTTGTTGGCCGGCTGCAGCGGCACACCCAGCGCGGCGCCCGAGGCGGATAACGCCAAGGCACCGTTGAGAAAAAGCTGTTACCAGGCTGACTGGCAAGCCGAGACCATGCCGGTGATCAACAAGCGCATCGGCAACGAACGGCTGGAGAAATACGACTCCGCGCCCAACGGTCAGGAACAGGGTTGCCCTTGACGGGTCTGATCCACTAACCAACAGCAACGGCGGCCCCAGGTCGCCCTGCGAGGATTGGCAATGAAAGGCGTTTTCGCCCTGGCAGCCCTGGCCCTGTTGGCCGGTTGCAGCAGCATGAACATGTTCAGCAAGGCCGCAGAGCCTGTCGACAAGTGGACCACCTGGACCTGCGACAGCAAGGCCGAGCTCAACTGGCGCTTCGCCAACCAGGCCCGTTCCGAAGTGGATGTACGCCTCGGCGGTTCGGACCAGGTTTACCGTCTCAAGCAAGAGGTAGCCGCCTCCGGCGTGCTGTATAGCGACGGCCAGTTGGCGTTTCACACCAAAGGTGAGGAAGGTCTGGTGTACTGGGTTGCCACCGATGATTTGATTGGGCGCGGCTGCAAAGCCAACTGAACCCAACAGCAATAACGATTCAGCAGTACAAGGCTCAACCCCTTGATCTGCAATAACTTGAATAGCAGCCGCCGCTACGGCAGGCTTGCACGATTAACGACCCTCGACCGGGAGAGACAACACAATGGCACTTATCAGCATGCGTCAAATGCTGGACCACGCAGCCGAGTTCGGCTACGGCGTCCCAGCCTTTAACGTCAACAACCTTGAGCAGATGCGCGCCATCATGGAAGCCGCTGACAAGACCGACTCCCCTGTGATCGTCCAGGCTTCGGCCGGTGCGCGCAAATACGCCGGTGCCCCGTTCCTGCGTCACCTGATCCTTGCGGCCATCGAAGAATTCCCACATATCCCGGTGTGCATGCACCAGGACCACGGCACCAGCCCTGACGTGTGCCAGCGCTCCATCCAGCTGGGCTTCAGCTCGGTGATGATGGATGGCTCCCTCGGCGAAGACGGCAAGACCCCAACCGACTACGAGTACAACGTACGCGTCACCCAACAAACTGTGGCCATGGCTCATGCCTGCGGCGTGTCGGTCGAAGGCGAGCTGGGCTGCCTGGGCTCGCTTGAAACCGGCATGGCCGGCGAAGAAGACGGCATCGGCGCCGAAGGCGTGCTGGATCACAGCCAGATGCTGACCGACCCGGAAGAAGCGGCCGACTTCGTCAAGAAGACCCAGGTCGACGCCTTGGCCATCGCCATCGGCACCAGCCACGGCGCCTACAAGTTCACCAAGCCACCTACCGGCGACGTGCTGGCTATCGACCGCATCAAGGAAATCCACAAGCGCATCCCCAACACCCACCTGGTGATGCACGGCTCTTCCTCGGTCCCGCAAGAGTGGCTGGCGATCATCAACCAGTACGGCGGCGACATCAAAGAAACCTACGGCGTACCGGTTGAAGAAATCGTCGAAGGCATCAAGTACGGCGTGCGCAAGGTCAACATCGACACCGACCTGCGCCTGGCCTCCACTGGCGCAATGCGTCGCCTGATGGCCACCAACCCGAGCGAGTTCGACCCACGTAAATTCTTCGGTGCCACCGTGACCGCAATGCGCGACGTGTGTATTGCTCGCTACGAAGCGTTTGGTACTGCGGGTAATGCTTCGAAGATCAAGCCGATCTCGTTGGAAGCGATGTACCAGCGGTATTTGAAGGGTGAGTTGAACGCTAAGGTCAATTAAGTCCGGGCGTTTATAAAAAACCCGCAGCAATGCGGGTTTTTTATTTATATTTATTGTCTTAATAATTCAACATGACCTTAAAAGGTTAACTGTATCCAGCATCTATGCCGATAACTTCTAATTTGAGTTTGGCGAGTTAAGAGATCGTCACGGGACTGGTGAGGCTCCAGTCCGAATAGGTGCTATTGTCCTTAGTCTCTCTTACTTGTACGTTAATGGTTTGTTTGCTGTAGTTTTTCAGAATCGCTTCTTGGGTGGTAAAGGAGTACGTGCCGTTTGAGCCAACAAGCCCGCTTCCTAGAAGCGCTCCCGTGCCGGCTTGATGCAAGTAAACCCGATAACCAGGCGTGCCCCTCCCTGAAACCGCAATTTGAGCGGCTCCGCCTTTGGCGCTATCAATATAGGCAGCCATGATAAATTAAAGTAGGCTGGACATGTGTGTTCGGCCAATCTCGATTGTTTATTTGGTGCTCTGAGAGAATAATTATTTAGCTATTTAAATTGCTATGTTTATTCCTAATATTTATTTAAAGCTATCAATGTTGACAGTATTTTTCGTTAATGAATTTGCGCATGCTGCAGAGGATTACTCCAATAAGGGAATACAGGCTATGTCACAGGTGCATTTATTAAAAACGCTTCAATGCTTTACTGCTATTGGGGGATTAGCGCTGATGGGTAATGCCTATGCAGCCCCGCTGTCTTGTCCAGACGTCTCAAGTATTAAGGCAGTGAGTATTCACTTCTCAGGCGGGGTGCAGGAGTGGAGTGGTGAGCAGCTTGTCGAGGATAGCTCGATGGTTGAGGGGTTCAGCTTTTCAGGCGCGGCGATCAAGCAGGGAACAGACAGCGAGACGAAGTTGCCTTATAACTATGTGACCTGCGATTACGTGGGAAAAGGCAAGAGCGACTATTTAAGGCTGTCCAAGCGTTTTACCTTGCCTCCAGTGGCTAAAGGCAGTGCTTGGAACGAGCACAAGGAATGTAAAAATAACACTGTCACAGACTGTACTTTTGAGCTAATGAACTCAAAGGGCCCTGCGAAATTGACATTGCCTCCTCAGTAGAAAGGCGAAGCCATCAGGTGCTGGGGCTGACCTGACGGCACAAATCTAATTAAGTCCACTTTATGAAAAACCCGCAGGAGTGCGGGTTTTTTGCTGGAGTTTGATTAGACGGCGCTGGGTGTATCGAACCCTTGCTGTTCAATCACCCGGAACACGTCGCTCACGTCCTGAACCAAAATGCGTGCGGTATTGGCGATGTTGTTCAGGTCGCGTTCTGTGAAATCCGGCAGGCTGGAACAGGCCATCAGGTTGAGGTGTTCAATGGCCGCGTTGAGGCGTTCGCGCAGGCAGGCGTGGAGGTCGAGCAGTGGGGCGTCGCTGTCGATGAGAAGCACGGGGTAGTCGGTGGCGGTTTCGGTGCAGGGGGTGAAACGGCGGGGTGGAAGCTGTTGGGTCATGGCAAATATCCTCGTATCTGAAAAGGACTACCGCCATTCGCTGCGAAACGAAGTGGGTGGTAGCTGTGCGCGGGTTCGCAGACCGAGGATACGAGGAACCCGGCAGACCCGGAGGTCTCCCACACACAGCCACCATAAAACAGACGACGGGCGCCGAAGCGCTCATCGTTGTATTCATGATGCTTGGTTACACACGTATCGTTAGGGCTGCGAAACCCTATCGCTGATCAACGCCAGCGACGGGGCGAACTATAAGCGGCGAGTTGGCTGACCGCAACGGTCCTGTAGGACGAACACCAGGCCCTCAGGCCAAACAGGCCAAATGTGGGAGGGGGCTTGCTCCCGATTGCGGTGGGTCAGTCACAGCTATTTGAGCTGACACACCGCTATCGGGAGCAAGCCCCCTCCCACAGGGAGTTTAATCGTCTGGATTTATCGGGGAATGATCCTTGGGCTTGTCGGACGTTGCCTACTCGAAATAGGCTAATCCATTCACTCGTGATCAATATCCAACTTCGCAAACGTCACCCGCGCGCCTTCCTTGCTGTCCCCACTGTTGTCCTGCACATACACCCCCGCCTTGAAGTACAACGGCTTGTCGCCCCAGGCAGCGCCAATGCGTTCATTCCACTCGCTGTCGGCCGCGTACACGCTGAGCAGCCCGGCTTTATTGAGATTGATAACGTAGGTGAAGCTCTTCTCCAGTGGCACGTTGGAGGCGACGATGATGACCTGGCTCTCGGCCTCATCCGGGCGCATGCGCACCTTGGCGACGATGTTGCCGGTCTGGAGTTTCTCCTTGAACTGGTACTCCAGCTTGATCAGTGGTTTCTGGCTGTCATAGGCGTGGATCTGGCCGATGACGACTTTGCCGGAGGTGGGTACCTGGTTGACCGTGAGGGTGGCGCGCAGGAAGTTGTCGGCCTCGGGGTAGGTCCAGTTGCGCAGGCGCCCGTCGGCGTAGGTTTCGCGCAGTTCGCTGCGTGGGTAAATGGCGTTTTCGGTGCGGGTGCCGGTCACGGGGGTCCAGAACTGCACATCGCTGCCTTCGGCCTGGAAGTATTGATCGTTGAAGCCACTCAGCAGCCTTGGGGTGTCGATGGTCGTGGGCGGGGAGCCGACCGGAATGCTCAGGTTCCAGGTGGAGAGGTCGATCATGGTGTTGGCCTTTTACAGAGGGTGAAAACGTTGGCCCAGAGGCCTTACCGGTTCTTTATAGGCGGTGCTGGTGCAATTGTTAAACAATCGCTGGCAATTAATTGGCGTCAGAGGAATGCCAAAAAGCCATGTTGCCCATGAGCCGCGGGCTGCAGGGCCTTACCGTTAGTCGGCTTCCTGGCTTTTGTTTCAATGAGGGCATCCACGTCACTTCTGCTTTTTTGGAACCGAGGCTAGAGTGAGCCCTCAGTATTTATCCGGGTTTGGTAACAGAACTGACCGGTGCAGCTCCCCAAGGAAGAGACGTAGCATGGATTGCGCTCCACACCCAGGCGATGCCAGTTCGGTCCTTTTGGTGGTCGATGACTACCCGGAAAATCTCGTCAGCATGCGTGCGCTATTGCAGTGTGAAGACTGGCGGGTAATGACCGCCGCTTCCGGCCTGGAAGCCTTGGAATTGCTGCTGGCCCACGACGTCGACCTGGTGTTGCTGGACGTGCGCATGCCCGGTATGGATGGCTTCGAGGTGGCACGTCTGATGCGTGGCAGCCAACGCACGCGCATGACGCCGATTATCTTCCTGACAGCCACTGCCCATTCACCCGATGCGGTACTTGAAGGGTATGCCAGCGGTGCGATCGACTACCTGTTCAAGCCGTTTGACCCACTTATCCTCAAGCCCAAGGTGCAGGCGTTGCTGGATCACCAGCGTAATCGCCGCGCTTTGCAGCGCCTGAGCCATGACCTGGAACTGGCCCGCGCCTTTAATGCCTCGGTGCTGGATAACGCCGCCGAGGGCATTCTGGTGGTGGGCGACACCAGTGTGATCGAGTACGCCAACCCGGCCATTTCGCGGCTGCTCAATGCCACGATGGCCGAGTTGCAGGGGGAGAGTTTCCTCAGTTTTCTGCAAAAACCTCATGTGCCCACTTGGCTGGGCTTCCCGATGTACGAGGCGTATCGCAAGGGCCAGACGTGGCGCCAGCACGATGCCATTTTGCGTACGGGTCGCGGGCAGCAGGTGCCGGTGGCGTTATCCTGCGCGCCCTTGCCTGCCGAGCAGCAGGCGATGGTGGTGACAGTGCTGGACATGTCTGAAGTGCGCCACCTGCACCAGCAGCTGGAGTTCCAGGCCGTGACCGACCCGTTGACCGGGCTGCTGAACCGGCGGGGTTTTCATCAGGCGGTGGAGAATACGTTGCTGCGCGGCGAACGCAGTGAGCAGGCGCTGGTATTGCTGTACCTGGACCTTGATGGCTTCAAGCGAGTCAACGATACGTTGGGCCACGACGCCGGTGATCGCGTGCTGCGTTGGGTTTCTGAACAAATGCAGGCATGTCTGCGTTCCTACGACATTCTCGGACGCATTGGCGGGGACGAGTTCACCGCCTTGCTGGAGCTTGAGTTCCCCGAACAGGCTGCGAAGATCGCGGAAAAGCTGATCGAGCGAGTGTCTGTGTGCCAGCAGGTCGACGGTCTGGATGTGATGCTCGGCGTCAGTATTGGCATTGCGACGTTTCCGGATTGCGGCTCGGACCTGAGCGGTCTGTTACGGGCAGCAGATATCGCTATGTACGAAGCCAAGCGCGCCGGACGTCAGCAGTATCGTTACTACGACCAGGAAATGAACGGCCGCGCCCGTTCGCGGCTGATGCTCGAAGACAGCGTACGCACAGCCATTGCGAACAAGGATTTCACCTTGGTGTACCAACCCCAGATGTGCCTGGAGGATGGGCGTCTGCGCGGTGTCGAAGCACTGTTGCGCTGGCAGCATCCGAGTGTCGGCGATGTGCCACCAGGTTTGTTTTTGCCGTTGTTGGAAGAGGCGCGCTTGATCAGCCAGTTGAGCACCTGGATCTACCAGCAAGTCGCTGCCCAGCGCCAGGCCTGGCAAGCTACCTTCGACCCTGAGCTGGTGCTGAGCGTGAGCCTGAGCAGCAGCCAGTTCAATATGCCCAACCTGGCCAACCAACTGCAGCAGGTACTGGAGCGACATGGGCTGCGTGGGCGGCAGTTGGAGGTGGAAATCGGTGAAGACTGCCTGATGAATAATCTTGAGGAGTCGACCAAACAGTTGCAGTTACTGCGCCGCATTGGCGTGCGTATAGCCCTGGATGACTTTGGTGCTGGCCACTGCTCCCTGGCCCATTTGCGCGATCTTGCGTTCGACACCCTCAAGCTTGACCCGCAGTTGGTGGCGCGCCTGCCAGGCTCGTCGCGGGATGCCGCAATGGCCCGCAGCATCATCCAGTTGTGTGGGCATTTTGATGTGTTGGTAATCGCTGAAGGCGTAGAGACCCTTGAGCAAACAGAATGGCTCAAGGCCAATGGCTGCACGTATATCCAGGGACCGTGGGCGGCGTTGCCGTTGATGGCCGAGGACGTTGCAGGCTGGTCGTACCCTCGCGTGCGTTGAATTCGCTACACTGGCGCCCGTCCCATTTGCGTTGCACACCCCATGACTGCGTTGAAATACCTCCAGGCCTATCCCGCTGCGCTTCAGGAGCAAGTGCGTCAACTGATCGCCAAGGATCAGTTGGGTGCCTATCTGGAGCAGCGTTACCCCGAACGCCACGCCGTGCAGAGCGACAAGGCGCTGTATGCCTACGCGCTGGCCTTGAAGCAGGAACACCTGCGCAACGCGCCGTCCATCGACAAGGTGCTGTTCGATAACCGGCTGGACCTGACCCATCGCGCCTTGGGTTTGCACACCACGATTTCCCGGGTACAGGGCGGTAATCTCAAGTCCAAGAAAGAGATTCGCATCGCTTCGCTGTTCAAGGAGGCCGCCCCGCAGTTTCTACGCATGATCGTGGTGCATGAACTGGCGCACTTCAAGGAATCGGACCACAACAAGGCGTTCTACAAACTCTGCCAATACATGATGCCGGACTACCATCAGGTGGAATTCGACCTGCGGGTGTACCTTACCTGGCGAGATTTGCAGGGCAAGCCCTAACCACAAGGCGACAGACCATGGATGTGAGCAAGACCAAAAGCAGCTTCTATCGCCGCCTGTATGTGGCGTATTTGATCGACAGCCAGTTGGCCAGCAGCGTCCCGGCGCTGACCGAGGCCACTGGCATGCCACGGCGCACGGCCCAGGACACGATTGCGGCGTTGGCCGACCTGGATATTGTGTGTGAGTTCGAGCAGGAGGATGGTGCGCGTAACCATGCGGGGCGTTATCGGATTCGGGATTGGGGCGCGATTGATCGGGGGTGGATCGAGGCCAATCTGGCGTCGATCAAGCAGGTGTTGGGCTACCCCTGAGTTCAGCAGTGGCTGGACTGACGCTATCGCGGGCAAGCCCGGCTCCCACAGTTGAATGCGTTCCAATGTGGGAGCTGGCTTGCCTGCGATGGCGCCCTCAGATGCGCCGCATACCAATATGTGGAATATCGTCCTCCAGGTATTCCTCACCCGCCACCACAAACCCATACCGCCCGTAATACCCCTGCAAGTGCGCCTGGGCCGAGAGAAAAATCGGCGTTTGCGGCCAGATATCCTCAATACGCTCAAGTGCCTTTTCCAGCATTTGATGCCCCAGCCCGGTGCCCCTTGCCGCTGGCGAAACGATAACGCGGCCAATCACCACATCGCCGCCCTGAGACTCCGGGTCTAGCAGACGCAAGTAAGCCACCAGTTCATTGTCGTCCCAGGCCATCAGGTGATGGGTGTCTCCGGCCAGGTCCTGCCCATCGATGTCCTGATACGCGCATTTCTGCTCGACGACAAATACCTCGCTGCGCAAACGCAGGACGGCATATAGCTGGTCCTTGCCCAAGTCGTCGTGATGTTTGCAAACCCAATCAACCGTCATGATGTGTGCTCTGATAAAGACGTGCCTGGATAGTAAGCGTGGCGGGCGGCGCTGTCTAAAATTGGCAAATGTGTGAATGGCGTCAATTTGCCATCATTGAGTGCGTGCGCCGTTGGCTTCTTTGTGTAATCTGCAATGCAAGCTCATTGATGAGCTACTGTTATCAGGCCACTGCCTGCCCGCCAAGGACTTTGAGCATGCCGCGATTGACTCGTGCCGTTGCTTTGATCGCCGTGTTGTTACTGGCCCAACCGGTGTTGGCACAACGCCTGCGCCTGGTGGCGGATAGCTGGCCGCCGTTTACCGATGCCACCCTGATCAATGGCGGCCTGGCCACGGATATCGTCAGCACGGCCCTGGCCCGTGCGGGGTATGCCAGTGATTTTGACCAGGTGCCTTGGGCTCGCGCCTTGAAAGGGGTGGGGGACGGACGCTACGACGTGCTGATCAACGCCTGGTACGACGAGGCCCGTACGCAGTTGGGGCAATTTTCCGGCGAGTATTTGCTTAACCGTGTGCGCTTTCTCAAGCGTAGCGACGATCCCATTGCTTATCGCAACCTGACAGAACTGCACGACGAGACGATCGCCGTGGTGCGCGGTTACGCCTACTCGGCAGCGTTTGACCAAGACACGCTGTTGCAGAAAGTGCCGGTGCACAACTTTGCCATGGCCGTGCGCATGTTGGCGGCCCGGCGCGTGCGGTTGACGCTGGAGGATGAATACGTAGCGCGTTACTACCTGGCGCGGGAATCGCCGCGGGTGCGCAATGCCGTGGCATTTGTGGGCGAGCCCTTGAGCCAGAACAGCTTGCATATCCTGGTCAGCCTGAAGAACCCCGAACACGCGCAGATTGTTGCCGGTTTTGATCGGGAGATTGCGCGGATGAAGGCGGATGGCAGTTATGCGCGGTTGATGAAGGCGCATGGGATGTAGCGTCTGTGCGGGCCTCATCGGGGGCAAGCCCCCTCCCACAATGGACCGGCATACACCAATCGAATGTGGGAGGGGCGGTGCGACGATTCGACTTGCCCCCGATAGCGGCCTAAGCCGCGCTGGTGTCTTTGATCAAGTGCGCGGCCAACGTGCGCAACGGCCCCAACTGCCGACAAATCAACGCCAACTGCGTTTGCACCAGCCGCTGCGCCTCATCGATCTCGTCCGGCATTTGCTCCAACTCTGCCGCCAACCCTTCCTCGGCATCACTCTGGATCGCAATCGGCTGTTTGTTGGCCAGGCCGCTGGCGATCTCATCAATGCTTGCCGCCAGGCTGTTGCCTGCGCCTTCGATCAAATGCTCACGCACGTCGGCCGGTAGCTGGGTTTCGCGGTGCGCACCCAAACCCGACAAATAGCTGAGCAAGGTGTGGGACAGCACCAGAAAGCGAAAGCCTACGTCGGCCTCCTTACGAAAGTGCCCAGGCTCCATCAGCATATTCGCCAGCGTAGTGGATAGCGCGGCATCGGCGTTATGCGCGTTGCGCCGGGCCAGGCGGTAGGCCAGGTCGTCGCTCTTGCCGGCGGCGTATTGCTGCATGATCTGGCGCAGGTAGATGCTGTTGCAGGTCAGGGTATTGGCCAGCACTTTGTTCAGGCGCCGGCCTTGCCAGTCCGGCAGGAACAGGAATACCGCCAGCCCCGCGATCAGGCTGCCAAGCAGGGTATCGAACAGGCGAGGCAGAAACAGCCCGTAGCCATCGCCCACCTGGTTGAAGCAGAACAGCACCATCAGGGTGATCGCTGCAGTCGCCAGGGTGTAGCGCGTGGTGCGGTTGATAAAGAACACCAGGCCCGCAGCGATGGCGAACATCGATTGCACGACCGGGTTGGGGAACAAGTCGAACAGCGCCCAGGCCACGGTCAGGCCGATGGCGGTGCCGATGATCCGCTGGCCGAGTTTGCGGCGGGTGGCGCCGTAGCTCGGCTGGCAGACGAACAGGGTGGTGAGGATGATCCAGTAACCTTGGGACGCGTGGATGGCGTGCAGGGTGCCATAGCCGATGGTCAATGCCAGTGACAGGCGCAAGGCGTGCCGAAACAGCAATGACGTCGGCGTGAGTTGGGTGCGCAGGCGCGTCCACATTTCCTTGAAGTTGCGCGGGGCGCGGTCCAACAGGTTGCTGTCGGTGGCGTCTGCCAGGGCATCGGGGTTGCTGGCGTCGCCCAGCAGGCGGTCAAGGGTGGACAGGTTGGCGGCCAAGGCGCGCAACGAGCGCAACAGGCCACGCCAGGCGGGGTTGCTCTGGATGCGCAGGTGCTCCAGGGAGGCGTTCAGGTCGCCCAGGGCCTCGGCGAAGCTGTCGTCATAGATGAACGGTTGGCGCAGTTGGATCGATTCGGCCAGGGTCTGGCAGGCTTTGCCTTGCTGGCGCAGCAGGCGCTGGCAGCGAAACAGCACATCGCTGTGGAAAAAGGCATCGGTCAGGGCGTTGTACGGGTAGTGAGACGAACTGGCGCGTTCGTGGATGTCCTGGGCCAGGAAATACAGCTTCAGGTAGCGGCTGACCTTCGAGCCCGGTCGACCATTGCCGACACGGTGCAGAATGATTTCCTTGGCCGCATTCAGCGCGGCGACCACCCGGCCATTTTGCTGGGCCAGTTCCAGGCGCCGGGCTTCCACATCCAGTTGGCGGATCGGCTCGAACAAGGATGACTTGAGCTTGAGATAGCGCCCCAGCTCACGGAACAACCGCGCCAGGCTCTGCTGCACCGGCTGGTTGGAAAACAGCGCCTGCCACACCACCGACAGCACGCCGTACCAGGCGGCGCCGGCCACCAGCAGCAGCGGCTCATGCCAGAAGTCGGTGACGGCGCCGCCGCGCTGGTCCACGCCGATCATGGTGTAGACCGACAGAATCAGGGTGGCCGAGGCAATCGCGCCATAGCGTTCGCCCAGCGCACCGAGCATGGTCAGGGAGAAACTGGCCAGGGCCAGGGCGATGGCAAAGATCCAGGGGTAGGGGAACAGCAATTCCACCGACAGCGCGGCGATGCTGAAACACACCAGTGTCACCGCCAGGGCGTTGAGGCGGCCCTGCCAACTGTCATCAGTCTCGGCCAGGGCACTGGCGATAATCCCCAGGAACAGCGGGATCAACAGCGTCATTTCATCCTGGTACCAACACAGCGCCATGCTGCCGGTGAGGGCGATGAACACCCGTACGCTGTAGCTGAATTTATCCAGCGCCCACAGGCGCCGCATGGACTGCTTGAACGAGGTCGATGACATGAAGTCTGGAGTCTTCCGGGACGTTGTCGCTAAATTGAGCTATCAAGGACGCCACGGCAAGTGTGGTGATCACATCCAACAGCAAATTTTTCAAGATCACTACAAAACCAATGTGGGAGGGGGCTTGCTCCCACATTTTTACTGCTTTGTGTCAGGCGTATTGCGCGGCTGCGTAGCCCGACGCCCAGGCCCACTGAAAGTTGAACCCGCCCAAGTGACCGGTCACATCCAGCACTTCGCCGATGAAGTACAGGCCAGGGCTTTTCAGTGATTCCATGGTCTTGGACGACACTTCCCGCGTGTCCACTCCACCTAAGGTTACCTCGGCGGTGCGATAGCCCTCGGTGCCGGCCGGTACGAGTTGCCAGCTCCCAAGCTTTTGCGCGATATCGGCAATTTCAGCATGGGTGTACTGCTTCATCGGTTTGGATTCGAACCAGCTTTGGGCCAGCAGGTTGGCCATCTTCTTGGTGAAAATCTCCCCCAGCAGGGTCTTCAGCTCGCTGTTGGGATGCTCGGCCTGTTGCTGTTGCAGCCAGTCATGGGCGTCATGATCGGGCAACAGGTTGATTTCCACCGTGTCGCCGGATTCCCAGTAAGACGAGATCTGCAAAATCGCCGGCCCGCTCAGGCCGCGATGGGTGAACAGCATGTTCTCGCGAAAGCTCTGGCCGTTGCAGCTCACCAGGCAATCCACTGAAGTGCCGGATAACTCACTGCACAATGGCTTGAGCTGGTCGGTGATGGTAAACGGCACCAGCCCGGCGCGGGTTGGCAGCAGTTCGTGGCCAAATTGCTTGGCCACTTGATAGCCAAAACCGGTGGCGCCCAATGTGGGGATCGACAAGCCACCGGTGGCAATCACCAGCGACTCGCAGTGCAACTCGCCGAGCGTGGTCTGCAATTGGTAGCCGCTATCGAGCCTGGCGATTTCCTCGATGGAGGTGTCCAGGTGCAGGCTCACGCCGGTCTGGATGCACTCATCGAGCAACATGCCGAGGATGTCGCTGGACTTGTTATCGCAGAACAGCTGGCCGAGTTTTTTCTCGTGGTACGGCACGCCGTGCTTGGCCACCAGCCCAATGAAATCCCACTGGGTGTAGCGCGCCAGGGCCGACTTGCAGAAGTGCGCGTTATGCGAGAGGAAGTTGGCTGGCTCGGTGTACATATTGGTGAAGTTGCAGCGGCCACCACCGGACATCAGGATCTTTTTGCCGGCCTTGTTGGCGTGGTCGATCAGCATCACTTTGCGCCCACGCCCGGCGGCAGTCAGCGCGCACATCAAGCCTGCCGCGCCGGCGCCAATGATCACAACTTCGGTCGAGCGCAAAACGGTGTCCTCATACAAATTCTGAATTGAAATACAGTCAAATGTGGGAGGGGGCTTGCTCCCGATGGCGGTGGTTCAGTCACATCTATATTGACTGAGACTCCGCTATCGGGAGCAAGCCCCCTCCCACATTTGAATCTCCATTGGTGTGCGAGATATTTACAAGATCCGCACACGCAACGAACGGCCTTTGATCTTGCCGTCATTCAAGCGCTGCAACGCCTGCTTGGCGATCCCGCGTTCCACGGCCACGAATGCCTGGAAGTCAAAGATCGCAATCTTGCCGACCTGGGCGCCCGGAATGCCGGCTTCACCGGTCAATGCACCCAGAATGTCGCCTGGGCGGACTTTGTCTTTACGCCCGGCGGCGATGCACAGGGTGCTCATCTGCGGCAGTAGCGGGCCACCGCTTTGCGGCTTGAGGTTGTCCAGTTGGTCCCAGTTCAGCGGCGACTTCTGCAGTTGCTCGATGGCCTGGGCGCGGTGCGCTTCGGACGGCGCCACCAGGCTGATGGCGATACCGGTCTCGCCAGCACGACCGGTACGGCCAACGCGGTGGATGTGGATTTCCGAGTCGCGGGCCAGTTCGACGTTGATCACCATGTCCAGCGAGTCGATGTCCAGGCCACGGGCAGCCACGTCGGTAGCTACCAGCACCGAGGTGCTGCGGTTGGCGAACATCGCCAGTACCTGGTCACGGTCGCGTTGTTCCAGGTCGCCGTGCAGGCCGACGGCGGAAATGCCTTTGGCTGTCAGGTGGTCGACAGTTTCCTGCACTTGCTGCTTGGTGAAGCAGAACGCCACGCAGGAAGCCGGGCGGAAGTGCGCGAGCACCTTGGTCACCGCGTCCATGCGCTCTTCCGGCGAGATTTCGTAGAAGCGCTGTTCGATCTGGTCATCGGAGTGGAACGCCTCGGCCTTCACCTGCTGCGGCGCACGCATGAACTTGGACGCCAGCTGCTTGATGCTCACCGGGTAGGTGGCCGAGAACAGTAAAGTCTGGCGGCGTGGTGGGGTCTTGCTGATGATGTCTTCGATGGCGTCGTAGAAGCCCATGTCGAGCATACGGTCGGCTTCGTCGAGGATCAGGGTGTTCAGGCCATCCAGTACCAGCGAGCCTTTGCGCAGGTGCTGCTGGATGCGGCCCGGAGTGCCGACGATGACGTGAGCGCCATGCTCCAGGGAGGCGATCTGCGGGCCGAGGGACACGCCGCCGCACAGGGTCAGCACCTTGATGTTGTCTTCGGCACGGGCCAGGCGACGGATTTCCTTGGCGACCTGGTCGGCCAGTTCACGGGTGGGGCACATCACCAGCGCCTGGCAACCGAAGTAACGTGGGTTGATCGGGTTCAACAGGCCGATGCCGAAGGCGGCGGTCTTGCCGCTGCCGGTCTTGGCCTGGGCAATCAGGTCCAGCCCTTTGAGGATCACCGGCAAGCTTTGCGCCTGGATCTGCGTCATCTCGACGTAACCCAGCGAGTCGAGGTTAGCCAGCATGGCGGAGGACAGGGGCAAAGTATTAAAAGCGGTGGCGATGGTAGTCACGGGACTGGCTCTGCAAAACAAAATGTCGCGCAGTGTACCAGCCCTGTGGGATTTTCCCCGCAAGTTCTCGACGAGAAGCCCGTCAGTGCTCGATATCGTGCTCGCGGCTGACCACCCGTTTGCCGTCTTTTGGCGACAATTGCAGGAAGATCGCCGCCGCCAGCATCGCCATGATGCCCACGGTGAGGAAGGTCAACTGGAACGCGCCGAGGACACTCTCCACACCATCATTGCCGGCTTCGGCAGTAAACCCGCCAAGCAACGCGCCGGCACAGGCCACGCCGAGGCTGAGGGACAACTGCGCCACCACCGACAACAAACTGTTGCCGCTGCTGGCCTGGGCGTCGTCGAGGTCGATCAGGGTCACGGTGTTCATCGCGGTGAATTGCAGGGAGTTGATCGCCCCCAGCACCGCCAGCATTGCCAGCAGCAGCGGGTAGGGCGTGTGCTCGCTGACCAGGCCCATGCTCGCCAGCATGATGCCCAGAGCCAAGGTGTTGCCGGTCAGCACGATGCGATAACCGAGGCGCTCGATCAGCGGCCTTGCCACGGACTTGGCAAACATCGCCGCCGCCGCAAGCGGCAACATGCTCATCCCGGCTTCCGATGGCGAGTAACCCAGTGCCACCTGCAACAGCAGCGGTACCAGGAACGGCAGTGCGCCGCTGCCCAGCCGCGCAAACAGGTTGCCCAGAATGCCGACGGCAAAGGTGCGGGTCTTGAACAGCACCGGCGAGAACAATGGGTTATCAATATGCCCGGCGCGCAGCCAGTACGCCGCCAGGCAGGCGAACCCGCCGAACAGCAGCAATATGACCCGCAGGTGCGGCAGGTGCAGTTCGCCCAGGCCCTCCATGGCGATGGTGATCAGCACCATTGCCGCGCCGAACAGCAGGAAACCCAGGCCGTCGAAGCGCGTGCGTTCGCTGCCGCGCAGGTCGGGAATGAATTTCCACACGGCATAGCAGCCGATCATGCCCACCGGCAGGTTGATCAGGAAGATCCAGTGCCAGGTCAGGTATTGCACCATCCAGCCGCCCATGGTCGGGCCCAGTAATGGGCCGAGCAGGCCGGGGATGGTGATGAAGCCCATGATGCGCACCAGCTCGGAGCGTGGATAAGCGCGCAGCACTACTAGCCGCCCGACCGGCAGCATCAGCGCACCGCCCAAGCCCTGGATCACCCGTGCGCCCACCAGCATGGTCAGGCTGCTGGACAACGCGCACAGCAGTGAGCCGAGGCTGAACAGCATGATCGCGCCAAAGAAAATCTTCTTGGTGCCAAAGCGGTCGGCGATCCAGCCCGATGCGGGGATCAGCAGGGCGACGGTGAGCATGTAGGCGATCACCACCCCCTGCATGCGCAGCGGGTTCTCCGCGAGGTCCCGGGCCATGGCCGGCAGAGCCGTGTTGAGGATCGTCCCATCCAGCGATTGCATGAAGAAGGCAATCGCTACCACCCAGGGGAGCCAGCGGGCGGTCTTGGCATCGAGAGGGGCACGATTCGGCATGGGGACCCTTTTATTAGCAGGCTATGTGTTGGCGATTATGCGCCATTCGTCGCTCATTTTCCCACTGGCGGTTCGTCTAAGTCCGACAACGTTGCGTGCTCTCCGACCAGGAAATCCAGCAATGCACGGTGAACTGCCAGCGCCGCCTCCCGAGACTCCAGGTCCAGCAGGTGGCCGGTATGCTCGGCCACCGCAAAGCTGCTGCGGCCTACATATTGTTTGAACAGCTGGGCCTCGGCGGCCGGGGTGTATTCGTCCAGCGCACCGTTGAGAAAGTGCACCGGCGTCTCGATCTGTCGCAGCGCCGGCAAGTAGTTGCCATCGCCCAAGGCCAGGACCTGGTGAATGTGAAAGCGCGCCTGGCGGTACTCGGTAGTGGCCATGGTCGACAGGTGCCGATGGTTGTTGCGCTTGAGGCGCGGCGACAGGTATTTGCCGACCGTCTCGTTGAGCAGGTGGCCGACCGCAGATTTGTCATCGGCCTCGATCAACACGCGCACGCGCTCCACGTATTCGAGCATGGCCTGGTTGAGGTTGGGCGCCAGGGCCATCACCACCGAGCTTTCGATGGAGGGCGGGTTGTGCGCCAGGGTCAGCAGCGTAGAGATGCCGCCCCACGAGGCCGACACCAGATGGTTGACCTCAAAGCGTTCCACCAGGGCACGCAGGATTTGCACCTCGTCGTCCTTGGTGACCAGGTCAAGGTCGTTGTTGTGCTCGCGCGAGTAGCCGGAGAACGGCAAGTCGAACAGCAGCACATTGAAATGCTCGGCCAGGCATTTGCTGGTGCGGGCAAAGGAGCGCGTGGTGGACAGCGCGCCATTGACCATCAATACGGTTTTTCTATGCGGATGGTTACCGAGCTGCTCTACGTGAACGTTGTAGTGTTTGAACAGCTTCTCTATGACAAAACTTCCATGGTTCATCTGAAGGCTCCAGCTTGCCCAGTCCAGGCAAGGTCATGCATCACGTGCGGGCACGTGGGTGGGGTGGCGGGATGCCATCAAGCCTTATAACGAGGAATCAGGGAGGGGACAATAGGCGGATTCGCCAAATGAGAGCACCGCAGAAAGTTTACCAGTGGGAAGGGATTTGCCTGACAGATGAGTCCACTTACAGGCAAGTCAGGCAAAGATTGATTTAAGCCAACACCAATACGGTATTTTCTTTACTGTCGAATGGTGAGTCGCCAAGAGGAACTTTGATACTCCACAAGTCGATATGGCCATCAATGACGGCGACAGAATGGCTGGAGTTGGCAAGGGTACCTATCGCTCCATTTTTTAATTCCTCAAGAGTGCCGCTGCGCATAGAGTGCTTGAGCCCAAGGCGGGTTAACGCTTCACCAGGGTGTTCTCCGTCGTTCAAGGTGTCCATTGCGGTCTTAAAGTTCTGGCTGGCCCGGTGGTCATTGTTTTCGTTCTGCGCCCGCTTTGCGCTGGCCGCATATAGAAAAACGGCATGTCGCAAGACCTTGCCGCTACCAGCGAATCCTGTGTGCTCCATGGCTTGAAGCAGTTCTTGATGGGTCAGGGTGATGCGGACATCGTCGCGCATCACTACGTCATAACCTTCAGGTGTCCGGGTTATCTTTTTATAAATACCCTCTGGATGGCTGCCGAACTTGGCCATCGCCGCCTTGATGGCTGACACCGTGACACAGTTACCTTCGGTGACTTGAAAGAAATCTCGCCATATGTTTTTTGGTCTGATGCCCGAGTCGGTGGTCGAGCAAACAATTGTACGGGCGGGGGCATCATCTTTGCGGGTGTAGGCAGCATTGAATTCGCCTTTTTCCAAGTGGCGATTGTTGATGCGACTATTATCGTAAGGGGTTGGATAGTTGAGGCCATTCAGTGGAGAGAAACCGATATTCATAGTAATTGACTCGGGGTGCATAAAGGGGACTGTCGGTGAACAGGTTGTCTGAGAACTGACGGTGAGGATTTATTATTATGCGAGTTGATATCCGTGGGTGTGTACCTTCTCATCCCCAGGAAGGTTTTTACCTTCCTTTATGAGCCTGCCGTTGTAGAACAGCCCACCAGCGTTACTGCCGATCAACACGGTCAGGCCATCGGCATCGCCTGCTCTTTCCATGTATTTAATAGATGAGCTCACGCCCATCCCTTCCAGAACATTTTTTACCGTACGGCCATCAATGTTGCCAATCAATGCTGCTTCGAAACTCTGCCCAAAGGAACGCACGGGGGGCTGGAGTTGTTGACGTTTGATGTAGGCTGCGAAGATGAAGTTGGCGTCCTTTATCATGCCATCATCGTGCCCGATGAATAAGGAGTGTTGTTGGGCTTGCTCAAGTTCGTCCCGCGAGAGGGTCAATTCAAATCCGTCCCTAAAGGTGACCTGATAGGCGTTATGGGCGAATTTTACATTTGAAAAAACATCGGTTGGGCTCTGCCCGAACTTGGACATCAGCAATTTTATGACATCGGCGTGGGTTGAAGTCTCACCTTGAAAGACAAAAGGTCTTTGCGTGTAAAACCCGGTGACCAGGTTATCTGGTTTCTGTCCATTTCGTTTGGCAGAAAGCTCCGGGAGTTCATGGTCGGCCTGAATATCACCTTCAGGGGGAAGGGGTTCGAGCGTGAAGGTGGAAGGTGTTGATATCTGAGGGACCGCAATAGGCGTCGGCATGGAGGTGTGGGGGGCCTTAAGGACAATAAAGCTTTCTATCCATTGTGGTACCTTTTTCTTGTGCCCGTAGTTTTCCATAAAGCCGTCATTAATCATGCCGCGCTTACTCGAAAATACCTTCATTGCCGGTACGGCTACCTGGTTCCCTACGTCCTGAGACCACACATGCTGTAGTTGGTAGTCAAGCCCTAAAAGCTTTAAACCCTCGTACCCGCTGATCCCGTAATCAGAAGAACTCAGAACAGCACCAAAGCTGTGTTGGTGAATATGGGTGCGATAATCGATTTTTCTGTAGTTGTATTGTGCTTCAAGGTGCTTGCGTTTATTCATGATCGCAAAAATAAAGCGTGCATCTTTTAGCATGCCCTCATCGTCGCCCGCAAACTTGGCATGGTGGGTAGCCAGTGCTAGTTCATCGTTGGATATATGCAGTTTGAAGCCGTCTTTCATGGTGATGTTGTAGCCGTTTCCGGTGTCCTTGACTTCATCAAAAATACTCAAGGGGCTCTGGCCGAGGCCCGACATGGCGGCCTTAATTACCGCCACCCAGTCATCGTGGTCATAACGGCCAAAGTAGGGGTATTTTTCATAGGTGGCATACAAGCCAGTCCACAAGTTACTGGGTGGGGCGCCTCTATCTTTTCCTGACATGACATGTGTTGCGGATGTTTCGGTAGGCACGGCGCGGAGGAGGTGTGAAGACAATAGATTGTTTTCAGCACTCGACGTGTTATTTGCGGATTTGCCCCTTGTTTGTGAATAGCTATTTACGCTCGACCGATGACTGCCGGTGGGCGTCGAAATGCTCAGGCTCATAAGTATGCTCCGCAGTTGATAGTGGGTTGCCCGCAAATGAATCACTGTTGTAAGTGTCCTGTTGCTGCAATGCGTTCCCGCTATAGGTGAGAGGATAGGTTACAGAGAGTGACCTCGATTGGTTTTGGATGCAGGATAAATCCGGCCTTGGGTCGGTTTGTACGCAGGAAGGGAAATAGCCGGACACTTATATAACTAATGGCAGCCGGAGCGGCTGCCATTAGTTTTTACGCGGGCTGTGAAAGTTTCACAGCGTCAAGGTCAGGCGCTTGACCAAGGCACCCGGCAGCAGGTTGGAGGCGGTATTGCGCTGGCTGTAAGTGCTGGCCGAGAGCAGTAACTCCCGGTCAGCGGTCAGGGCCTCAAGTTGCGAGCCGAGCAACTGATAGACACTGTCATCAAAACGCATGGTGCTGACCGGCGCCTTGATTTCGCCGTTTTCCACCCAGAACGTGGCGAAGCGCGTCATGCCGGTCAGGCGCGCCGCTGGCAGGTCGGAATAGTTCAGGTACCAGAGGTTGCTGATATATAACCCGGTGCCCAACTGCTTGAGGATATCGGCCTGGGCCAGGCTGCCTGCCGCCATTTGCAAGGCGCTGGGCGACTCGTCGCTGCTGGCGCCGTTGGTGCTCAAACCGTATTCGGCGGCGCTGCGAGAGTTGATCAACTGACCCTCGGCCTTGCCTGCCCGGATCAGGGGCACATCCCCGCGCGGGTAGCCTTCGGTGGAAAACGCCTGGCTCAGGGAACCGCTGATCTGTTCATTGATTGTCACCAGCGGGCTCAGTGATTGTTCACCGGCATACAGGCGCTGCAACGAACTGCCTTTGCTGGCGATGGCCTGGGCCGAAAAACCACCCCAGGTAATGATGCTGATGATTTCTTCCAGCGCTGGCGGTGCAAGGTAGGCACGGTATTGGCCGGGCGCCAGCTTGTGCAGCGGCCGCCCCAGAAACGCCAGTTGCTCGCGGGCCTGTTGAAAGCGTGCGGCAAATTCGGCGCTGTCCCAGGTGTGCCCTGCGTAGCTGGCCTTGACCGCTTCGCCATTGGCGTGGAACAGGCTGAAATCGAAGTTGAAGCTGTTGGCGCAATGCCAGCCGAACGCGCCCGAGGAACTGGCGAAACCACGGCTGATGGGGCCGGCGGCGTAGAAACCGACCAGGTCGACGCCGTCGGCAGCCTGGCTGATATCGTCCAGCACCTGGGCCAGCGCCGGCAGCGGCCGTCGCTGTTCGTTGCTGCTTTGCCAGGCGTTGTGGTTGAGCAGCAGGTACGGATCACGTGGCAGCAGCGGCAAGGTTTCACGCAGCTGTTGCAGGGCATCGGCCAGACGCTGGCGATCCAGTGCCGCCTCGCCGGACAGGGTGATGCCCAGGTCGGCGTGGCGGCCATCGTTGATCAGCTTGAGGTTCAGGCTGGCCTGTTGCACTTGGCCGGCCTGGCGCACCTGTGCGTGGTTAAAACGCACGAACTCGGACGATTCATCCGCGTAACCCAGGTGGAACTGCTCCTTGTCGGTGACGGCCTGCTTGAGCCAGTCCACCAGTGCCTTGAAGTGGTTCATCAGGCATCGCCCCCAAATACGTCAATGTTACTGAATACACAGGCCGGCGACGCATGGCCAACGCGGATCACCTGGTTGGGCTCGCCCTTGCCGCAGTTGGGCGTGCCCAATACCTTGAAGGTGCTGGCGTCGCCGACCGCGCTGAGGTTGCGCCAGAATTGCGCGGAAATTGCCCGATAGTTGGGGTTCTTCACCACGCCCTTGAGTTCGCCGTTTTCAATCAACTGGCCCCACTCGCAACCGAACTGGAACTTGTTGCGCGCATCGTCGATGGACCACGAACGGTTGGTCGACATCAGGATGCCGTTTTCAATGCCACCCACCAGTTGCTCCATGCTTTTATCGCCGGCCTCGATATTCAGGTTGGCCATGCGGTCGATGGGCGGGCGGTTCCAGCCGCAGGCGCGGCTGTTGGCAACGCCTGGCAAGTCGGCGCGAAATTGCGACAACGCACCGCCCAGGGGCTTGAGCAGCAGGCCATCGCGGATCAGGAATTGCTTGCTGGCGCGGGTGCCGTCGTCGTCATGGCTGTAGCTGGCGAGCTGTTCGGGGATGTCCGGGTCGAAGGTCACGTTAAGCAGCGGTGAGCCGTATTGCAGATGGCCGAAGTCGCTGGTCTTCACAAAACTGGTGCCGGCGTAGTTACGCTCGTCACCCAGGATGCGGTCGAGTTCCAGCGGATGGCCGATGGACTCGTGGATCTGCAGGATCATCTGGTCGGGCATCAGCAGCAGGTCACGTTGGCCGTGGGGCGTATTGGGTGCGAGCAGCAATTGCAGGGCTTCGTCGGCCACCTTGCGGGCGGCGCCCACCAGGCCAAAGCGCTGGATCACACCGGCACTGCCTTGCTGGCCGAAGTTGGTACCGCCCAGGGTGCGGGTCTGGCTGTCGTTGCCGTCGAAGGCGGTGACACTCAGGCCAGGAAAGACGAAGCGCTGGGCCTGACGTAGTTGCGCGCCGGCGCTGTTGAGGTAGATCTGCTCAACATGGGTGGTGCCCAGGCTGACTTCCCAAGTCACCAGGCGTTCATCCTTGGGCACGGCGGCAGATTCATCGCCGAGCAATTGGTAGCAGTCGCTCAGGGACGGGAAGGGCTGATCAAGGTCCGGAGACAGGTAGTCGGCGACTTCATTGGAAACCGGCTGCTGGTGCAGGTCGAGCAGGGTGTGGGGCTGGATCAGCCGGGCTTGCTGTTCGGCGCGCTCAAGGGCCGCTTGCAGGCCGGTAAGGGAAATGTCGTTGGTCGCGGCATAGGCTTCCACGCCATTGAGACGCACGGTAAGCATGGCGCCTTCATCGTGGCTCAGGTGTGGTGGTTCGGCGACGTTCTTGCGTACCGACAGGTACTGACCGGATTCGCGTACGTAGCGCAGGGAGAAGAATTCGGCACGGGTGCGCAGGGCACTGAAGTGCTGTTTGAGGGTGGCGTGGTGTTCGAACATGGGGCCTTCCTTGTGGGCGGCTCGGCGCGCGGCAGGCCAACAGAGTAGGCCGGGGCTGGGAGCTGATCAAGGAAAGTGTAGAGGGGGAGGTTTTGTGGTGTCTGTCAGGGCCTCATCGGGGGCAAGCCCCCTCCCACACTGACTGTGTTCACAAATTCAGATGTGCAAATACAGTCAAATGTGGGAGCTGGCTTGCCTGCGATATCAGGCGCCGCGGTGTATCAGTTACTGCGCAGTAGGCCCTACTTCACGCATCGGCTTGCCACGAACCGGCGCATCGCCTGCCACGTAGTAGTCGGCGGTGCTGCGCGGCAGTGGCTTGCGGCCACGGATCTTGTCGGCGATTTTTTCGGCGATCATGATCGTCGGCGCGTTCAGGTTACCGGTGGTGATGATCGGCATGATCGACGCATCGACTACACGCAGACCCTGCATGCCATGCACGCGGCCTTCGCCATCCACTACGGCCATCTCGTCGGTGCCCATCTTGCACGAGCAGGACGGGTGGAACGCGGTTTCGGCGTGCTCGCGGATGAACTTGTCGAGCTGCTCATCGGTTTGCACTTCAATACCCGGGCTGATTTCGCGGCCACGGTATTGATCCAGTGCCGGCTGCTGCATGATTTCACGGGTCAGGCGGATGCCATCGCGAAACTCCTGCCAGTCCTGCTCGGTGGCCATGTAGTTGAAGAGGATGCTCGGGTAGTCCCGTGGGTTCTTCGACTTCAGTTGCACGCGGCCACGGCTTGGCGAACGCATGGAGCCCATGTGTGCCTGGAAACCGTGCTCTTTCACACCGTTGCTGCCGTTGTAGTTAATCGCGACCGGCAGGAAGTGGTACTGGATGTTCGGCCATTCGAATTCCGGACGCGAACGGATAAAACCGCCGGCTTCGAACTGGTTGCTGGCGCCAATGCCAGTGCCGTTGAACAGCCACTCGGCACCGATGGCTGGCTGGTTGTACCAGAGCAGCGACGGGTACAGCGACACCGGCTGGGTGCACGCATATTGCAGGTACAGCTCAAGGTGATCCTGCAGGTTTTCGCCGACGCCCGGCAGGTCGTGGACCACCGGGATGTCGAGGCTTTCCAGCAGCTTGGCCGGGCCGACACCGGAGCGTTGCAACAACTGCGGCGAAGCGATTGCACCGCTGCACACCAATACTTCTTTACGCGCACGGGCTTCAACGCGCTCTTCGGCGGCACCGATCAGGTAGCGCACGCCAACGGCACGCTTGCCTTCGAACAACACTTTGTCGGTAAGGGCATGGGTGACGATGGTCAGGGTCGAACGCTTTTTAGCCGTGTCCAGGTAACCGCGTGCGGTGCTGGCGCGACGGCCATTCGGCGTGACGGTACGGTCCATCGGGCCGAAGCCTTCTTGCTGGTAACCGTTCAAGTCTTCGGTACGCGGGTAACCGGCTTGTACGCCGGCTTCGACCATGGCGTGGAACAACGGGTTGTTGCCCGCTTTCGGCGTAGTCACGCTGACCGGGCCTTCGCCACCGTGGTAGTCGTTCGGGCCAATATCGCGGGTTTCTGCCTTGCGGAAATACGGCAGGCAATCGAGGTACGTCCAGTCTTCCAGACCGGGCAGCTTCGACCAGTTGTCATAGTCCATGGCATTGCCACGGATATAGCACATGCCGTTGATCAGCGAAGAACCACCCAGGCCCTTGCCGCGACCGCACTCCATCCGGCGACCGTCCATGTGTGGCTCTGGATCGGTTTCGTAGGCCCAGTTGTAGCGGCGGCCTTGCAGCGGGAAAGCCAGGGCGGCGGGCATCTGGGTACGGAAGTCGAGGCGGTAGTCCGGGCCACCGGCCTCCAGCAGCAGGACGGTGACGCCTTCGTCTTCGGTCAGACGGGTCGCCAGGGTGTTACCGGCGGAGCCGGCACCCACAATGATGTAATCGTATTCTTGGGACATTGGATGCACCCTCTTTGAAGTCTAGTCAGGTCGGGCCTCATCGGGAGCAAGCCCCCTCCCACATTTGATCGGGTTCACACAGTCAAAGGTGGGAGGGGGCTTGCCCCCGATGGCGGCCTTACAGGCAATACAAGGCTCGGGTGTTAGAACACCGAGGCGTAATCGCCCAGCTCAACCTGTACCGATTTGATGCGGGTGAAGTTGTTCAGCGAGCTGATCCCGTTCTCACGGCCCACACCGGATTGCTTGTAGCCACCGACCGGCATCTTGGCGTCGGACTCGCCCCAGGCGTTGATCCAGCAGATACCCGCTTCCAGTTGATGAATCACGCGGTGGGCGCGGTTCAGGTCCTTGGTCACCAGGCCGGCAGCCAGACCGAAGTCGGTGTCGTTGGCGCGACGGATCACTTCTTCTTCGGTCTCGTAGGTGAGGATGCTCATCACTGGGCCGAAGATTTCTTCACGCACGATGGTCATCTCATCGGTGCAGTCGGTGAACACGGTCGGAGCCACGAAGGCGCCTTTGGCGAAGTCGCCGTCGGTCAGGCGATCGCCGCCGCACAGCAGGCGGGCGCCTTCTTCCTTACCTTTGGCGATGTAGCCCAGCACGCTTTCCATGTGGGCGAAGCTGACCAGCGGGCCGAAGTTGGTGTTGTCGTCCTGCGGGTCGCCGACACGGATGCGCGCAACGCGCCCGACAATCTTGGCTTCAAACGCAGCTTGCAGATGCTTGGGCACGAACACACGAGTGCCGTTGGTGCAGACCTGGCCGGAGCTGTAGAAGTTGGCCATCATCGCGATATCGGCGGCGCGATCCAGGTCGGCGTCTTCGAACACGATCAGTGGCGACTTGCCGCCCAGTTCCATGGTCACTTCCTTGAGCGACGAGCTCGAGGCGCTGGCCATGACTTTCTTGCCGGTGTCGGTGCCGCCGGTGAACGAGACTTTCTCGATGCGCGGGTGCTCGGTCAACCAGGTGCCGACTTCACGGCCGCTGCCGGTCAGTACGTTGAACACGCCAGCCGGAACGCCGGCTTCGGTGTAGATCTCGGCCAGTTTCAGGGTGGTCAGCGAGGTGACTTCGCTTGGCTTGAAGATCATCGCGTTGCCTGCGGCCAGGGCCGGGGCGGATTTCCACAGGGCGATCTGGATCGGGTAGTTCCACGCGCCGATACCGGCGACTACACCCAGCGGCTCGCGGCGAGTGTAGACGAAGGAGGTGTCGCGCAGCGGGATCTGCTCGCCTTCGATGGCTGGCACCAGGCCTGCGTAGTATTCCAGCACGTCGGCGCCGGTGACGATGTCGACGTACTTGGTTTCGGAGAAGGCTTTACCGGTGTCCAGTGTTTCCAGGGCGGCCAGTTCATCGTTGCGCTCGCGCAGGATGTCGACAGCACGACGCAGGATGCGCGAACGCTCCATGGCGGTCATGGCAGCCCAGATTTTCTGGCCCTTTTCAGCGCTGACCACGGCACGCTCGACGTCTTCTTTCGTGGCGCGTTGCACTTGGGCGAGAACTTCACCGTTAGCCGGGTTGATGGCTTCGAAGGTGGCATCGCTGCCAGCGTCGCTGTAGCCGCCGTCAATGTAGAGTTTTTGCAGGTCGAAACGGGCCATAAAGTCCTCGCAAGTGCATAAGTGGTTGGCGTTACCCGCCGTACAGTGGGCCATGGAGTTGTGGCAACACTGAGCGGCGGACGTTCAGGGGTTGAGCGTTTATAAGTGCTCTAACTCACCTGCTTGGCCAATTGGAAATCCATGTATTCGTAAGCGATCCGTTGCGCTTGCTCCGTGTCGAAAGCGTCTCCCGACAGGGCGCCGCGCAACCACAAACCGTCGATCAAAGCCGCCAGGCCGCGGGCTGCGCTGCGTGCCTCGGGTAACGGCATCGCACGGCGGAACTGGCAACACAGGTTGGAATACAGACGGTGATCGTTGATCCGCTGCAACCTGTGCAATGACGGGTGGTGCATGCTGGTGGCCCAGAAGGCCAGCCAGGTTTTCATTGCCGGGCCATTGACCTGGCTGGCGTCGAAGTTGCCTTCGATGATCACCTGAAGGTGTGCCCGTGGGCTGTCTTCCTTCAAGGCACGCCTGCGTTCGTGGACGTTCTCGATCAACGCATTCATCAGGTAGCGCATGGTCGCTGCGATCAGGCCGTTCTTGTCCTGAAAGTAGTGACTGATGATGCCGTTCGAGACGCCGGCCAGCCGCGCAATCAGCGCAATGCTGGCATCTCCCATTCCGACCTGATCGATGGCCGTCAAGGTGGCTTCGATCAACTGCTGGCGGCGTATGGGTTGCATACCGACCTTGGGCATGTAGCACCTCTCCTTAGGCCTGCCGATGGACGATCCACGTCCGTCGGCTTGAGGGCCAGTCTATTTTGTTTTGATTGAACGTTCAATCAACAAAGAATAAGATCTGCGACAAATGGTCGCTGCCTACAGATATTTCCTACCTGCGAGCTGCAACCTCTGACACCTGCAAAAACCCTTGAAACAGGCCACTTCAGAGCCTGATCACCGCTTCGGCGGGCTCAAGAATTTTCGGGGTGTCTTTATAACACCCGTCCGTCGACTGCCGAAAAATCGATGTCCCGGGATAACCGTTGCCTTGTGTTTCTCTCTCGCACTGCCTGGAGCATCTGCGCCATGAGTTCTGCCTCTCTTATAAAGACCCCGCCGGAAAAGGTCCGGGTCAACGGTTGGGTGTTCTACACCTCCACCGCGCTGATTCTGATATTGACCGCCATTCTGATCATCGCCCCGCAGGAGGCCGGGCGCCTGCTCGGCGTAGCCCAGGCGTGGCTGTCGAAAAGCTTCGGCTGGTACTACATGGTGGTTATCGCCGCCTACCTGGTGTTTGTGGTCGGCCTGGCGTTTTCGTCCTACGGGAAATTGAAACTGGGTAGTAAGGACGACACCCCGGACTTCAGCTACGGCGCCTGGGCCGGCATGTTGTTCTCGTCGGGCATCGGCATTTCGCTGTTGTATTTCGGTGCGTCCGAGCCGCTGGACCACTACTTCAACCCGCCCGAAGGCGCAGCGGCCAGCAATGGCGCGGCACGCCAGGCGCTGCAACTGACCTTTCTGCACTGGGGCCTGCACGGCTGGGCGATCTATGCCCTGGTCGGTTTGGCCGTGGCGTACTTTGCCTACCGCCATAACCAGCCGCTGGCCTTGCGTTCGGCGCTGTACCCATTGGTGGGCGAGCGTTGGGTGAAGGGCGCGGCCGGCCATGCGGTAGACGGTTTCGGCATGTTCGTCACCTTGCTGGGGCTGGTGACCAACCTGGGTATCGGCTCGATGCAGGTGTCGTCGGGGTTGGAAAACCTGTTCGGCATGGAGCACAGCAACACTAACTTGCTGATCGTGATCATCGTGATGAGCACCGTAGCGACCATCGCTGCTGTATCGGGCGTGGAGAACGGCATTCGCCGCCTGTCCAACCTCAATATCGTGCTGTTCAGCGGCTTGCTGATCTTCGTGCTGCTGTTCGGCCCGACCCTGCACCTGCTCAACGGCCTGGTGCAGAACACCGGCGATTACCTCAACGGCATCATTCTGAAAACCTTCGACCTGTATGTGTACGAAGGCGACGCCGACAAGACCGAGCGCTGGATGGGCCTGTGGACCCTGTTCTACTGGGCCTGGTGGATTTCCTGGGCGCCATTTGTGGGCATGTTCATCGCGCGTATTTCCCGTGGCCGTACCGTGCGTGAACTGGTGGCGGGCGTACTGCTTATCCCGCTGGGCTTTACCCTGGCGTGGCTGTCGATCTTCGGTAACTCGGCCCTGGACCTGGTGTTGAACCACGGGGCGGTGGAGTTGGGCAAGACGGCTCTGGAGCAGCCGTCCATGGCCATCTACCAACTGCTTGAGCATTACCCGGCATCGAAAATTGTCATCGGCGTATCGATCTTCGTGGGCTTTGTGTTGTTCCTGACCCCGGCGGATTCCGGCGCGGTGATGATGGCCAACCTGTCCTGCAAAGGCGGCAATGTGGACGAAGATGCGCCGCACTGGTTGCGGATCTTCTGGTCGGCGGTCATTACGCTGGTGACGATCGGCCTGTTGTTTGCCGGCAACTTCGAAGCCATGCAAACCATGGTAGTGCTGGCAGGGCTGCCGTTCTCGGTGGTGCTGATCTTCTTTATGTTCGGTTTGCACAAGGCGATGCGCCAGGACGTGGCCATCGAACAGGAGCAGGCGCAACTGGCTGAACGCGGGCGTCGTGGGTTCAGCGAGCGCTTGACGGCGCTGGACCTTCAACCGAGCCAGGCCACCGTGCAACGCTTTATGGACAAGCACGTAACGCCGGCGCTGGAAGAAGCGGCGGTTGCGCTGCGTGAGCAAGGTTTGGAAGTGCAGACACTGCTGGGCAAATCCAAGCGCTGCATTGGTGTGCGTATCGAGATGGAAGAGGGCAACCCGTTTGTCTACGAAGTGAGCCTGGATGCTTACTCGTCGGCGCCGGCTGACTTGCCTGAAGAAGAGCGCACCCGTTATTACCGTGCCGAGGTGTACCTGCACAACGGGCCTCAGGAATACGACCTGATGGGCTTCACCCAGGAACAGATCACCCGGGATGTGCTCGATCAGTTTGAAAGCCATCGGCAGCTCCTTGGCCGTGTCTATAGCTGATAGTCGAGGCCTGGTGGTGCTTTGAATGTGGGAGGGGGCAAGCCCCCTTCCACATTTTGCTTTGCAGTGTTTGCTAGCCCAGGTTCTTGCCTAAGAGGGCATGGTAGAGCTCACTGTCACCCAAGATCCCCACCACCTGGTTGTTGTCATGCAACACCAGCTTGTTCCCCGTCTGGTAGCGAATCTGTAACGCATCGCGCATACCGATGTTGGAGTCCACCAGCGTCGGCACCCGGCCCAGACCTTCCACCGCTTGCCCCGGCGCCCAATTCTGCAGGTTCATCGCCACGCCATTCTGGCGTGCGCCCTGGATGGTGTTGCCTTCGGCCAGGTCCAGCCACGAGTCACCACCCGGATCAAGGCACACCGAACCGTTCACGCGCTTGCAGTTGTCCAGCGTGCGCATCAGGCTGCGTCCGCACAGCACGTTCAGTGGGTTGGTGTGGGCGACGAAGGTGCGCACATAGTCGTCCGCCGGGTTCAGCACGATCTCTTCCGGCACGCTGTACTGGATGATCTTGCCGTCTTTCATGATCGCGATACGGCTGCCCAGTTTCAGCGCTTCATCCAGGTCGTGGCTGACGAACACGATGGTCTTGCTCAACTTGCGTTGCAGCTCCAGCAGCTCATCCTGCAAACCTTGGCGAATCAGCGGGTCGAGGGCCGAGAAGGGTTCGTCCATCAGCAGGATATCGGCGTCCATCGCCAGGGCGCGGGCCAGGCCGACGCGTTGCTGCATACCGCCGGACAGCTCATCGGGCTTCTTGTTGCGCCATTGGCTCAGGCCCACCAGTTCAAGCTTTTCATCCACCAGCGTGCGCCGTTCCTTCTCCGGACGGCCCTGCATTTCCAGGCCGAAGCTGATGTTCTCGCGTACCGTCAGCCAAGGCATCAGGGCGAACTTCTGGAACACCATGGCGATGCGTTTGGTGCGCATCATTTTCAACTCGGCGGGGGTGCAGGAGGCGATGTCGATCTGGCGACCTTCATGCTCTACAAACAGTTGGCCACGGCTGACGGTGTTGAGGCCGTTGATGCAGCGCAGCAGGCTTGACTTGCCGGAACCCGACAAGCCCATCAGCACACAGATCTCGCCTTTCTCGATATCCAGGCTGGCCTTTTCAACGCCGACAATCTGCCCGGTCTTCTTCAGAATTTCGTTACGGCTCATGCCCTGGTCCAGCAGCTTGAGCGCTTCGCGTGGGTCTTTGGAAAAGATCACGTCGACATTGTCGAATCGGATAATGCTCATGCATCACCCCCTACTTTAGCGTCGGGTTGTTTGCAGATACGGTCGAGCATGATGGCCAGCAAGACGATCGCCAGGCCCGCTTCAAAGCCCAGGGCGATGTCAGCGGTGTTCAGTGCGTTGACCACCGGCTTGCCGAGGCCGTCGGCACCCACCAGGGCGGCGATCACCACCATCGACAACGACAGCATGATGCATTGGGTAATGCCGGCGGCGATGCTCGGCATGGCGTGGGGCAACTCGATGCGCGAGAGTAACTGGCGGCGCGAGCAGCCAAAGGCTTTACCGGCGTCCATCAGCTCTTGCGGCACATCGCGGATACCTAGGTAGGTCAGGCGGATCGGCGCGGCAATCGCGAACACCACCGTGGAAATCAGCCCGGGCACCACACCCAGCCCGAAGAGGGTCAGGGTAGGGATGAGGTAGACGAAGGTCGGTACGGTCTGCATCAGATCGAGCACCGGCCGCATCATGGTGTAGAACATCGGCTTGTGCGCGGCAACAATACCCAGCGGCACGCCGATGACCACGCAGACCAGGGTGGCGAACAGCACCTGCGCGAGGGTTTCCATGGTTTCCTGCCAGTACCCCAGGTTGAGGATCAGCAGGAAGGAGGCAATGACAAACACCGTCAGGCCCCATTTGCGTTGAATAAAGTGAGCCAGCAGCGCAATCAGACCGATCAATGCCAGCGGATTGAACCAGGTCAGCGCAAACGTCACGCCGTGGATCATCGTTTCCAGTGTCGATGCGATTGCGTCGAAATAGTTGGCACCGTGTTGGGTCAACCAGTCGACGAAGGCAGCGATGTACTGGCCTAGAGGGATTTTCTGTTCAGTCAGCATGGTAGTGAATGTCCACATGCGAAGGGGAAAACATCCCGGGCCAGCGCACCGGCCCGGGGTCAGCGGGTGCTATTTGGCGAGGTAAGCTTTGACGGCATCGAGCCCTGGTTTGCCATCGACGGTGGTGACACCGGCGAGCCAGGTGTCGAGCACTTGCGGGTTCTTCTGCAGCCAGGCCTTGGCGGCGGCGTCGGCCTTCATCTTGTCGTCCAGGACGTTACCCATCAGGGTGCTTTCCATGTCCAGCGTGAACACCAGGTTTTTCAGCAACTGGCCGACGTTGCTGCATTCCTGGGTGTAGCCCTTGCGGGTGTTGGTGTAGATGGTGGCCTGGCCATAGTTGGGGCCGAACGAATCGTCGCCGCCGGTCAGGTACTTCATCTTGAAGCGGGTGTTCATCGGGTGCGGTTCCCAGCCGAGGAACACAATGGCCTGGTTGCGCTTGGAGGCGCGTTCAACCTGGGAGAGCATCCCGGCTTCGCTGGACTCGACCACCTTGAAGCCGGCGGTCTTGAGGCCGAAGGCGTCTTTGTCGATCAGTGTCTGGATAGTGCGGTTGCCGTCGTTGCCCGGCTCGATGCCGTAGATCTTGCCGCCCAGCTCATCCTTGAATTTGGCGATATCGGCGAAGTCTTTCAGGCCCTTGTCGTACAGCGCCTGTGGGACCGCCAGGGTGTACTTGGCGTTTTCCAGGTTGGCGCGCACGGTTTCCACGGTGCCGGCATCACGGTACTGCTTGATGTCGTTTTCCATGGTCGGCATCCAGTTGCCGAGGAAGATGTCCATGTTCTTGCCGTCGGCCAGGGACTTGTAGGTCACCGGTACCGAAATCATCGTGGTGCGCGGCTTATAGCCCAGGCCCTTGAGGATTTCGCTGGTGGTCGCGGTGGTGACGGTGATGTCGGTCCAGCCGACATCGGAGAAGTTGACGGTCTTGCACTGTTCCGGTTCTGCGGCGTGTGCCATGACGGGCAGACTCAGCATGGCGGCCAACAACAACGAGGGTGAACCTTTCATCGGGGTAGACTCCTGTGTCTTTTCTGGCGGCATTCGCCGCGCTTTATAAGTGTTGCGGTTGGAGCGTGCGACAACAGCTCTGGCGCGATGCCTTGCAAACGAGTCGAGACTGATCATGTACCAGTGAAAATCTGACGCCTACAGGGGGCGTCGTATCCAGTACAGGGAGGGTCGCATCCAGTACCGATGACGTCGCTTACAGCTTTTTCCCAAGGTAAAACTGCTGTTTTTACCCATCTGCACCGCAAAAAACGGCCAAAACAGGCGTTCGCACGCGAGCGACGCTGGTGAGCATGGATGCGTCGGTGTGAGACGCCGAGGCGAGCAACAAAAGCTTGATGATGCCGCCATCTGGGCGATCTGAGCGTAGCACCTCGTTCAAGCCCGACCCGCGCTTATCGAGGAGTTACACGTTAATGGCTATCAGCGTTTTCGACCTGTTCAAGATCGGCATCGGGCCTTCGAGTTCTCACACTGTGGGCCCCATGCGCGCCGCGGCGTTGTTCGTGCAGGCGTTGCGTGAGCGTGAACTGTTGGAACGGGTTCGGCGTGTCGAAGTGCAACTGTACGGCTCGTTGTCTGCCACTGGCATCGGCCATGGCAGTGACACCGCAACCATCATGGGCCTGATGGGCGAGTGGCCGGACGCAATCGACCCCTCGCAAATCGGCGTACGCATTCAGACCTTGCGTGAAACCGACACCCTGTTGCTGGACAGCCGTTTGCCGGTGCCATTTGTGTGGGCGCGGGACATGCGCTTGCTCGACGAGAACCTGCCGTTCCACCCCAACGCCATGACCCTGGTGGTATGGGGCGATGACGGCGAACTGCATCGCGATACCTACTATTCGGTCGGCGGTGGCTTTGTGGTGGATGAGGCCCAGGCCCAAAGCGGCGTGGCCGATATGGACCGCACCGAATTGCCTTACGATTTTTCCAGTGCGGTGGAGCTGTTGCAGTTGTGCAAGACCCACAACCTGCGCGTCGCCGAACTGATGCTGGCGAACGAAAAGACTTGGCGCTCCGAAGAAGAAATCCGCAGCGGCCTGATGAAACTCTGGCGCGCCATGCAGGATTGCGTGGAGCAGGGCCTCAAGCACGAAGGCATCCTGCCCGGCGGCCTCAATGTGCGCCGTCGCGCCGCCAAGTTGCATCGCAGTTTGCAAGAGCTGGGCAAACCCAATGTGATCGGCTCGACCTTGAGCGCCATGGAGTGGGTCAACCTGTTCGCCCTTGCGGTCAACGAAGAAAACGCCGCCGGTGGGCGCATGGTGACGGCGCCGACCAATGGCGCGGCGGGGATCATCCCGGCAGTGCTGCACTACTTCATGAAGTTCAGTGAGGAGGTCACCGAAGCCAACGTGGTCGACTATATGCTCGGCGCGGCGGCGGTAGGTATCTTGTGCAAGAAGAACGCTTCGATCTCCGGTGCTGAAGTCGGCTGTCAGGGTGAAGTAGGCTCGGCTTGCGCGATGGCCGCAGCTGGCTTGGCGGAGATTCTAGGTGCCACGCCGGAGCAGGTGTGCAACGCCGCTGAAATCGGCCTGGAACATAACCTCGGCCTGACCTGCGACCCGGTCGGCGGCCTGGTACAGGTGCCGTGTATCGAGCGCAATGCGATTGCGGCGGTGAAGGCCATCAACGCGGCGCAAATGGCCCTGCGTGGCGACGGCCAGCACTTTATCTCCCTGGACCGGGTGATCCGCACCATGCGTGATACCGGGGCCGATATGCATGACAAGTACAAAGAGACATCACGCGGTGGGTTGGCGGTGAGTGCGGTTGAGTGCTGAGACCCAGTCGCCTGCATCGGGGCTTGCCCCCTCCCACACTTGATTTGTGAACACCTTCAAAATGTGGGAGGGGGCTTGCCCCCGATAGCAATAGTGCAGACACAATTGCTCATAAAGTGAACACCAGATTAAAAAACGCCACCTTTTAGCGCGTCGCAAACAGATAAGTAGCTACCAAACGATTTCCCTCTCGTCACCTGCGCATTGTGCTTTGGGTGACAGACATGTCCTATGCCCGCAAAGCGCCTTCCCACAAGTGCTACCGATTTGCTCACACGCTTTGAGTAGCACCCTTCTCACTTCATATCCCGCACCCCACGCGCGGGCTTATATAGACGCATCAACAGGTCGTTTTCAGGAGTTATTGAATAGCCATTCAATTTTAGGCACGGCATTTGCTCTATCAATTCAAAGCCTCTCCTTTTCAGGGAGCGCGCAATAACAAGAGCCTCGCCTGAGGCCATCACCCGCTTTGTGTGAGGAGATACCGCGATGACGTCGTTCAACTCCGGGGGCCAACCCCAGAACCGTGCGCCTCAATCCATCGGCTTTCTGCTGCTGGACAATTTCACGCTGATTTCCCTGGCTTCGGCAGTGGAACCGCTGCGTATGGCCAACCAGTTGTCCGGCCGCGAGCTGTATCGCTGGACCACTCTGAGTGTCGACGGTAACCAAGTGTGGGCCAGCGACGGTCTGCAGATCACTCCCGATGCCTCCATGCACAAAGCCCCGGCCCTGGACACCGTCATCGTGTGCGGCGGCGTGGGTATCCAACGCACTGTCACTCGTGAGCATGTGTCGTGGCTGCAAGGCCAGGCGCGCCAGTCCCGGCACCTAGGCGCGGTGTGTACCGGCAGTTGGGCCTTGGCCTGCGCGGGTTTGCTCGATGGTTTTGATTGCAGCGTGCACTGGGAATGCCTGGCGTCGATGCAGGAAGCCTTTCCGCGCGTCGCGATGAGCACGCGTCTGTTCACGCTCGACCGCAACCGCTCCACCAGCTCCGGCGGCACTGCGCCGTTGGACATGATGCTGCACCTGATCAGCCGCGACCACGGCCGTGAATTGTCGGCTGCCATCTCCGAGATGTTCGTCTACGAACGCATCCGCAACGAACAGGATCACCAGCGCGTGCCGCTCAAGCACATGCTCGGCACCAACCAGCCGAAGCTGCAGGAAATCGTCGCGCTGATGGAAGCCAACCTGGAAGAGCCGATCGACCTGGATGAACTGGCGGTGTATGTCGCCGTGTCGCGCCGCCAGTTGGAGCGGCTGTTCCAGAAATACCTGCACTGCTCGCCGTCGCGTTATTACCTCAAGCTGCGCCTGATCCGTGCACGGCAGTTGCTCAAGCAAACACCGATGTCGATCATCGAAGTGGCGTCGGTGTGCGGGTTCGTGTCGACGCCGCACTTCTCCAAGTGCTACCGCGAATACTTCGGCATACCGCCACGCGATGAACGTGTTGGCTCCAACACCACCCAGCAAGTAGCGATGATGTCGATTCCGCAGGCACTGGTGTTGTCACCGTTGTCGGGGCCGATGTCGGCGTTGAGCCAGGCCAGGAACGAGTCGACGTTTGCCAGTGTAAGGCTCTAAACCGAGTCGTCTGCATCGCAGGCAAGCCAGCTCCCACCTTGGAATGCGTTCTCCTGTGGGAGCTGGCTTGCCTGCGATAGCGGTATTTTCAGGCGCCGGAGTTCTGTTTGAATTGCATCAGCGCCGGCAACAACTGCTTGTCGATCGCCTGGCGTACCGCCGGCAAAATCGTCGCACTGCCGCTGTACATTTTTTCAACCATGCCCTTGAGCGCCTTGGCCCGCGCCTCGCTCAAACCGCGCACCGCACATTCACACGCCTGCTCGGCGGTGGTACCGCTGGATACTTCAAAACCCAGCGAGCGCAGTTGGCTCAGCAGGTCATCCTGGTCAATCAAATCCGCGTGCATCATGACGTTTATCCTGGTGTAGGGAACAGGGATTGACCTGGATTCTGGTTGGCCCCCGCTGGGTGGGCAAGAGCAGAATCGAGCAATGGCTTGGATGGCTATGAACAGGTCGTTTTCGGGTCACTTGGCAATACGGTTAATAGGCACACTGATCCCAGGCACGCAGCTTGACGGTTTGGTCACCCTCCAGATGCACAGCTCACACAAGGCCCCTCTGCCCCGATCCAGTCACGGCTGGCTCGGGGCTTTTTTTGCCGGCAAACCGATGACACGGCCAAGCAGGGCGGGCCTTGGCAGCTCGGCCTGTGCAGCGCTGATCGCGTCGAGCCGTTGCAGCGTGGCCTCGGTGAACGGTGTAGCTTGCGGCCCGGCCAGATCGACGTGCAGCAGCATCTGTTCATTGCCGGCCAGTTCCTTGTCATCGCCCACCCGGTGCAGGCTGTGATACAGGTGCAGGCGCTTGGCGTCATGGGCGATCAGTTGGGTGTGCACTTCAACCTCGGCGCCCAGTTTCACTTCGTGCAGGTAGTTCAGATGCAGCTCCAGGGTGAACAATGAGTGGCCGCTGGCTTCACGGTTGTCGCTGTCCAGGCCCAGGGTGTCCATCAGCGCGTCGGTGGCGTAGCTGAAGATCAGCAGGTAGAACGCGTCGCGCAGGTGGCCGTTGTAGTCCACCCAGTCGGGAAGGACTCGGGTGGTATAGGTGGTCAATGCGGGCATTATCGGTTCCCTTTATTCGGCGAAGGTCATGCCGTGCCGGGCCTTGGTGGTTTTCACCGCCTCAAGCACTGCCAACAGGCAATCATCACGATAGCGTTCCAGCGCCGAAATGCTGTGTTGGCCTAACTGATCGCTAGTGCCATCGACGACGTCGTCAATCAGCTTGTCGGTCAGCTCCGGTGCTGGCAGGTAGGTCCATGGTAACTGCAACGCCGGGCCGAATTGCGCCATGAAGTGCCGCATACCGGCATCACCGCCTGCCAGGGTGTAGGTGAGGAAGGTACCCATGAACGACCAGCGCAAGCCGGCGCCAAAGCGAATCGCGTCATCGATTTCGCCGGTGGTGGCCACGCCGTCATTGACCAGGTGCAGCGCCTCGCGCCACAACGCTTCGAGCAGCCGGTCGGCAATAAAACCGGGCACTTCCTTGCGCACATGCAGCGGGCGCATACCGAGGGATTCATACACCTTGATGGCCGCCTGGATCGCTTCAGGCGCAGTGCGCTTGCCGCCCACCACCTCCACCAAGGGCAGCAGGTAAACCGGGTTGAACGGGTGGCCGACCACGCAGCGTTCCGGGTGGGTCGAACCTTCATAGAATTCGCTTGGCAACAGCCCGGACGTGCTCGAACCGATCAACGCATTCGGCTTGGCCGCCGCGCTGATCTGGCTGTGTAACTGCAGCTTGAGCTCCAGGCGTTCCGGGGCGCTTTCCTGAATGAAGTCGGCGTCCTTGACGCACTCCTCGATGGTGCTGACAAAGCGCAGCCGATGCTGGGAGGCACCCGCTGCCAGGCCTTGTTTTTCCAGCGCGCCCCAGGCATTGGCGACGCGTTTGCGCAAGGCTGCTTCGGCACCGGGGGCAGGGTCCCAGGCGACCACATCCAGGCCGTGGGCGAGGGCACGGGATACCCAACCGCTGCCGATAACACCGCTGCCCAAGGCAGCGAAGGTTTTGATGTCAGTGATAAAGCTCATTGGCACATTCCTAAAGAGTTCGGGGATCCCCTCCCACATGTTTAACCGCGTTTGGTCAGGCCCATCTTGATTCGGCCCTCGGCCGGGGTCATGACCCGCGCACCCAGCCGGCTGAGGATTTCACGGGCGCGTTCCACCAACTGGCCGTTGGTGGCGAGCACGCCTTTGTCCAGCCACAGGTTGTCTTCCAGGCCCACCCGTACATTGCCGCCCAGCAGCACCGCTTGCGCGGCCATCGGCATTTGCATGCGACCAATCCCGAACCCTGCCCACACCGCGTCGGCGGGCAGGTTGTCGACCATGGCTTTCATGGTGGTGGTGTCGGCCGGCGCGCCCCAGGGAATGCCCAGGCACA
The DNA here is from genome assembly GCF_023127765.1 of Pseudomonas sp. W15Feb34. Lineage (NCBI taxonomy): Bacteria > Pseudomonadati > Pseudomonadota > Gammaproteobacteria > Pseudomonadales > Pseudomonadaceae > Pseudomonas > Pseudomonas sp. W15Feb34. The sequence continues at coordinate 254,644 of NZ_SPKN01000025.1, forward strand.
GTTGGAACAGCGGGTTATCGAGCAGCCCTTCCTTGATCATCTGCTTGGCGAACCACAGGTGGCCGGTGTCGAAAATTTCCAGCTCGGCCTTTACGCCCAGGGCCTGGATACGCTTGGCGCCGGCCCGCAGTTGCGCCGGGGTGGACACGTAAATGGTGTCGCCGTCGCCGAAGTTGAGGGTGCCGCAGTCCAGGGTGCAGATCTCCGGCAGCAGTTCCTCCACATGCGCCAGGCGGGTCAGTGGGCCGACCAGGTCAGTGTTGGGGCCGAAGTCCATCGGGTTCTCGCCGCCACCGATTTCCAGGTCGCCGCCCATGCCGGCGGTGAGGTTGACGATGATGTCGATGTCGGCCTCGCGGATGCGTTCCATCACTTCACGGTACAGGGCTACATCGCGGCTGAATTTGCCGGTGTGCGGGTCGCGCACATGGCAGTGCACCACGGTGGCGCCGGCCTTGGCGGCTTCTACTGCGGCGGCGGCAATTTGTTTGGGGGTGACCGGCACGTGCGGGCTTCTGGCGGTCGTGTCGCCAGCACCGGTGAGTGCGCAGGTGATGATGACGTCGTGGTTCATGAGGCGGTTCCTTACAGGCGTGGTGGTGCCGTTCGCGGTCGCAAGTGGCCGCGAAACGGTGATTCGGAGAAGGTTATTTGCTGGTGAGTTTCAGGTTGGCGGCCGCGGGTTTGCCATCGAACGTGGTCACGCCCTCCAGCCAGCGCTGCTGGTCTTGAGGGTGATCCTTGAGCCACTGCCTGGCGGATTCCAGGGCATCCTTGTGATCGAGCAGCGGCTGCATCATGCGGCTCTCGTCGGCGGCGGTGAACGTCAGGTTGGTCAGCAGCGTGTGCACGTTGGGGCACTGCTCGGCGTAGGTTGGCGACGTGACGGTCCATACGCTGGCCCGGCCTTCGTTCGGCCCCAGGGCGTCTTCGCTGCCGGTGAGGTAGGTCATCGCCACATTCACGTTCATCGGGTGCGGCGCCCAACCAAAGAACACCACGGCTTCCTTGCGGCGCACGGCGCGGTCCACGGCGGCCAACATGCCGGCTTCGCTGGACTCCACCAGTTGGAACTTGCCCAGGCCAAACTGGTTCTTGGCAATCATCGCCTTGATCTGGGTATTGGCACCCGAGCCAGGCTCGATGCCGTAGATCTTGCCGCCCAGCTCTTTCTGGAACCTGGCGATGTCAGCGAAGGTCTTCAGGCCCTTGTCCGCCAGATAAGTCGGCACCGCCAGGGTGGCGCGCGCGTCTTCCAGGCTGGGTTTATCCAGGACCTTGACCTGCCCGGCCTCGACAAACGGCGTGATGGTCTGGGTCATCAGCGGGTTCCAGTAGCCCAGGAACAGGTCCAGGCGTTGGTCGCGGATACCGGCGAAGATGATTTGCTGGGAGGCGCTGGTTTGTTTGGTCTTGTAGCCGAGGCCGTCGAGCAGCACTTGAGTCATGGCGCTGGTGGCGATCACGTCGGTCCAGTTCACCACGCCCATGCGTACGTTCTGGCATGAAGCGGCATCCGCTGCCATGGCGTTAGTGCTCAAAACGGCGCTGGCGCTGAGTGCAAGTACGCAACGGCGGATCAGTCGGTTCATGGTGGGTCCCTCGGCAGGTCGTTATTGTGGGGGCCGGTGTCTTTGTGCACCGTGACGCCACGTTACGCAGCTTGGCGAACCACAAAGCGCACGACGGCGACCGGCTCTTGCACTGCAGCGACCTGTCCCCTTGAATCCGTGCATGAACGGGAGTATCACAGTGCCACGCTGCCCGCCCCACGAGAGCGCCACCATGTCCCAGGATTTCTACTTCTTGCTGATGCCGGGTTTTTCGGCCATCGGTTTTATCTCGGCCTTGGAACCGTTACGGGTCGCCAACCGCTTTCGTGGCGAGTTGTACCGCTGGCACATATTGAGTGCAGATGGCGGTGCGGTGCTGGCGAGCAACGGTATGTCGGTCAACGCCGACGCCGCGCTGGAGCCGCTGGAAAAAGGCGCCACATTATTAGTGGTGGCCGGTTTCGAGCCTTTGCAATGCTCCACCCCGGCGCTGGAGCATTGGCTGCGTCGCCTCGATCACGACGGCGTGACCTTGGGCGCCATCGACACCGGCGCCTGTGTGCTGGCCGAAGCGGGCCTGCTTGACGGCCATCGCCTGACCCTGCATTGGGAAGCCATCGACGCCTTCAAGGAAGCCTATCCGCAGTTGAGCGTGACTCAGGAACTGTTCGAAATCGACCGCCGCCGCATCACCTGCGCCGGTGGCACCGCGTCCATCGACCTGATGCTCGATCTGATCGCCCAGGCCCACGGCTCGGAACTGGCGGTCCAGGTCTCGGAGCAATTTGTGCTTGGCCGTATACGCCCACGCAAAGACCACCAGCGCATGCAGATCGCCACGCGCTACGGCATCAACAACAAGAAACTGGTGCACGTGATCGGCGAAATGGAGCAACACACCGAACCGCCCCTGAGCACCCTGGCCCTGGCCGACGCGATCAAGGTCACCCGGCGTCAACTGGAGCGGTTGTTTCGCCTGCACCTGAACGACACGCCAAGCAACTTCTACCTCGGCCTGCGCCTGGAAAAAGCCCGCAAACTATTGCGCCAAAGCGATATGAGCGTGCTGGAAGTGAGTATTGCGTGCGGGTTTGAGTCCCCTTCGTATTTCACCAGGAGCTATCGCGCAAGGTTTGCCAAATGCCCGCGGGAGGATCGCCGGCGGGAGGTGGTTTGACGGGTAATTAGAGTCAATTATGCTGGGAACTATAATTTATAGTTCGTTCAATAATTGAGTATAAAACCATGTTCGCGCACAGCGGTTTTGTGTTCCGTCGTCCCGTCCCGTCCCGTCCCGTCCCGCCGAGCTGATTGCCAATGCCATTGCCACACACTTCCAATGTGGGAGGGGGCTTGCCCGCGAAGACGTCGGCCCAGCAAACATTGAGGTGTGGTGTGGCTTACTTTTTCAGCAGCGCCGAGCACGCTGCCTTGTAAGCCTCATGCTGATATTTGTTCAGCGTGGCCGGCAATTCAACGTTGTGCTTCTTGTTCTGCGCATTGATGGTTTGCGGCGACAGCAGCGTCACCTCCACCCCGTCCAGCAACTGAAAGATCCCCTCAATCTTGAACGTCGTCGGGCCCCCGGCGAACTCGCCTTTTTTACTGCGCTTTTTGATCGCGATACGGGTAATGGCGTTCGCCTGCACGAACGCCTTCACCTGGGCGGCGAAGGCTTTTACGTTGGCTGCTTCGTCGTCGTCTTCAAGGGCGATTTTCTTGGTGGCCAGGGCGATGTGGGTCAGTGCCTGGTTGTCCAGAGCGGCGAGGGCGATGATGGCTTCGCTGCCTTTGATTTCGATGCCGCAAGTAGTCATGGAATGCTCCGCGCCCCAGAAAATGCTCATGGGTAAGTTATTTATCGGGGCACATGATACCGCCAAGCTCAAACAGCTTCTTTACGGTTTCGCTCATGGGCTGCATTTGAGAGATCTCAATGTGCAATTTCAACAAACTGGCTTTCTTGATTTCTTCGTCGAGTTCATTCTGACGCTCGTTTGACTCGTGGATTTTTTTGCGCCAGCCGCTTAGGCCAAATACGGTTAGCGATGATGCGACGATGGCGTATATGACGAGGGCGATCAATGAAAGCGCCTCTCGAGCACTTACGAAGTTAAATACAAGATCGAGCGTGTCAGGATCAGCAGGTTTGTAGCCGGCCTTCAGCTCTGACTGGATTTTCAATGCCGCTGCTAAAAAATCCGGATCGCTATTTAATTTCTTTGAAAGCTGCGGGATATAGTCTTTCTCGGTGTCACCCTCTTTCAGAGCGCTGATGCGGTTTTCGAATAATCTCTGATTATGCTGGCTTGAAAAGTTGTCCAGAGACGCGTTGGTCTGTACCTCGATTCGATAATCCAGGTAAACCAATGACAGGATGGCAAACAGCGCACCGCCGAGCATCAGCAAGCCGCAAACAGCGGCAAATTTGTACAGGTTGTCGGTGGGAGGGGTAGGAAACCATTGCATTGTTCAGTACTCATCCTTGAGAGGGAAAGCATCGTTAAATTTGACGAGCGCGCAAAAGCAGCGTGGGACTTGCTTGGCCAATAGGGTGCGCAAATCACTCCTGCCCAATCGACTCCAAAAACTCCGACCGCTCATCACTCATCCGCGCCAGGCAATCATTCTGCGCAATCGCATACTCCTTGCTGCCATTGACCGCCGGGAAGGTGTCCACCGCGCAATCGGCATCGCGCAGTTTTTCCCATTTCTGCTGGGCGTCCTTCAGACGGGCGGTAATGTCGGCCAGTTTGGTCTTGTCGCTGCCGTAGGTTGAAGCCATGCGCTCCAGCAGGCCCTGATAGTTATCCTTGAGCAATTGCTCGGCGGTGGTTTTGTTGTAGGCGGCGCAGGCCAGGGTCTGTTTGTCGTTTTCGATGCCGTCGCACGGCGTGCTGTCGGTGTCTTCGGCTGCGTGAACGCCGGTTGCGATGAGTGCCAAAGCCAGGAAAATCGATTTCATTGCGCCGTCTCATATCACGTGATGCGCAATTCTGGCTCAAGCGTAAGACAAAGAACAGTCGCCCGTCAGGCATGTCTGCACAGCCTTTGTCGTGGATTGACGCTTTCGGCAATTCCCCTGTCGTTTTTGCACCCGGCTCGGGTTGTCCCTGGGCATATGCTGGCCCCAAAGCGCCGGCAGACGATTCGGCGCATGAATCGCCAATAAGGGGACGCCTGATGAGCCCAGCCGAGTTGCACGCCGACAGCATCGTTATCGACGGTCTGATTATTGCCAAGTGGAACCGCGACCTGTTCGAAGACATGCGCAAAGGCGGCCTCACCGCCGCCAACTGCACGGTGTCGGTGTGGGAAGGCTTCCAGGCCACGATCAATAACATCGTCGCCAGCCAGACCCTGATCCGCGAGAACAGTGACCTGGTGATCCCGGTGAAAACCACCGCCGACATCCGCCGTGCCAAGGAACAGGGCAAGACCGGCATCATCTTCGGCTTCCAGAATGCCCATGCGTTTGAAGACCAGCTCGGCTATGTCGAGATCTTCAAGCAGCTCGGCGTTGGCGTGGTGCAGATGTGCTACAACACCCAGAACCTGGTGGGCACCGGCTGCTACGAGCGCGATGGCGGGTTGTCGGGCTTCGGGCGCGAAATCGTCGCCGAGATGAACCGTGTCGGCATCATGTGCGACCTGTCTCACGTCGGTTCCAAGACCAGCGAAGAAGTCATCCTCGAATCGAAAAAGCCGGTGTGCTATTCACACTGCCTGCCGTCCGGGCTCAAGGAACACCCGCGCAACAAGTCCGATGAAGAACTCAAGTTCATCGCCGACCACGGTGGGTTTGTCGGCGTGACCATGTTCGCGCCGTTCCTGGCCAAGGGCATCGATTCGACCATCGACGACTACGCCGAAGCCATCGAATACACCATGAATATCGTCGGTGAAGACGCCATCGGCATCGGCACCGACTTCACTCAGGGCCATGGTCAGGATTTCTTCGAAATGCTGACCCATGACAAGGGCTACGCCCGCCGCCTGACCAGCTTCGGCAAGATCATCAACCCGCTGGGCATCCGCACCGTGGGTGAATTCCCCAACCTCACCGAGACCCTGCTCAAGCGTGGCCACCCCGCGCGCGTGGTACGCAAGATCATGGGCGAGAACTGGGTCAACGTCTTGAAGGACGTCTGGGGCGAATAAGCCAGACACCTATCGGCAACACCACAACGAATTTTTCTGGAGTTAAGTTTCCATGGCCAAGATCGCCCCGCAATTGCCAATCGAAGTCGACAGCGAAACCGGTGTCTGGACCTCCGACGCCCTGCCCATGCTGTACGTGCCGCGCCATTTCTTCGTCAACAACCACATGGGTATCGAAGAAGTGCTGGGCGCTGATGCCTACGCCGAGATCCTCTACAAGGCCGGCTACAAATCCGCCTGGCACTGGTGTGAAAAGGAAGCCGAGTGCCACGGCCTGGAAGGCGTCGCGGTGTTCGAGCACTACATGAAGCGCCTGTCGCAGCGCGGCTGGGGCCTGTTCAAGATCCAGGACATCGACCTGGATAAAGGCACCGCCAGCGTCAAGCTTGAGCACTCGGCGTTCGTCTACGTGTACGGCAAGGTCGGGCGCAAAGTCGACTACATGTTCACCGGCTGGTTTGCCGGTGCCATGGACCAGATTCTTGAGGCCCGTGGCAGCAAGATCCGCACTGTCGCCGAACAAGTCTACGGAGGCTCCGAAGAGGGCCACGACGATGGCCTGTTCACCGTCAAACCGTTGTAAGCCGAGGACCGTGCCATGGCTTTCGAAGCAATGTTTGCGCCGATCCAGATCGGCAAGCTGACCATCCGCAACCGCGTGCTCAGTACCGCCCACGCCGAGGTGTATGCCACCGACGGCGGCATGACCACCGACCGCTATGTGAAGTACTACGAAGAGAAAGCCAAGGGCGGTATCGGCCTGGCGATCTGCGGCGGCTCCTCGGTGGTGGCCATCGACAGCCCCCAGGAGTGGTGGAGCTCGGTGAACCTGTCCACCGACCGCATCATCCCGCACTTTCAGAACCTGGCCGACGCCATGCACAAGCATGGCGCCAAGATCATGATCCAGATTACCCACATGGGCCGTCGCTCACGCTGGGACGGCTTTAACTGGCCGACCCTGATGTCGCCGTCCGGCGTGCGTGAGCCGGTGCACCGTGCCACCTGCAAGACCATCGAGCCGGAAGAAATCTGGCGCGTGATCGGCAACTACGCCCAGGCGGCGCGTCGTGCCAAGGCCGGTGGCCTGGATGGCGTCGAGCTGTCTGCCGTGCACCAGCACATGATCGATCAGTTCTGGAGCCCGCGGGTCAACAAGCGTACCGACGAATGGGGCGGCAGCTTTGAAGGCCGCATGAAGTTCGGCCTGGAAGTACTCAAGGCCGTGCGTGCCGAAGTGGGCGATGACTTCTGCGTGGGCATGCGCCTGTGCGGTGACGAGTTCCACCCGGACGGCTTGTCCCATGAGGACATGAAGCAGATCGCCAAGTATTACGACGACACCGGTATGCTCGACTTCATCGGCGTGGTGGGCTCGGGGTGCGACACCCACAACACCCTGGCCAACGTGATCCCGAACATGAGTTACCCACCGGAGCCGTTCCTGCACCTGGCAGCCGGGATCAAGGAAGTGGTCAAGGTTCCGGTGCTGCACGCGCAGAACATCAAGGACCCGAACCAGGCCACGCGCATCCTCGAAGGCGGCTATGTGGACATGGTCGGCATGACCCGTGCGCACATCGCCGACCCGCACCTGATCGCCAAGATCAAGATGGGCCAGATCGACCAGATCAAGCAATGCGTGGGCGCCAACTACTGCATCGACCGCCAGTATCAGGGCCTGGACGTGCTGTGCATCCAGAACGCCGCGACCTCCCGTGAATACATGGGCGTGCCGCACATCATCGAGAAAACCACCGGGGCCAAGCGCAAAGTGGTCGTGGTGGGCGCAGGCCCCGCTGGTATGGAGGCTGCACGTGTCGCCGCCGAACGCGGCCACGACGTGACCCTGTTGGAGAAAAAAGAGTTCATCGGCGGGCAGATCACTACCGCTTCGAAAGCGCCGCAGCGCGACCAGATCGCTGGTATCACTCGCTGGTACCAGCTGGAGTTGGCGCGCTTGAAAGTTGACCTGCGCCTGGGCGTGGCGGCGGATGCCGAGACCATTCTGGACCTGCGTCCGGACGTGGTGGTGCTGGCGGTGGGCGGGCATCCGTTCATCGAACAGAACGAACATTGGGGCGCCGCCGAAGGCTTGGTGGTGAGCAGTTGGGATGTGCTCGACGGCAAAGTCGCGCCGGGCAAGAACGTGCTGGTGTACGACACCATTTGCGAGTTCACCGGCATGTCGGTGGCGGACTTCCTGGCGGACAAAGGCTGCCAGGTGGAAATCGTCACCGACGACATCAAGCCCGGTGTGGCAATTGGCGGTACGTCGTTCCCGACTTACTACCGCAGCATGTACCCCAAGGAAGTGATCATGACCGGCGACATGATGCTGGAAAAGGTCTATCGCGAGGGCGACAAGCTGGTGGCAGTGCTGGAAAACGAATACACCGGCGCCAAAGAAGAGCGGGTGGTCGACCAGGTGGTGGTGGAGAACGGTGTACGCCCGGACGAGGCCCTTTACTACGGGCTCAAGGAAGGCTCACGCAACAAGGGCCAGATCGACGTCGAAGCCTTGTTTGCGATCAAACCGCAGCCGTGCTTGAGCGAGGCGGGCGAAGGGTACTTGCTGTTCCGCATTGGTGACTGTGTGGCCCAGCGCAACACCCACGCCGCAATCTACGACGCCCTGCGCTTGTGCAAGGATTTCTAAGCCGACACCGAACCAAAAAGTGGACTCGGTTCAAATGTGGGAGGGGGCTTGCCCCCGATAGCGGTGGGTCAGCTACAACAGTATCAACTGACACTCCGCCATCGGGAGCAAGCCCCCTCCCACATTCAAGGCCAGTTTCACAGTAGACCTGTGTGGTCTGTGGGAGCTTCATCATGTTGAACACCTTGTTGCCAATTCTCTTGTTTGCCGCTTTGGGGCTCGCCGTCCTCGGCGCCTTGCGCCGCATGAGCATGTGGCGCCGTGGGCGTGCATCCAAAGTCGACTTGCTTGGCGGTCTTTTGGCCATGCCCAAGCGCTACATGGTCGACTTGCACCACGTGGTCGCCCGCGACAAATACATTGCCAATACCCACGTCGCCACGGCGCTGGGCTTTGTGCTGTCGGCGCTGCTGGCTGTTGCGGTGCACGGCTTCGGCCTGCAGAACCGCATTCTCGGCTATGCCTTGCTGCTGGCTTCGGCGTTGATGTTTGTGGGCGCGATCTTCATGTACCTGCGCCGCCGCAATCCGCCTGCGCGCCTGTCCAAGGGCCCATGGATGCGCCTGCCGAAAAGCCTGATGGCGTTCTCGGTGAGCTTTTTCCTGGTGACCTTGCCGGTGGCCGGGATTCTGCCCGCTGACTTTGGCGGCTGGCTGCTCGCTGCGCTGCTGAGCGTGGGCGTGCTGTGGGGCGTATCGGAAATGTTTTTCGGCATGACCTGGGGCGGGCCGATGAAGCACGCCTTCGCGGGTGCCCTGCACCTGGCCTGGCACCGCCGCGCCGAGCGCTTCGGCGGTGGCCGCTCCACTGGTTTGAAGCCGCTGGACCTCAGTGATAAAACCGCGCCGCTTGGCGTGGAAAAGCCCAAGGATTTCACCTGGAACCAGTTGCTCGGCTTCGACGCCTGCGTGCAATGCGGCAAGTGCGAAGCAGCGTGCCCGGCGTTCGCTGCCGGCCAGCCCCTGAACCCGAAAAAGCTTATCCAAGACATGGTCGTCGGCCTGGCCGGTGGCACCGATGCCAAGTTCGCCGGTAGCCCATACCCAGGCAAACCGGTGGGCGAACACGGCGGTAACCCGCATCAGCCGATCGTCAATGGCCTGGTGGATGCCGAGACGTTGTGGTCGTGCACCACATGCCGCGCCTGCGTGGAAGAGTGCCCGATGATGATCGAGCACGTTGACGCCATCGTCGACATGCGCCGCCACCTCACCCTGGAAAAAGGTGCCACGCCGAACAAGGGCGCCGAAGTCCTGGAAAACCTGATTGCCACCGACAACCCTGGCGGTTTCGCACCGGGCGGTCGCCTCAACTGGGCGGCGGACCTGAACCTGCCGTTGCTCAGTGACAAGGGCAGCTGCGAGGTGCTGTTCTGGGTCGGCGACGGTGCCTTCGACATGCGCAACCAACGCACCCTGCGGGCGTTTGTCAAAGTGCTCAAGGCGGCGGGGGTGGACTTTGCGGTACTTGGCCTGGAGGAACGCGACAGCGGTGACGTAGCGCGGCGTCTGGGCGATGAAGCAACTTTCCAATTGTTGGCCTCGCGCAATATCCAGACGTTGGGCAAATATAGCTTCAAGCGCATTGTTACCTGCGACCCGCACAGTTTCCATGTGCTGAAAAACGAGTACGGCGCCTTCAACGGCAATTACGTCGTACAGCATCACAGCACCTTCATGGCCGAGTTGATCGGCGACGGCGCGCTCAACCTGGGCCAGCACAAAGGCAGCAGCGTGACCTACCACGACCCTTGTTACCTGGGCCGCTACAACGGCGAATACGAGGCACCGCGCCAAGTGCTGCGGGCGTTGGGCATCAAGGTCAAGGAAATGCAACGCTCAGGCTTCCGTTCGCGCTGCTGCGGCGGTGGCGGCGGCGCGCCGATCACTGACATTCCCGGCAAGCAACGTATCCCCGACATGCGCATGGAAGACATCCGCGAAACCGGTGCCGAACTGGTGGCCGTGGGCTGCCCGCAATGTACGGCGATGCTTGAAGGTGTGGTCGAGCCGCGGCCATTGATCAAGGATATTGCCGAGCTTGTGGCCGACGCTTTGCTTGAAGACCCCGTGCCGGCAAAAGCGCCTAAACGTGAACCCGCGGAGGTGCATTGATGAGCGACATTATTCGCCGTGACCCTCGGGCCGAATGGATCGCCCGTAACCGTCTTCACCCCTTGCACGCGGCCATGCAGCCCGTGCAGCAGAGCTGGATGGGGCCCAACGGCATCATTCGTAAAAACGTGCACGGTGTCGGTTTTATCGGCCCCAACGGCATCAAGCGTATTGACCGCAGCGGTGCCCAGCAGGGCGGTGCGGCCAAGCGTACGGCGGCGGTGGAGGTACAGTTGCCACTGCATCAGGTGCCAACGCCCGCGTTCTACATCAGTGTGGTGCCGGACATGGTCGGTGGCCGCTTGAGCAGCCACGACCGTGACTTGCTTGGCCTGGCCAGGCAACTGGCTGGCAGCGACGGCGCGGTGCTGGCCGTGGTGTTTGGTGAACACAAGGAAAACGCCTTCGCCACTGCCGGTGTCGATCGCCTGCTGGTACTGGACGGCCACGCGTTCGACGGTTATTCACCGGAGCAACGCGTACAAGGCCTGCGCGCTGTGGATAACCAGTTCAATCCGCGCCACTGGCTACTGCCGGACAGCCGCAGCGGCGGCGGTGAATTGGGTCGGCGCTTTGCCGCCAGCCTCAAGGAACGCCCGGCGACACGCGTTTGGCAAATCAAGGGCGATGAGTGCATCGGCCGTGCGGGGGCGGGCCAGCAAGATTTGGCCCGGCCGCTGCCGCGCCTGATCCTGGCGGCCGTTGAGTGTGCCGACCCGGTCAGCGAGACCCGGCATGAGGTACTGCCCGTAGAGTTATCCACAAGCCTGGCGCGCAGTTTGTCGCGTATCGAGGACCTGGGGGCGGTGGCGGTGGATCCTGCGGCGATTCCCATGGCCGAAGCGGAATTCATTTTCTCCGGTGGCAATGGCGTGAAGGACTGGGCGCTGTTCCACCAGACCGCCGCAGCCCTGGGCGCCACCGAGGGCGCGTCGCGGGTGGCGGTGGACGATGGCTTCATGGCGCGTGATCGTCAGGTCGGCGCCAGCGGCACCTGGGTCACGGCGCGGGTGTACGTGGCCGTGGGTATTTCCGGGGCGATCCAGCACCTGCAAGGCATCGGGGCCTGCGACAAGGTGGTGGCGATCAACCTCGACCCGACCTGCGACATGATCAAGCGTGCCGACCTGTCGGTGATCGGCGAAAGCGCCGCGATTCTGCAAGCCTTGATCGATGCGGTGCAGGCCTACCGCAACGGCGCCAAGCGCGATGCAGCTTAGGGACATGACCATGACAACCACTGTAATCAGCTTGGTATCCATCGGCGCCCACCCCACTTCCGGGCGCCCGCGCCGTGCGGAGCAGGACGCCCGCGCTGTCGAGCTGGGCCTGCAAATGGCTGGGGATAAGTTGCAGGTGCTGCACGCCGGCGATATCAACGAGCCGACCTTGCGCAGCTACCTTGGGATGGGGCTGGCGCAACTGCATGTACTGGAACAACCGCCCGGCGCCGATGCCTTGCCGGTACTCAGTGAATACCTGCATGACGCCGGCGCCCAGGTGGTACTCACCGGCAGTCAGGCGGAAACCGGTGAAGGCTCGGGCATGTTGCCGTTTCTGCTGGCAGAACAATTGGGCTGGCCCCTGGTTGTAGGGTTGGCCCAGGTGGAATCCATCGACGCCGGCGTGGCCCATGTACTGCAAGCCTTGCCTCGCGGCCAGCGGCGGCGCCTGAAAGTGCGCCTGCCGTTTCTGGCCACCGTGGATAACGCTGCGCCCAAACCGCGCCAGAGTGCATACGGCCCGGCGCAACGTGGCGAACTGGCGGCCCATGAGGTGGAGATCGAACAGGACGAGTTATTCACAGGCGCCCTGCTGCAACCGGCCAAGCCAAGGCCCAAGCGTCTCAAGGTGATCAAGGCCAAGAGCGGCGCCGACCGTATGAAGGCTGCCACGGCCAAGGCCAGTGGCGGTGGTGGGCAGGTGCTCAAGGGTGTGAGTGCTGAAGAGGGCGCTCAGGCGATTCTCAAGCTGTTGATTGAAGAGGGTGTCGTACGCTGATCCGCTGTGGGAGGGGGCGTGCTCCCTCCCGCATGAGTTCTGCGGTTTACCCACAATCGCTGTTGATCCGCTTGTGGATAACCTGTTCGCGGTTGTCCACACCCCCTATGTATCAAGCCTTGCAGCCCTCTGTACGAAAAATAGCCAGCCTAAACTGCGGTTTTTCCAGGAGTTTTCCCGGTTGGCAGTACTGACTTGCCCCCAAAGTCTGTTGGCGCATCTGTGGATAAGATGTTCGCTATCTTCTGTAAGCCATGTAAACAAAGGCTTTCAGGAGGTTGATCGAAATTCGATCAGTTTCGGCTTTTTTCTGCATTGAAACCCCGGGAAGCCCGATTTATGCAGGGTTTGTGCGCTTTTCCACAGGTTGGATAAAGTTGCCCCCAAAGTCTGTTGGTGCATCTGTGGATAAGGTGTTCGCTTAGTGCTGTAGGCCATATGAATCAAGGTCTGCACAGATATGATCAATAAATGATCAGGTAAGGATGGATCCCTTGGTTTCAAATAAGTCACGGATTTTCTTGATTTAATTTAAGCCGCACACCGACTTGCCCACAATTGCTGTGGGTGGCTTTGTGGATAAGTTGTTGGACAAAGGCTGGAGGGCAGGGTGTTAGCGGTCTGCGCGAGAGTTGATCAAATAGTAGGCAGCGTCTGCTTGAAGTGTGGGAGGGGGGGCTTGCTCCCGATAGGGATGGCTCAGCTTGCACATGCATTGGCTGATACTCCGTTATCGGGAGCAAGCCCCCTCCCACATTTTTGATCCATAGGGCGTCAGTTACTCGTGTGCAGCCACACCTTTGAGGTACGGAGCAGGCGCGGCACCCAAGTTGTTCAACATGCGCTCGCTGTACCAGTCCACAAAGTTCACCACGCCAAACTCATAGGTCTTGGAGTACGGGCCAGGCTGGTAGGCTGTTGAGTTGATGCCGCGCTGGTTCTCCTCGGCCAGGCGACGGTCCTGGTCGTTGGTCGCGTCCCACACCTGGCGCATGCGCTCCACATCGTAGTCCACGCCTTCCACGGCATCTTTGTGCACGATCCACTTGGTGGTGACCATGGTTTCCTGGGCGCTGATCGGCCACACGGTGAACACGATGATGTGATCGCCCATGCAGTGGTTCCACGAATGAGGCAGGTGCAGGATGCGCATCGAGCCCAGGTCCGGGTTCTTGATGCGGCCCATCAGTTTGGCGCAGCCCTGCTTGCCGTCCAGGGTCATCGACACTGTGCCCTTGAGCAGCGGCATACGCACGATGCGGTTACGCAGGCCGAAGCTGGCGTGGGCGTAAGGGATCTTCTCGGCATCCCAGGCGGCGGCGGAGGCGGCTACGTGGTCCTTGAACGCCTGGTCGGCGCGCGGGTCGGTGACGTCGTCCCATTCCAGCAGGGTTTTGAGCAGTTCCGGGTGCGACGCGTTGCAGTGGTAGCACTCGCGGTTGTTTTCCAGCACCAGCTTCCAGTTGGCTTTTTCGAACAAGGTGGTCTGGATCGCCACCTTGGTGTTTTCCATGTCGTAGGGTTCCATGTAATGGCTGAGCGTCGACAGGAAGTCATCGATGGCCGGCGGGGTCTCGGCCAGACTGATGAAAATGTAGCCGCCGGCGGTCTTCACGTTTACCGGTTTCAAGCCGTACTGCTTCATGTCGAAGTCGGCGCCCATCTCGGTACCGGCGAACAACAGGCGACCGTCCAGTTCGTAGGTCCATTGGTGGTAGTGGCAAACCAGTTTGGCGACCTTGCCCTTTTCGCTGGTGCACAAGCGCGAACCACGGTGGCGGCAGACGTTGTGGAATGCATGCACCACGCCTTCGGCGCCACGGATCACGATGATCGGGTTCTTGCCCACTTGCAGGGTCAGGTAGTTGCCCTTGGTGGGAATTTCGCAGGTCATGCCGGCAATCAACCACTCTTTCTGGAAGATCTCCTGCATGTCGATATCAAACAGCCGCTCATCAGAGTAGAACGGCTGCGGCAGCGAAAAGGTGCGCTCGCGCTCGTGCAGCATTTGCGCGGTGGCCTTGCGTGCGGGTTCCAGCGGATCGCCCAAGCTTAAGGTTGCGGTGACGTCCATCGTGTGTGTCCTCATGGCCATTCTGTGTGGCCGGCGAATAGTGGCTGATCAGGTTTGCAGCAAGGCGTAAAGAACGCGTCTTTGTTGGGAGCGAGTGTGGGCCCGGCGTTGGGTCGAACCTTATCCATGGGCGACATGGCCCAATCTGATCCCGACGCGCAAGGCCCTGTCTTTGGGGGCTGGTCGCCGTAAGTATGTGAATGTCGCAGATAGGTAAATGGGTGGCCCCGGCGTTACGCAGAATCGCCACCATAAGGCCGACGTCGGCGGTGGAGAACAACATGTCTAGCAATTTCCTGAATCCGGTAACCACCCAGACCTGGGCCAATGGTCGGCACATCGTCCGTTGCGTCAAAGTCATCCAGGAAACCTGGGACGTGCGCACCTTCTGTTTTATGGCTGACCAGCCGATTCTGTTCTTCTTCAAGCCCGGGCAATTCGTCACCCTGGAGCTGGAAATCGAAGGCCAGCCGATCATGCGCTCCTACACGATCTCCAGTTCACCGTCGGTGCCTTACAGCTTTTCGGTAACCATCAAGCGTGTACCGGGCGGGCGTGTGTCCAACTGGCTGCATGACACGCTGCACGAGGGCCAGGAGCTGGCGGTGCACGGACCTGTCGGGCTGTTCAACGCGATCGACTTCCCCAGCCCGAAAGTGCTGTACCTGAGCGGCGGGGTGGGGATCACCCCAGTCATGTCCATGGCGCGCTGGTTCTACGACACCAACGCTAATGTGGACATGACGTTTGTTCATAGCGCGCGTTCACCCAAGGACATCATCTACCACCGCGAGCTGGAGCACATGGCGTCGCGGATCGACAACTTCAGCTTGCACCTGATTTGCGAAAAGCATGGCCTGGGTGAACCCTGGGCCGGCTACCGCGGTTATCTGAATCACAAGATGCTGGAACTGATGGTGCCGGACTTCCTGGAGCGCGAAGTATTCTGTTGCGGCCCGACGCCTTACATGAGCGCAGTGAAACGCCTGCTGGAAACCGCCGGTTTCGATATGGCGCGTTATCACGAAGAATCCTTTGGTGCGACGCCGCCGGAAGCGCGGGCTGACGCCGTGGAGCAGGCCGAGCAAGCGGCGGATGCGCCGGAAATCGACCTCGCGGATCTGCACCAGGTGGAGTTCATCGCATCGGGCAAAAGCATTCGGGTGGCCCCCGGCGAGACTGTCCACGCAGCAGCTGCCAAGCTTGGCCTGTTGATCCCCAAAGCCTGCGGCATGGGTATCTGCGGCACGTGCAAGGTGATGAAGCTGGGCGGGGAGGTGGAGATGGAACACAACGGCGGGATCACCGAGGAAGACGAAGCCGAAGGTTACATCCTGTCGTGCTGCAGCGTGCCGAAGGGCGATGTGCGCATCGAGTTCTAATACCTCGCACATTCCCACGCAGGAGCGTGGGAATGTGCGGTCGGCTGTGCGCCGAGGGTCATGAGTCTTCGGCGCGGGCTTCCAGGAGTAACGGTTACTGCGCGTAGATATGCACGACGAAATGCTGGCCTGATGCTGTCAATTCATAGGCTTTATCGTAGATCCTCAACGTCCTCGAAGGTTCGCGGATGGTGTCCCCGACTTTGGCGTACTTCCTGAACTCATCCCAGTCAATCACCGTGGTGCTGATAGTGCCATCGCTTTGCAGGGTGTTGCCGTTGCTTTGATATTCCATGATTAAGCTCTCCATTGGATTTACGCTTCCAGCCGATTATTCAGCGGGTAGCGAACCCGGAAAGTGGCGGTTATGACTGCGTTTTCCTTCCGGGTACCAAGAGGCTAGTCAACGAATATCCAGCGCGCAGCTGTCAGAAATATCAAAAAACAGACTCGGCAATCGGCCAGTATTCGCTGGCCGAATTCCCACGTTAAGCCCTCATGACTTCCCTGATATCGGCGGCTAATTCTCGTACACGCTCTTCTTCTGTGTCCCACGCACACATGAATCGCGCCCCACCTTTACCGATAAAGGTGTAGAAGCGCCAACCCTTGGCTGTAAGCCCCGCAATGGCTGGCTCCGAGAGTTGCAGAAATACGCCGTTGGCTTGCACAGGGAACATCAATTCCACGCCGGGGATGTCCGCAACCAGGCTGCTGAGCAATTGCGCGCAGTGGTTGGCGTGGCGTGCGTGCTTGAGCCAGGCATCGTTTTCCAGCAAGCCTACCCACGGGGCGGACAGGAAGCGCATCTTTGATGCCAACTGGCCAGCCTGTTTGCAGCGGTAGTCGAAGTCTTCGGCCAGCTTGTGATTGAAGAACAGGATGGCTTCACCCACCGCCATGCCGTTCTTGGTGCCGCCAAAGCACAGCACGTCCACCCCGGCTTTCCAGGTCAGGTCGGCCGGTGAGCAACCCAGGAACGCACAGGCGTTGGAGAAGCGGGCACCGTCCATGTGCAGGTTCAGGCCCAGCTCTTTGCAGGTGGCGCTGATGGCGCGGATTTCTTCCGGGGTGTACACGCTGCCGACTTCGGTGGCCTGGGTCAGGGTGACCACGCGCGGTTTGGGGTAGTGGATGTCCTGGCGCTTGAGGGCGATCTCGCGGATCGATTCCGGGGTCAGCTTGCCGTTCTCGGTGCGTGCAGTGAGCAGCTTGGAGCCATTGGAGAAAAACTCCGGTGCGCCGCATTCGTCGGTTTCAACGTGGGCGGTTTCCGAGCAAATCACGCTATGGTAGCTCTGGCACAGCGAGGACAGTGCCAGGGAGTTGGCGGCGGTGCCGTTGAAGGCGAAGAACACTTCGCAGTCGGTTTCGAACAAATTACGGAAACCGTCGGCGGCGCGGTGGGTCCACTCGTCATCACCGTAGGCGCGTTGATGGCCGTGGTTGGCTTGTTCCATGGCGGCCCAGGCTTCCGGGCAGATGCCGGAATAGTTGTCGCTGGCGAATTGTTGGCTCTTGTCGGTCATGGCCCATTCCTGTGGTCGATGTTGGTGCGCACTTTAACCAAGATTGTCAGGGGCGCGCACGCTCTGTAAATGCAAAGTCGTTGGGGAATTATGCACGGTACTCACACCTTGCCTGTCGGACGTGTCCGAGATGGCGCTTTGGACTTACTCAAGTGGCTGGCGCTGCTGAGCATGGTGCTCGATCACCTGCGCTATGTGGGGTTGAGCCTGGATGGGCTGTATGTGCCTGGGCGCCTGGCGTTCCCGTGGTTTTGCCTGGCGATTGCGGCCAATTTGCACAGGGCCCGGACCGCTCCGGTGACCGGCCATTGGCGCTACCTGGGGTGGTTGCTGCTGTTCAGCGTGATCAGCGAAGTGCCTTATCGGATGTTCATCGAAGATGCCGATACCTTGAACGTGTTGCCGACTCTGGCGCTGGGCCTGCTGGTTGCCCGAGGTTGGCAGCAGAAGGCGTTGGTTGATCGAGGATTGGCGCTGATCGCTGTCACAATAGCAGCTGTGTTTTCAACCCAGTTGATGTTCGGTTTCTTTGGTGTATTGCTGCCACTGGCGATGCTGTTGGTGTTTCGCCGGCCTTGGTATTTCAGCGTGCTGCCGGGGCTGGTCTGTGTCGCCGCGAATCAATGGCAGATTCTGCTGAATAGCGGCACGCCTGTGGCGCAGTTGGGGTTGGCTGCATGTCTGATTGCGCCGCTGGCAGGATTGGTCTTGTTGCGACATGGCAAAAACGCCAAGCCACCCGCCATGCGGCGCTGGGCCTATGCCCTGTATCCCATGCATTTTCTTCTGTTGCTACTCGTTCGCAAGCTCATCGCCTGACCCCTGTGGGAGTTGGCTTTGCACATTCTTCAGTCCATGTCGTAAACGCACCTTTGCGTGGCGTGCGCAGGCATTTGACCTGTACGCGCCAGCCCTACCATCGCATCAAAGGGCCCTGCGAGGGCTTCAACAATACGAAAGGCTGGGAGAGACGCGATGTTCAGCAAACAAGACCAGATCCAGGGATATGACGACGCACTGCTGGCAGCCATGAATGCCGAGGAGCAGCGTCAGGAAGATCATATCGAGCTGATCGCGTCGGAGAACTACACCAGCAAACGCGTGATGCAAGCCCAAGGCAGCGGCCTGACCAACAAGTACGCCGAAGGCTACCCGGGCAAGCGCTACTACGGTGGCTGCGAGCACGTGGATAAAGTCGAGGCCCTGGCCATCGAGCGCGCCAAGCAGCTGTTCGGCGCCGATTACGCCAACGTGCAGCCGCACTCCGGTTCGTCCGCCAACAGCGCGGTGTACCTGGCGCTGATCAATGCCGGCGACACCATTCTGGGCATGAGCCTGGCCCACGGCGGTCACCTGACTCACGGTGCCAAAGTGTCGTCCTCGGGCAAGCTGTACAACGCAGTGCAATACGGCATCAACACCGACACCGGCCTGATCGACTACGACGAAGTCGAGCGCCTGGCGGTCGAGCACCAGCCGAAGATGGTGGTGGCCGGTTTCTCTGCCTACTCCAAAACCCTGGATTTCCCACGCTTCCGTCAGATTGCCGACAAAGTGGGCGCGCTGCTGTTCGTCGACATGGCCCACGTCGCCGGCCTGGTGGCTGCCGGCCTGTACCCGAACCCGCTGCCCTACGCCGACGTGGTCACTACCACTACCCACAAGACCCTGCGCGGTCCACGGGGCGGCCTGATTCTGGCCAAGGCCAACGAAGCGATTGAAAAGAAGCTCAATGCTGCGGTGTTCCCCGGTGCCCAGGGCGGCCCGCTGATGCATGTGATCGCCGGCAAGGCGGTGTGCTTCAAGGAAGCGCTGGAGCCCGGCTTCAAGGCGTATCAGCAACAAGTGATCGACAACGCCCAGGCGATGGCCGAGGTGTTCATCAAGCGTGGCTACGATGTGGTCTCCGGCGGCACCGATAACCACTTGTTCCTGGTCAGCCTGATCCGTCAGGGCCTCACCGGCAAAGACGCGGACGCCGCCCTCGGTCGCGCCCACATCACCGTCAACAAGAACGCCGTGCCGAATGACCCGCAGTCGCCGTTCGTGACCTCGGGCCTGCGCATCGGCACTCCGGCGGTGACCACCCGTGGTTTCAAGGTGCCGCAGTGCATCGAGTTGGCTGGCTGGATCTGCGACATCCTCGACAACCTCGGCGACGCCGATGTCGAGGCCAACGTGGCCAAACACGTGTCTGCCCTGTGCGCTGATTTTCCGGTTTATCGCTGAGCGCGGTTTTGGAGTAATGACTATGCAACGCTACTCAGGCTTCGGCCTCTTCAAGCACTCCCTCAGCCATCACGAAAACTGGCAGAAAATGTGGCGCACGCCCACCCCGAAAAAAGTCTACGACGTGGTCATCGTCGGTGGCGGCGGGCATGGTCTGGCGACCGCCTACTACTTGGCCAAGGAGCACGGCATCACCAACGTGGCCGTGGTCGAGAAAGGCTGGCTGGGCGGCGGTAACACTGCGCGCAATACCACCATCGTGCGTTCCAACTACCTGTGGGACGAGTCCGCGCATTTGTACGAACATGCGATGAAACTATGGGAAGGTTTGTCTCAGGACCTCAACTACAACGTGATGTTCTCCCAGCGCGGCGTGTACAACCTGTGCCACACCCTGCAAGACATCCGCGACTCCGAACGCCGTGTGAGCGCCAACCGCCTCAACGGCGTGGACGGCGAACTGCTCAATGCCCAGCAAGTAGCTGACGAGATTCCATACCTGGACTGCTCGAAAAACACCCGCTACCCCGTGCTGGGCGCCACCGTGCAACGTCGCGGCGGCGTGGCCCGTCACGATGCCGTAGCCTGGGGCTTTGCCCGTGCTGCCGATGCCTTGGGCGTGGACTTGATCCAGCAAACCGAAGTGATCGGGTTCCGCAAGGAAAACGGCGTGTGCATCGGTGTGGAAACCAACAAGGGCTTTATCGGCGCCAAGCGCGTCGGCGTCGTCACTGCCGGTAACTCCGGGCACATGGCCTCGCTGGCCGGTTTCCGCCTGCCGATCGAATCTCACCCGTTGCAAGCGTTGGTGTCGGAGCCGATCAAGCCGATTATCGACAGCGTGATCATGTCTAACGCCGTGCACGGCTACATCAGCCAGTCCGACAAGGGCGACCTGGTGATCGGTGCCGGTATCGACGGCTACAACGGCTACGGCCAGCGTGGTTCGTACCCGGTCATTGAGCACACCATTCAGGCCATCGTCGAGATGTTCCCGGTGCTGTCGCGGGTGCGCATGAACCGCCAGTGGGGCGGCATCGTCGACACCACACCGGATGCCTGCCCGATCATCTCCAAGACCCCGGTACCGAACATGTTCTTCAACTGCGGTTGGGGCACCGGTGGCTTCAAGGCCACGCCGGGCTCAGGCAACGTCTTTGCTGCCAGCCTGGCCAAAGGTGAAATGCACCCATTGGCCGCGCCTTTCTCCATCGACCGTTTCCACAACGGTGCGCTGATCGACGAACACGGCGCTGCGGCCGTCGCCCACTAACAGGAGAAATTCCCTATGTTGCATATCTTCTGTCCTCACTGTGGCGAACTGCGCTCTGAAGAGGAATTCCACGCGTCCGGCCAAGCGCATATCCCGCGCCCACTGGATCCGAATGCCTGCACCGATGAAGAGTGGGGCGACTACATGTTCTTCCGCGACAACCCTCGCGGCCTGCACCACGAACTGTGGATCCATGCCGCCGGTTGCCGCCAGTACTTCAATGCCACCCGCGACACCGTCACCTACGAAATTCTTGAAACCTACAAGATTGGCGAAAAACCCCAGTTCACCGCCAAGGCTTCTGGAGAGAAGGTATGAGCCAGATCAATCGCCTGTCCAACGGTGGCCGCATCGATCGCAACAAAGTCCTGACGTTTACGTTCAACGGCCAGAGCTACAAAGGCTTTGAAGGCGACACCCTGGCTGCGGCCTTGCTGGCCAACGGCGTCGACATCATCGGCCGCAGTTTCAAGTACTCGCGCCCTCGCGGCATCTTTGCCGCCGGCGCCGAAGAGCCGAACGCAGTGCTGCAGATCGGCGCCACCGAAGCCACCCAGATTCCCAACGTGCGCGCCACTCAACAGGCGCTGTACCAGGGCCTGGTTGCCACCAGCACCAACGGCTGGCCGAACGTTAACAACGACGTGATGGGCATTCTCGGCAAGGTCGGCGGCAAGCTGATGCCGCCGGGTTTCTACTACAAAACGTTCATGTACCCGCAGTCGTTCTGGATGACCTACGAGAAGTACATCCGCAAGGCCGCAGGCTTAGGCCGCTCGCCGACCGAGAACGACCCGGACACCTACGACAACTTCAACCGTCATTGCGACGTGCTGGTCGTGGGCGCAGGCCCTGCCGGCCTCGCGGCTGCATTGGCCGCTGCGCGCAGCGGTGCGCGGGTGATCATCGCCGACGAGCAGGAAGAGTTCGGTGGCTCGCTGCTCGATTCCCGTGAAAGCCTCGACGGCAAGCCGGCCACTGAGTGGGTTGCCAGCGTCATTGCCGAATTGAAAGCCCTGCCGGACGTGGTACTGCTGCCCCGCGCCACCGTCAACGGCTACCACGACCATAACTTCCTGACCATTCACGAGCGCCTCACCGATCACCTCGGTGACCGTGCGCCGATTGGCGTGGTGCGTCAGCGTATCCACCGTGTGCGTGCCAAGCGCGTGGTGCTGGCCACCGGTGCGTGCGAGCGTCCGCTGGTGTACGGCAACAACGATGTGCCGGGCAATATGCTGGCCGGAGCGGTCTCTACCTATGTGCGCCGCTACGGTGTGGCGCCGGGCAAAAAACTGCTGCTGTCGACCAATAACGATCATGCCTATCGCGTCGCGCTGGACTGGTTTGATGCGGGCCTTTCGGTGGTGGCGGTGGCTGATGCCCGTCACAACCCACGTGGCGCGCTGGTGGAAGAAGCCCGCGCCAAAGGCATTCGCATCCTCACCGGCAGCGCCGTGATCGAAGCGCGTGGCAGCAAGCATGTGACCGCTGCCCGCGTGGCCGCGATCGATGTGAAAGCGCATAAAGTCACCAGCCCCGGCGAGTGGCTGGACTGCGACCTGGTCGCCAGTTCAGGCGGTTACAGCCCGGTGGTCCACTTGGCCTCGCACCTGGGCGGCAAGCCGACCTGGCGTGAAGATATCCTCGGGTTTGTACCGGGCGAAGCACCGCAGAAACGCGTGTGCGTGGGCGGTATCAACGGTGTTTACGGCCTTGGCGATTCCCTCGCCGATGGTTTTGAAGGTGGCGTGCGTGCGGCCAGTGAAGCTGGTTTTGCGCCGGTGGAAGGTGTGCTGCCTAAAGCCTTGAGCCGTCTGGAAGAGCCGACGCTGGCGCTGTTCCAGGTGCCCCACGAAAAAGCCACTGCACGGGCGCCGAAGCAATTTGTCGACCTGCAAAATGACGTCACCGCAGCCGCCATCGAACTGGCCACCCGCGAAGGTTTCGAATCGGTCGAGCACGTCAAACGCTACACCGCGCTGGGCTTCGGTACTGACCAGGGCAAGCTGGGTAACGTCAACGGCCTGGCCATCGCCGCCCGTTCGCTGAACGTGACCATCCCGCAGATGGGCACCACCATGTTCCGTCCCAACTACACGCCAGTGACGTTCGGCGCGGTGGCGGGCCGTCACTGTGGGCACATTTTCGAACCGGTGCGCTACACCGCGCTGCAAGCCTGGCACGTGAAGAACGGCGCCGAGTTTGAGGATGTCGGCCAGTGGAAACGCCCATGGTATTTCCCGCGTAACGGTGAAGATCTGCACGCCGCGGTGAAGCGCGAATGCCTGGCGGTGCGTGACAGCGTCGGCCTGCTGGATGCCTCCACCCTCGGCAAGATCGATATCCAGGGCCCGGATGCGCGTGAGTTCCTCAACCGCATCTACAGCAACGCCTGGACCAAGCTCGATGTGGGCAAGGCGCGCTACGGTCTGATGTGCAAGGAAGACGGCATGGTCTTCGACGACGGCGTCACTGCCTGTCTGGCCGACAACCACTTCCTGATGACCACCACCACCGGCGGCGCCGCCCGCGTTCTCCAGTGGCTGGAAATCTACCAACAGACCGAATGGCCTGACCTCAAGGTGTACTTCACCTCGGTCACGGACCATTGGGCGACCATGACCCTGTCTGGCCCCAACAGCCGCAAGCTGCTGGCGGAAGTCACCGACATCGACCTGGACAAGGATGGCTTCCCGTTCATGACCTGGAAGGAAGGTTTGGTCGGCGGTGTACCGGCGCGGGTGTTCCGTATCTCGTTTACCGGTGAGCTGTCGTACGAAGTCAACGTGCAGGCCGACTACGCCATGGGCGTGCTGGAGAAGATCGTCGAGGCCGGCAAAAAGTACAACCTGACCCCGTACGGCACCGAGACCATGCACGTTCTGCGCGCCGAAAAGGGCTTCATCATCGTCGGTCAGGATACCGACGGCTCGATGACCCCGGACGACCTGAACATGGGCTGGTGCGTAGGCCG
This sequence comes from Pseudomonas sp. W15Feb34, assembly GCF_023127765.1. NCBI lineage: Bacteria > Pseudomonadati > Pseudomonadota > Gammaproteobacteria > Pseudomonadales > Pseudomonadaceae > Pseudomonas > Pseudomonas sp. W15Feb34. The sequence continues at coordinate 278,596 of NZ_SPKN01000025.1, forward strand.
TACCAAACCGTTCTCGTGGATCGGCTGGCGCGGCATGAATCGCGAAGACTGTGTGCGTGAAGAGCGTAAGCAACTGGTGGGCTTGAAGCCGATTGATCCAAACGTATGGCTGCCGGAAGGCGCGCAGTTGGTGTTCGATCCAAAGCAGACGATTCCGATGAAGATGGTCGGTCACGTCACTTCAAGCTATGCGCACAACTCCCTGGGTTATTCGTTTGCCATGGGCGTGGTGAAGGGCGGCTTGAAGCGCATCGGTGAGCGGGTGTTCTCACCGCAGGCCGATGGCAGCGTGATCGAGGCGGAGATTGTGTCCTCGGTGTTCTTTGACCCGAAAGGTGATCGCCAGAACATTTGATAGACCGCGTCGCGGCCATCGGGAGCAAGCCCCCTCCCACATTTTGATTTGTGAATATCTTCCAATGTGGGAGGGGGCTTGCTCCCGATGAGGCCATCAGCCTCACAACAGAATTCAGGAAAGGTGCTTTATGACAGCAGCCAATGTTTACCAACAACGCCCCACCACCAGCGCCAAGGCCGAGTCGTCGCTGCACCATGCAGACCTCGCCAGCCTGGTCGGCAAGGGCCGCAAGAACGCCGGCGTGACCGTGCGTGAAAAGAAACTCCTCGGCCACCTGACTATCCGTGGCGATGGCCATGATGCCGCCTTCGCCGCTGGCGTACTCCAGGCCGTCGGCATTGAACTGCCCGGCCCGCTAAGCGTGACCGTCAACGGCGAGACCAGCCTGCAATGGCTCGGCCCGGACGAGTGGCTGCTGATCGTGCCGAGCGGCGATGAATTCGCCGCTGAACAAAACCTGCGTGCCGCCTTGGGGGATTTGCACATCCAGATCGTCAACGTCAGCGGCGGCCAGCAGATTCTCGAACTCAGCGGCCCTAACGTGCGCGATGTGCTGATGAAGTCCACCAGCTACGACGTACACCCCAATAATTTCCCGGTGGGCAAGGCGGTGGGCACGGTGTTCGCCAAGTCGCAATTGGTGATCCGCCATACCGCTGAAGACACCTGGGAACTGCTGATCCGTCGCAGCTTCTCCGATTACTGGTGGTTGTGGCTGCAGGATGCCTCGGCCGAATTCGGTCTGAGCGTTCAAGCCTGAGGAATCGCCCATGAGCCGCGCACCCGATACATGGATTTTGACTGCCGACTGCCCCAGCGTGCTCGGCACGGTGGACGCGGTCACCCGCTACCTGTTCGAGCAGGGCTGCTATGTCACTGAGCACCACTCGTTTGATGATCGTCTCTCGGGCCGGTTTTTCATTCGTGTGGAGTTTCGTCAGCCTGACGGTTTTGACGAGCAGGCGTTCCGCGATGGCCTGGCGACCCGTGGTGAAGCCTTCGGCATGATCTTCGAGCTGACGGCGCCGAACTATCGGCCGAAAGTGGTGATCATGGTCTCCAAGGCCGATCACTGCCTCAACGACCTGCTGTACCGCCAGCGTATCGGCCAACTGTCGATGGACGTGGTCGCGGTGGTGTCCAACCACCCCGATCTCAAGCCGTTGGCCGACTGGCACCAGATTCCCTACTACCATTTCCCGCTCGACCCCAACGACAAACCGTCCCAGGAGCGGCAGGTGTGGCAAGTGGTGGAAGACACCGGCGCCGAACTGGTGATCCTTGCGCGCTACATGCAGGTGCTGTCGCCGGAGCTGTGCCGCAAGCTGGATGGCAAGGCCATCAACATTCATCACTCGTTGCTGCCGGGGTTCAAGGGCGCCAAGCCGTATCACCAGGCGTACAACAAGGGCGTGAAACTGGTGGGAGCCACGGCGCATTACATCAACAACGATTTAGATGAGGGGCCGATCATCGCCCAGGGTGTGGAGGTGGTTGATCACAGCCACTATCCCGAGGATTTGATCGCCAAGGGGCGCGATATCGAAGGGCTCACATTGGCGCGTGCGGTGGGGTATCACATTGAGCGGCGGGTGTTCTTGAATGCCAATCGCACCGTCGTTCTTTAGATCGCTATCGCAGGCAAGCCAGCTCCCACATTCCAGGATGTGTGAACCCGATCCACTGTGGGAGCTGGCTTGCCTGCGATGAGGCCCTTACAAGCAACACAAGAAACAGCATCTGTACCCGAGCACTAACGCGCTGCCCACCCAAACGGCAACGCAGTTCCATAAAAACAACAGCGAGGTGAAAGCATGTCTGGTAATCGTGGTGTCGTGTATCTCGGCAACGGCAAGGTCGAAGTACAGAAAATCGACTATCCCAAAATGCAGGACCCGCGCGGCAGGAAGATTGAGCACGGCGTCATCCTGCGCGTGGTCTCCACCAACATCTGCGGCTCCGACCAACACATGGTGCGTGGCCGCACTACTGCCCAGACCGGCCTGGTGCTGGGGCATGAAATCACCGGCGAAGTGATCGAGAAGGGCAGCGATGTCGAGAACCTGAAAATCGGTGATTTGGTTTCCGTACCGTTCAACGTCGCGTGCGGGCGCTGCCGCTCGTGCAAGGAGCAACACACCGGCGTGTGCCTGACCGTCAACCCGGCGCGTGCCGGTGGTGCCTACGGCTACGTCGACATGGGCGACTGGACCGGCGGCCAGGCCGAGTACGTGCTGGTGCCGTACGCCGACTTCAACCTGCTCAAACTGCCGGACCGCGACAAGGCCATGGAGAAAATCCGTGACCTGACCTGCCTCTCCGACATCTTGCCCACCGGCTACCACGGCGCCGTCACTGCCGGCGTTGGCCCGGGCAGCACCGTTTACATTGCTGGTGCCGGCCCGGTCGGTCTGGCCGCTGCTGCCTCGGCTCGGCTGTTGGGTGCAGCCGTTGTAATCATTGGCGACGTCAATTCCATCCGCCTGGCCCACGCCAAGGCCCAGGGTTTTGAAATCGTCGACCTGTCCACCGATACGCCGCTGCACGAACAGATTGCTGCGTTGCTGGGCGAACCGGAAGTGGATTGCGCCGTCGACTGTGTAGGCTTTGAAGCACGCGGCCATGGCCACGACGGCGTCAAGGCCGAAGCCCCGGCCACCGTGCTCAACTCACTGATGGGCGTGGTGCGTGTGGCAGGCAAGATCGGTATCCCTGGCCTCTACGTCACCGAAGATCCGGGTGCTGTCGATGCCGCCGCGAAAATGGGCAGCCTGAGCATTCGCTTCGGTCTGGGTTGGGCCAAATCCCACAGCTTCCACACCGGGCAGACGCCGGTGATGAAGTACAACCGCCAGTTGATGCAGGCGATCATGTGGGATCGGATCAATATCGCCGAAATCGTCGGTGTGCAGGTGATCAGCCTGGACGATGCGCCACGCGGGTATGGCGAGTTCGACGCGGGTGTACCGAAGAAGTTTGTGATTGATCCGCATAAGTTGTTCAGTGCGGCGTAAGTGGAAAATGAACGGCGACCTTCAGGTCGTCGTTCTTGTTTGATATTCCAGGCATTCGGTGCAATTACACTATTGCTGCACCACGCTGATCAATTGAAGGTGCAGCCTGACGGTTCCTTGGCCTGGCAATCAACAGTCCAATTGCCTTCAACTGGGAGCAGTGCTTTACCTGTCTTTAGCACCATGACGGTGTTGGCTTCGCCATCCCTGCTGTTTTCTCCGGTTCCCTCGTATCGGCAGATGACAGCTGAGTCTTTGCTCTTCTTAGTGACCGGGTCGAAGCTTGCTTTTTGAAGGCGTACCGATGTGAAGACGTAGCTTGATAGATCGTTTTTTTCAGTCCATTTATCTCCGCCCACCCACTCGTTTCCGTCTGGCCCTGCGGCGGTGTAGCTGAAACCACCTCCGACCATCGGCGTTTGCTCAATTTTGGAAACTTCCGGGCAGGTAGTGGCGTACGCGGTGTTCGCAAGGAGAAAAAGTGTCATCAGACAAAGGGTGTTGTAGGTGTTCATTTTTCATACTCCTTTATGTCGTTTCGGAAAGAGTATGAGAAAGAGAAGGAGGAGGATACTGTGAAAGATGACAGTTTTTAGAAGTCGTTCTGATTAACCAATCCGAGGTTATTTCGAAGGATGATAAAAGTCGCCCTATTTGTTTTTGGAATTTACGCCTGCAAACGTCGGCTGATCACATCCAGCAAATCACACCATCATGCAACGGAAAGTTTTCCCATCGAGCTTCGCAAACAGCGCGCGGTGTTTGACCAGGAATTCATTTCTCGCAGTTGTGGTGCCCTTGCTCAAGTACTGCTATGCAAATCATCGATTTCCTTGAGGGCTGTTTCGATTTGCGTCAAGTGCCTGCTCCAGGCGCTGCTTGCACCACCAATGCCAAGCGAAGCAAGGGACATGATGGCCTTCAACTGATCATAACGTACGGTGGTGTGAGAGGACGACGGATCTGAATCCACCTCCTTCTATATACTTCCGCTCTCTACAAGGAGACCGGTGATGCAGAGGCCTATAATGGCGAGGAAGGTGACGAGTGTGGGTATGACCATCCAGTACTTGAGATTCCTTGGTATTTTCTCAACGTCCTCAACAAGTACCATGCCCCTCCATTGAATGACTTTTGGGATGAGAATAACGGTTGCCATGGCAAATACGCGTTGAGGTCTTCCTTCAAAGTGAAAATGACGAAAAGTGTGCCGGCATCCGACTATATAGGTACTGTATTGCATATAGCGCTCAGCGGCATCGAGCTTTTTGTACATGGCAGAAAAGAGGATAGGGAAACTTAATAGCAGGAGGGAGAATGAGCCCACCGCAAAATATTCCAAGTACATTCAACCCTCCACAGCTTGATAGAGCGCGTCACCTACCCATTCCCCACCCTTGCTTCCGAGCTTGCCAACGGCGAGTCCGCCCGCAGCACCGCCGATGATGGCGCATGCCAAAGCTCCGGCACCCGCCGTGGGTAGGCCGAAAGCAATCATGCAGGCAGCGGTACTGACATAGACGCCTGCAAGACCGCCCGCAGATGCGCCACCCACGGCACCCACTAACTTCCCTCCTTCGACATATTTCGCTTGCGTACATTGTTGCTCACGCCCTGTGGAGCATGCCTCCACTATCTCCAGCGCTGTCGCGCCTACATCCAGCGCGATTCCAATGTAAGTGCCTTTCTTCAACATCTGCGCAGTCTTGGCTACGCGCTTGACGTTTGCTTCGTATCCCCGGATTTCCCCATGTTGCCAGTAACTCTTACTGGAAATTCCTAACATCTTTTTGATCGAACCTTCGTTTTTCAGTCCCGTACCAAAACGCGCCATTCCTGACAGTTGCCCATCCAGTTTCGCAAACAGCGCCCGGCGTTTGATGAGGAACTCATCTCTCGCAGCCGTGGTGCCCTTGCTCAAGTACTGCTTATGCAAATCATCGATTTTCTTGAGGGTTGTCTCGATTTGCGTCAAGTGCGTGGTCCAAGCGCTGCTGGCACTACCAATGCCAAGCGAAGTATGGGACATGATGGCCTGCAACTGATCATAGTTTTTGATCAGGAATTGATCGGCAGCAGATTGCGCCATCAGGTCATGTTTGACGCTCTGCGCTGAACGCATCAGCCAGGCCTCTTCAGTGGTGCAAGATGCTGTGCGTGGGTCAGGGATGATCACCAACTGCCCAGGCAACACCACGGTGTTGCGGATATGCTGGTTAAGGGTGTCGAATTTGGTTTGCGTATGAGGATTGAGAGAAAGGCTTTGCTTGAGTGTCGGATAAGGCTGCTGTTGATCGTTGATAAATGCATAGGGTCCCTGCATCGCGTACACCTCCTAAGTAGCTGAGTCGCTCGACTATAAGAAGGCGCTACAAGCGAGGTAAGACGCGTGCAGGGGCGTTTTTAACGTTTCAGAAATGGACTACTTAAGTCCAGGCTCATGCCTACGACTGTAACCGCCTGCTGATCACATCCAGCAAATCGCATCCATCGCGTAATGGAATGGCGCACAGCAGGGCGAAGTCCTGGAGGACGATGTTGTCGGTTTGCAGGCCCTCGCGAAACGCCAGGTTTTCCATGACTTGGGTGACCGCGCGGATGCGGTAGACGGCGGCGTCGTGGAGCACGTCGAGCGGGACTTGGGTGTCGATGAGTAGGGAGGGAGTGGTGGCGTCGTGGCCGGTGAGCGGCATGTATCGGTTCATGTTTTAAAACCCATTCAAGTAGAGGTGGGCTACACACTTGTTCGTCGCCAAACGAACTGGGTGGCAGCTGTACGCAGGTTGGCGAACCGGGAATGGAACCGGCAGACCCGAAGGTCTCCCGCGCACAGCCACCATGAAGGCAGCTATTGCGGACGCAAAAGAACCTGCAAAAAAGCAGAAGCTTTTGCACCATTCACCGGGTCGCCAAACCCGTGTCGCCATGTGGACGACGGCCGAACTATAAGCGCCATCCCTTGCCATGAGCAAGCCACCCAGGCACTGAATATCAAAATGTGGGAGGGGGCTTGCTCCCACAAGGGTTTTATGGTTTTTAGGAATCAGCGAGTGGCCAGTGCGCCCTGGTATACAGTCGGGCCTGTCGGTTGTTTGCTGATGGAGCCACCCTTGGTCTCCGAACTCACCATCAACTCCACCGGCTTGCTGATGGTTTCCTGCTGACGCGGGTTCAGGCCGATGATGCCCTCGCCGTCTTCCGGCAACAGGCCCAGCGACACCGGTGTGCCATCTTTAGGGATTGCCCACAGCTCCAGGCTTTGGTCTGGCGCCGGCGCCGTGGAGGCAATCGGCTGCACTTCAAGATAATCCTTGTGGGCCATGATTTGCGCGGCCGGCTGCTGGGTAGTGTTCACCAGCGTTGCCGCGGATTTGACGCTGTCCTGGGTGTAGAGGGCGCCGCCGATACCGGCAACCACCACCACACAGGCGCCGATGAACAGGCGTGGGCGGCTCCAGAATGGAGGCTTTTGCTCAATCACTTGGGGTTGGATCGCAGTCATAAGTCTCTTCTCGACAAATTTTGTAGTCTGTCCATGGACCCGATTATCCCGATTGGGTTCCGGGCAGGGCTTGGAACAACCGACGGGATACCTAGTCCAACGCTTGCTTTTGCATCCATCTCCTGAGGTTGTATTGATGAAGATTTCACGCGGTTTTGCCCTTTCCTGCCTGCTGTCCATGGCCGCCGGCCCGGTGTTCGCCGCAGGTTTCAGCCTTGGCGATGCAGCCAACGCGATTTCCGGTATGCAGGGTGGCAACAACAAAGCCGCTGCCGCCGCACCCTCGTCCGAGACGGCCGGCCTGCTGAGCGCCCTGACCTCGCAACTGAACATCACCCCCGAGCAAGCGGTGGGCGGCACGGGCGCCATGCTGGGCCTGGCCAAGAACAAACTGAGCGGCAACGACTATTCGCAACTGGGCAACAGCGTGCCGGGCCTCGATCAATTGTCGGGTAACAACGCATTGGGCAGTCTCGGCGCTTTAAGCGGGATGCTCGGCCAGAGCGGCGGCAGCAAGACCAGCGGCCTTGATGGTTTGCTGGGTAACGTGAAGAACACCAACGACCTGAATACCGCGTTCAGTGCCTTGGGCATGGACAGTGGGATGGTAAGCCAGTTTGCCCCGGTGATCCTCAAATACCTGGGCGGGCAAGGCGCCAGCGACTCGGTGCTGGGCAAGCTTGCCCAGGCTTGGGGGGCCAGCAGTTAAGCGGCCTTCTCCAAGAATCGCGTTTCCTATAGTTATTTCTGAATCATCTTTCATGATGCGTTGGATGTGGACGAAATAAATTGTAGTGAACCAGTAGGAACGGCAGGAAAGTTGGGTGCCACGTAGTAGTAACTTTCGCAGCATCACGTGGTGCTGTTCGAAGGTCAATCGACGAACTAACTACATGGTGCCTGATGAGTTCTATTAACCAGCTGCAAACCACACTCCAGAATATATACAACCAGGTTGGCGCCAATGTGCCGGCCAGCAAGGCTGGGCTGATCGACCACAATGTGTTGCATAACCTGGGGTTGAGCGCGAATTTGCTGCAGAACTTGCGCAACGATCTGAGTGCCGTCGCTAACGGATCGAATCCTGAGCGGGCACTCAATAACTTGATGTCTGGGCTGCAACAAATCTCGGGTTCTACCAATGCTCGGGCCAAAGAGTGGCCGGCAGACAAACTGTTGCCTGAAGGCGGCGTGCACCTTGTGAGGGGTGCGGACGGTCAACCAGAAGCAGTCACTGCTGCTAAAGAGTGGCCGGTAGACAAACCGTTGCCTGAAGGCGGCGTGCACCTTGTGAAGGGTGCGGACGGTCAACCAGAAGCAATCACTGCTGCTAAAGAGTGGCCGGTAGACAAACCGTTGCCTGAAGGTGGCGTGCACCTTGTGAAGGGTACGGACGGTCAACCAGAAGCAGTCACTGCTGCTAAAGAGTGGCCGGTAGACAAACCGTTGCCTGAAGGCGGTGTGCACCTTGTGAAGGGTGAGGACGGCCAACCAAAAGAGGTTGATGCATCCGGAGTGCCGCGCAGCGATTTGGCAAATGTGCCCTCGTCTGTGCAGGCTTCCGCTGACGCAGTGATTTCCAATCTCGTTGAGGTGTTGGGCGTCCAGGCCGCTGGAGGCGATATCTCGCAAGCATCAGCAAAGATGCGCACTGCTTTGGATTCCCTTTTTGACAGGACCAACCCTACGCAGGTACGAGATGCTCTGCGCAACAGCATAAATGAGCTGGCTTGAGCGGTAGCGTCGAAACAGTAGGGAGCTGCAGGAAGCAAGACACCACTATGGATTACCTTTCAAGGTCTCGTGTATGACCTTGGAAGGTTCCATCATCGTTGGCTTTCGCATTGCATGCCGTCGTTTTCCAGCAGTTCATGGATTCGACGGTCCTTTTCCGCCCAGAGCTGGTTGACCCAGTTCTGGACGGTCTGGCGAAACGCCGGATCATTCTCGTAATCCCCTTGCCACAACGCCGGGTCCAGCTCGCGGGTGCGGATATCCACGATCACCTTCGGCACCGCGCCACTGATCAAGTCCCAGAACCCCGGGATCTTGTGTTGCGGGTAGACCACGGTGACGTCGAGTACCGCGTCCAGCTGTTCACCCATCGCCGCCAGTACAAACGCGACGCCGCCTGCCTTGGGCTTGAGTAGCCGGGTAAAGGGTGAATCCTGTTGCGCGCGCTTGGCCTCGCTGAACCGCGTGCCTTCCAGGTAATTGACCACCGTCACCGGCTGGCGCTTGAATAGCTCGCAGGCCTCTTTGGTGATTTTCAGATCCTGCCCTGCCAGTTCAGGATGCTTGGCCAGAAATGCCTTGGTATAGCGCTTCATGAACGGGTAATCCAGCGCCCACCAGGCCAGGCCGAGGAAGGGCACCCAGATCAGCTCTTTTTTCAGGAAGAATTTGAAGAACGGCGTGCGCCGGTTCAGCGCCTGGATGAGTGCCGGAATATCGACCCAGGATTGGTGGTTGCTGATGACCAGGTAGGAGGTGTCACTGCGCAGGTCCTCACCGCCGCGGATATCCCATTGGGTTGGAATGCACAGCGAGAAAATCAACTTGTCGATCTCGGCCCAGGTCTCGGCGATCCACATTACCGCCCAGGATGCATAGTCACGCGAGCGGCCCGGCGCCACCAGCTTGAGCAGGGCAAACACCATCAAGGGGCCGATCAGGATCAGCGTGTTGAGTAACAGCAGCAGTGTGACCAAACAGCCGGTGAGCAGGCGGCGCATAAATAACTCTTGGAATCTTGTGGGTGGGCCATGATAAGCAAGGTCAGTCTAGAGGCCAAATCGCAAATCAGCGGACGAATGTTTCACAATGTGCCGTGTAGGGTGGCAGTCACTAACCAAGTGCCGCGTTTGCGGTCTAGAATCCGCCTACTTCTTTCCGAGGAACTCACTTCGTGAAACTGTTATTTGCCTCCCTCGCTCTGCTGGCCCTGCCTGTCATGGCTGCCGAACCGACCCTTTATGGTCGCTACGAATACATCCAGTTGCCGGAGATCGGCGAAACCTTCAAGGCCAAGATGGATACCGGCGCGCTGACCGCCTCGCTGTCGGCCCGGGACATCGAGACCTTCACCCGCGACGGCGACGATTGGGTGCGCTTCCGCCTCGGCGGCAAGGACGCCGGCAACAAGGTCTACGAGCACAAGGTGTCGCGCATCAGCAAGATCAAGAGCCGTGCCGACGAAGACGATGACAAGGACGAAGCCAGCGTGGCCAAGCGTCCGGTGATCGATCTGGAGATGTGCCTGGGCGACGTCAAGCGCACCGTCGAGGTTAACCTCACCGACCGCAGCAGCTTCAACTACCCGCTGTTGATCGGCGCCAAGGCCCTGCGTGAATTTGGCGCGGCGGTGAACCCGGCACGTCGCTACACTGCCGACAAACCGGACTGCTGATCGAACCCATGCCGCACATCCTGATTGTCGAAGACGAAGCGGCGATAGCCGACACGCTGATCTTTGCCCTGCAAGGCGAGGGCTTCACCACCACCTGGCTGACCCTTGGCCAGGCGGCGCTGGAGCATCAGCGCCAGAGCCCGGCCGACCTCATAATTCTCGACATCGGCCTGCCGGACATCACTGGCTTTGAAACCTGCAAGCACCTGCGCCGGTTCAGCGAAGTGCCAGTGATGTTCCTCAGTGCCCGGGATGCCGAGATCGACCGGGTGGTGGGGCTGGAAATCGGTGCCGACGATTATGTAGTCAAGCCCTTCAGCCCTCGGGAAGTAGCGGCGCGGGTCCGGGCGATTCTCAAGCGTGTTGGCCCGGGTGCGGCCCCGATGCTGTTCCAGGTGGACCTGGAGCGCATGCAGATCCACTATCGCGGGCAACCCCTGAGCCTCACGCGCCATGAGTTCCGCCTGCTGCAAAGCCTGTTGGAGCAACCCGAGCGCGTGTTCAGCCGCGAGCAACTGCTGGACGCCGTCGGTGTGCCCGCCGATGCCGGCTACGAGCGCAATATCGACAGCCACATCAAAAGCCTGCGCAGCAAATTGCGTAGCGTGGCGGCGCAGGCCGAGCCGATCCAGACCCATCGCGGCCTGGGCTACAGCTACAGCCCGAGCCACAGCTGATGCGCCTGGGGCTGCGGATTTTCCTGGTGTATGCGCTGTTTATCGGCCTGACCGGCTACTTCGTACTCAACACGGTGATGAAAGAAATCCGCCCCGGCGTGCGCCAGTCTACCGAAGAAACATTGGTAGACACCGCCAACCTGCTGGCTGAAATCCTGCGCGAAGATGTGAAGAACGGCACCCTGGGCCAGAGTCATTGGCCAGCGCTGCTCAAGGCTTACGGCAATCGCCAGCCGGGTGCGGTGATCTGGGGCCTGCCGAAAAACCAGGTCAACCATCGTATTTATGTGACCGACGCCAAGGGCCGGGTCCTGCTTGACTCCAGCGGTGAAGCGGTGGGTCAGGACTATTCGAAGTGGAACGACGTGTACCTGACCCTGCGCGGCGAATACGGTGCGCGCTCCACCCGCAGCGACGCGGACGATCCCACGTCATCCGTGATGCACGTGGGGGCGCCGATTCGCGATAACGGCCAGATCATCGGCGTGGTCACCGTGGCCAAGCCCAACAGCTCGTTGCAACCCTACGTGGATCGTACTGAGCGTCGCCTGCTGTGGTACGGCGCGGGCCTGGTCATTCTGGGCCTGCTGCTGGGGGCGCTATTGTCGTGGTGGCTGACCGTTGCCCTTCGACGCCTTACCGCCTATGCCGAAGCCGTAAGCGAGGGCCGCCGCGCCGAGTTGCCGCATTATCGCGGCGGCGAGCTCAAGCAGTTGTCCACCGCCGTGGAACACATGCGCACGCAGTTGGAAGGCAAGGCTTACGTAGAGCGCTACGTGCATACGCTGACCCATGAATTGAAAAGCCCGTTGGCGGCGATTCGCGGTGCGGCGGAGCTGTTGCAGGGCGATATGAGCCGTGAGCAGCAGCAGCGGTTTGTCGGCAATATCGACAGCGAAAGCGCGCGCCTGCAACAGTTGATCGAACGCCTGTTGAACCTGGCCCAGGTTGAGCAACGTCAGGGGCTGGAGGAACAGTCGAACATCCCGCTGGCGGTGTTGGTCGATGAGGTGCTCAAGGCCCAATGTGCGCGAATCGAAGGCGCCGGCTTGCAGGTGGAGCAGGTCATCGCCGCCGATGTGAAGGTGTTTGGCGAACCCTTCCTGCTGCGTCAGGCCCTGGGCAACCTGCTCGACAATGCGCTGGATTTCACCCCTCCCGGCGGCACGCTGAGATTCAGCGCCCAGGTGCGGCATAACGATGTGCAGGTCAGTCTGTTCAACCAGGCCGCGGCGATTCCCGATTACGCGCTGCCGCGCCTGAGCGAGCGGTTCTACTCGCTGCCACGCCCGGCCAGCGGGCGCAAAAGCACGGGCCTGGGGCTCAACTTTGTCGAGGAGGTGATGAAGCTGCACGGCGGCTCGCTGCAGATCGGCAATGTGCCAGGCGGCGTGCAAGCAGTGCTGCATCTCCACACAGTCTCCACATTGCCCACATAAATCCCCCATACCGGCTGGGCAGACTCTCCCCCATTCAAACAGGGAGAGACTCATGAACCGCAGCCTGCTTTTCAAACTTGGCGCGATTGCGCTGCTGATCCTGCTGTTGCTGATTCCGTTGCTGATGATCAATGGCATCATCACCGACCGCCAGCAACTGCGCGACGGCGTATTGATGGACATCGCCCGCAGCTCCAGTTACGCCCAGCGCCTCACCGGGCCGGTGATGGTGGTGCCGTTTCGCAAGACGGTGCGTGAATGGAAGCTCAATGAAAAGCTCAATAAACGCTACGAAGAAACCCGTGAAGAGCGTGGCCGGTTGTATTTCCTGCCGGAGCATTTCGAGCTCGACGGCAAGGTGCAAACCGAACTGCGTGCGCGGGGTATCTACCAGGCGCGGTTGTTCCATGCCGACAACCGTATCAGCGGGCGTTTTGAATTGCCTGCGCAGTTGGGAATCACCGAAGACTTTGCCGATTACCGCTTTGAGCCTGCGTTTCTGGCGGTGGGCATCAGCGATATTCGCGGCATTGAAAACGCTTTGAAGCTGGAGCTGGGTGATCAGCGCCTGGAGTTCTCGCCGGGCTCGCAGGTGGACTGGCTGGGCGAGGGCGTGCATGTGATGTTGCCGACGCAAGACGGCAAGAAACCTGCCGTGCTGGATTTCGCCTTCGACCTGCGTCTGCAAGGCACCGAACAACTGCAAGTGGTGCCGGTGGGCAAGACCAGCCAGGTGTCCCTGGCGTCCAACTGGCCGCACCCGAGTTTCATCGGCAACTTCCTGCCGGCTCAACGGGAAGTCAACGACCAGGGCTTCAGTGCCAGTTGGCAGACCTCATTCTTCTCCACCAACCTTGAACAAGCGCTGCAAAGCTGCCTGGACCGCCAGGGCTGCGAAGACTTCAACAACCGCAGCTTTGGTGTGAACTTCATCGACCCGGTGGACCAGTACCTCAAGAGCGACCGTGCGATCAAATACGCGCTGTTGTTTATCGCCCTGACCTTCGCTGGCTTCTTCCTGTTCGAAGTGCTCAAGAGCCTGACGGTGCACCCGATTCAGTATGCACTGGTGGGTGTGGCGCTGGCGTTCTTCTACCTGTTGCTGTTGTCGCTGTCCGAGCATGTGGGCTTTGCCTTGGCGTACCTGATATCGGCCAGTGCCTGTGTGCTGTTGATCGGTTTCTACGTGTGCCACGTGCTGCGCAGCGTCGTCCATGGGCTGGGGTTCTCGGCAGGGTTGGCGGCGTTGTATGGTTTGTTGTTCGGGTTGCTCAGTGCCGAGGATTACGCGCTGTTGATGGGCTCGCTGTTGCTGTTTGGCCTGCTGGGCACGGTCATGGTGCTGACGCGCAAGCTGGATTGGTATGGGGTGGGTAAGCGCAAGGTGGAGCAAGTGCAATGATTGGGTTGCGGGAGGATCAGCAAGCGGGGGCGCAGTTGGCCTCAAGGATCGCCACCTTCCTCAATACCACCACCGTCCCCTGTAGGAGCGGGCTTGCCCGCGATAGAGGTGGTTCAGAAGCAGATGTACCGAATGACACGCCGCAATCGCGGGCAAGCCCGCTCCCACAGGGGGTAGGTATGCATGTCAGGCGGGCGGTTGGGTCTGCTGCATCGAAGGCCGCTGGCTGACCTCGGCGTACCAGGCGGCGAGCTTGGGGTTGTCCGAGCGCCACTGCATATCCGGATGGCGAAAGTCGAGGTAGCCCAGGGCGCAGGCGACGCTGATCGAAGCGATATCGAAATGGCTGGCCAGTTCGGCGATGGCGTCCTGCTCCAGCTCGGCGAGAGCGCGACGAATCTTGTTGCGCTGTTCGTCGAGCCATTGATCCCAGTGTTTTTCCAGCGGGCGCATGGCGGTCTCGTAACGCACCAGCACGGCGGCATCCATGATGCCGTCGGCCATCGACGCCAACGTCAGGCGCCGCCAGCGCGCCGAGCCATCGCGAGGGATCAGCGGGTTGCCGACATGCTGGTGGTCGAAGTAATCGAGGATCACCCGGCTGTCGTGCAGTACTGAACCGTCGGCCAGGCGCAGGGCCGGGATCTTGCCCACCGGGTTGCCTTGCAGTACTTGGGCATCCGGGTTGACCGGTGTCGGCAGGCAAGCGTGCAGGGCCACGCGGTCCTGCTGGCCGGTCTCGCTCAGCAGCACGCGGACTTTGCGTACGAACGGCGAAGCGGGGTTGTGGAACAAGGTCATGCTGGGGGCGGACATGGGCATTCCTCGAAATGGACTGGGGCTAGCGTAGATGCTTGCGCAGTGGCTGGCGAGGGGGATTTTTGTGATCCAGAGGGCCTCATCGGGGGCAAGCCCCCTCCCACAGTGGACGGCGTTCACAAATCAAATGTGGGAGGGGGCTTGCCCCCGATAGCGCCCTCAGCCGCGCCGCTTGCCCAACGCCCAAGCGCCAATGGCAGCAGGTACGCCCAACCCCACCCAACTCAAGGAATCCCACACCCCATCCCCCAGCAACGCCGCAAACAACCCGGCGGCACTGAGCAGGCCAATCCCCATTGGTATGCCAAACACTTTCCAGAAATTCGACTGCCGAGGCTTCATACCTTGGCCGCCTTGCGCCGCACGATCCACAAGTAAATGCCGCTGACCAGCACGACGATGGTCAGCACATCCAGCACTGCCCACAAGATCTTCATCGGCATCCCGCCGTAATCACCGAAGTGCAGCGGTTGGGACATGCCCATGGCGTCCATGTACCAAGGGCGCTCGGCGATGGCGGTGACGGCCAGGGTGCTGGCGTCGATCAGCACCGGCGTGAGCAGATGGGAGGTGAGGTGCGTGCTGCCTTTCATGAACACCGCATAGTGATGCTCGCTGGAGAAGCGTGTGCCGGGGAAGGCGATAAAGTCCGGCTCCATGCCCGGCGCTGCCTGGGCGGCAATGCTCAGCAGCTCGGTGGCCGGTGCGCGGTGGGTCAGCGGCGGGGCGTTCTGGTAGGGTTCGATCATGGCGCTGAGGCTGTCCTGGCGCCAGGCGGCGATGATCAGGTCGGCGCAGGCGCTGATCACGCCGGTCACGCCCACCACCAGCGCCCACGTCAGGGTGACCACGCCGATCAGGTTGTGCAGGTCGAGCCAGCGCAGGCGGGTGGACTTGTCCTGACGCACGGTGGCGAACTTCAAGCGGCGCATGAACGGCAGGTACAACACCGTGCCCGAAACAATCGCCAGCACAAACAGAAGGCCCATGAATGCCAGCAACAACTTGCCCGGCAGGCCGGCGAACATGTCCACATGCAGGCGCAGCAGGAACAGGGTCAGCCCGCCATTGGCCGCCGGGGTTTCCACTGCTTCGCCAGTGCGGGCGTCAAGCATGAAGGTGTGCGACGAATTCGGTTCGGTGCCGGCCGTGGCGGCCATGATCGCGATCACACCGTTCTTGTCGTCTTCGTCCCACGCCAGGTACTGCATGGCCTGGCCGGGTCGATGGGCCTGGGCTTTGGCCACAAGCTGCTCAAGGTTGAGCTGCGGCGTATCGGCCGGCATCTGTGCCAACTCGGGCTCGTTACCCAGCAGGTGGTCGATCTCGTGGTGGAACACCAACGGCAAGCCGGTGAGGGCGAGCAGTAGCAGGAATACGGTGCAGATCAGGCTGGTCCAGGTGTGGATGAAGGACCAGCGGCGGATGGTTTTGCTTTTCATCACGGCTCCAAGGCAAAAGGGCCGCAGTTCAGGCGGCCCTTCATAAGCGGTTTTTCACCGTCTTAGAATTTGTAGTTCACGCTGGCGACCACGTTGCGCTGGTCACCGTAGTAGCAATAGAAACCGTCGCAGGTGGAGAGGTAGTCCTTGTTGAAGATGTTCTTGGCGTCCACGGCCACTGTGACACCCTTCATGGCGCTGTTCACACGGCCTAGGTCGTAGTGCACCGAGGCGTCGTAGACAGTGTAGGAACCTACATGGCCGAGTTCGGTGTTGGCGGCGTTGCCGTAGGTATCGCCAACGTAGCGCACGCCTGCACCCACACCGAAGCCGTCCAGTAACCCACTGCGCCACGTGTAATCGGCCCATCCTGTCGCCTGGTTGCGTGGTAGCTGGTTCATGCGATTGCCTTCTTCACCGGTCGCGCCCTTGGTGATCTCGCTATCGTTATAAGTGTAGGAGCCTACCAGTTTGAGGCTGTCGGTGACGTCGGCGCTGGCTTCCAACTCCAGACCTCGATTGCGCACTTCACCGATCTGGCGCGTGATGCTGCCCTCAGTCACCGTGGAGTTCTTTTGGGTCAGGTCAAATACCGCCGCTGTAAGCAAGGCCTTTGTGCCCGGTGGCTGGTACTTGATCCCTGCTTCGTACTGCTTGCCTTCGGTCGGCTTGAAAGCCCCGGTGCTGGCCACTTGTGTACCGGTACCAGCTTGGAACGATTCGGCATAGGACAGGTACGGCGTGATGCCGTTATCGAACACATAGCTCAGCGCGGCATTTGCGCTGAAATGCTTGTCGCGTTGTGTGTTGGTGACGTCGTTCAGGTTATGGAAAGTAGTGCCGGTGTGTACCCAGTCTTCCCGCCCGCCTAACGTCAGTCGCCAATTGTCCAGTGCCATCTGGTCTTGGATATAAAGGCCGGTCTGTTGGGTCTTCTGGGTGTAGTCATACATGGTGAAGTACTGGACATTGGAGAAGTCCTGTCCATACACCGGGCGATTGAAATTGATGGTTGGCACGCCGGTCGAGCCCCAGTCCCAGCGCGCATTGCTGGTGGAGCGCTGATGGTCCAGACCCAGCAGCAGTGTGTGGTTCACGGCGCCAGTCTTGAAGTCGGCCTGCAAGTTGTTGTCGACCGCGAACTGACTGATGTCCTCATCGACCTTGCCGGCTGAACGACGCACGTTGCCGTCAGCGTCAACCGCGGTTTCCGGGCCATTCGGAAAGAACGCACCACCGGCGGTCAGGCCCTGGAACGACAAGTCGTTCTTGGTATAGCGCAGGTTCTGTTGGAGCTGCCAAGTGTCGTTCAGGCGCGTTTCAAACGCGTAGCCCAGTGCGTAGTAAGTGCGGTCATAGAACTCCCAATCTGGATCGCCCAGGTTCTTATGATGGGAAATCTTGCCGGCTGGCGAGCTCAATTTGGTGCCTTGCAACGGCAGGAACTGGCCGGTAATACCGGTATCGTCGCGAGTAAACTGGGTGAGCAACGTCAGCTTGGTGTCGTCGTTGATATTCCAAGTGAGACTGGGCGCAACGTTGTATCGCTTGTCCGGGATGTGGTCCACCGCCGTATTGCTGTCGCGCACGACGCCACTGACTCGGTAAAGGAACTGGCCTTCGTCGTCGATTTTTCCGGTGCTATCGAAGTTGATCTGCTTGTGGTTATTGCTGCCGGCCTGTACTTCAATTTCGTTTGAGCTTTCGGCCTGGGGGCGACGGCTAACCATATCCAATAAGCCGCCGGGTGGGGTTTGCCCGTAGACCGACGAAGCGGGACCTCGCAGGACAGCGATACGCTCTAGATTCCAAGTGTCGATTTTCGGCGTTGCGTAGTTACCCTTGGGCAGTGGTAGGCCATCGAGGAATTGGGTGGGGACAAAGCCGCGAACCAGTAACCAATCACTACGCGAGTCGGAGCCATAGCCACTGCTCTGCACGCCGGCGGTGTAGCGCAAGGCGTCGTTGAGGTTGAGAACGGAGCGGTCTTCCATTTGCTGGCGAGTAATGACCGTGACGGAACGGGGCAACTCGGCAATAGGTGTATCAGTCTTCGTGCCCGCTGCTGTGCGAGTAGCCACATACCCCTCCACCGGCCCCCAAGCGCTTTCATAGTTGCCCTGGCCGGTGATGTTGGTAGTCGGCAAGGCGACGACGCCCTCCGGAACCGGCACCAGGGTGTAAGTGCCCGTACTGCTTTGTTCCAACTGCAAGCCAGTACCGCGCAAGGCCTCGCGCAACGCGCTCTGTGCATCGAACTGGCCCTTGACCGGGGCCGAGGTCTTGCCGGCGGCGAGTGCCGGGTTGAGGGTCAGCGCCAGGCCAGCCTGGCTGGCGATCTGGTTCAGGGTGCTGGCCAATGGGGCTGCCGGCAGGTTATAGGCGCGCACGCTCAAGGCTTGTTCAGCAGCGATCAGCGAAGTGCTCGCCAGCGGGGCGCTGAGGGCGATGGCCAGGGCTAACAGACTGGGACGCAACAAGGTGTCTAGCGTGCGGGACATAAGGGCGGCTCCTGAATGGAAATATTTCTCAATTGCCTAGGTGCCGAGCGAGAATCGGAAAGTGATAGGGTTGGGTGAAACTATTTTTTGGCGGTGTGTTTCAGGGCCTCATCGGGAGCAAGCTCCCTCTCACATTTTGATGCGTGAGTACCTTCCGATGTGGGAGGGGGCTTGCTCCCGATGGCGATTGCCCGGTCACACAGAATCTAAGGCTTGGCAGCGACAGTCACCCACCACGGCGTGTGCTGCTCGATCTGCACCGGCAAGGTCGGCAACAGCGCATTCAACGCCAGCGTGGTGTCGTGCAGGGGGAAGCTGCCGGTGATGCGCAGGTCGGCCACGTTGTCATCCACGCCCAAGTGCCCGGTGCGGTAGCGGCCCAGTTCTTCGATCACATCGCCCAGGCGGGCGTTGTCGACCACCAACATGCCGCGGGTCCAGGCGTCGGTGGCGGGTGTCACGGCCAGCAGCGGGCCAAGGCCATCGCTGCGCATCAACACTTGCTGGCCTGCTTTGAAAACGTGCTCCTGATGCAGCGCTTCAGGCTGGGCGGCCACGGCGGACTGCAACACGCTCAAGCGCGTAGCGTCGTCTTCGCGCTTGACGATAAACCGGGTACCCAGCGCTCGCAGGCTGCCGTCGCGGGTTTGCACATAGAACGGGCGTGAATCGTCGTGGCCGGTTTCGACGAGGATTTCGCCCTCCTGCAACACAATCAATCGGCGCTGTTCGTCGAAGCGCACATCTATGGCGCTATGGGTATTGAGGTTGATCGAGGTGCCATCGTCCAGTTTCAGCGTGCGTTGCTCGCCGGTGGCGGTGCGCTGGTCGGCCAGCCAATAGTGGATCGGCACATAACGCTCGCCGGCAAACAAGCCCAGGCCACACACCAGGCCGATACTCGCCAGGCCACGGCCCAGCTTGCGTACGCGCTGGCGAATGCCGTGGCGCGATTGCAGCAACGCCGCCCGGGCCGGGCCGGCGGCCACGCTGAAGCGCTGATCGAGCATGCCCAGTTGGCGCCAGGCGCGGGCATGTTCCTCATCGCTGGCCAGCCATTTGGCGAACTCTTGCTGTTCCACCGCGCTGCCGTCGCCCGAGTCCAGAGACAGTTGCCAGGCAATCGCGGCATCCAGCACCCGTGCCGAAACCGGTTTGGAGCCAATGGCTGTCACGACGGCTCGCCATACAGCGCGATGTAGCACTGACGTATACCTTGGGCCAGGTACTGGCGCACACGGGGCACCGACACACCGAGGCGCTGGGCGATTTCTGCGTGGCCCAGGCCGTCTAGGCGGTTATAGAGGAACGCGGCGCGGGCCTTGCTCGACAGCTTGCCGAGCAGGCGGTCGATGGCCTTGAGGTCTTCAAGGATCAGTTGCTGTTCTTCGGGCGATGGGTGTTCGCTTTCGGGGATCAGCATCAATTCGGTGAGATACGCCTGTTCCAGAGCGGCACGACGGAAGTAGTCGAACAGCAGGCCCTTGGCGATGGCCACCAGGAACGCCCTGGGTTCACGGGGCTCGCGCAAGCCGTCGCGGCCCAGCAGGCGCATGAAGGTGTCCTGGCTCAGGTCCTCGGCGCGGCTCGGGCAGGCTACATTGCGGCGTAGCCAGGCCAACAGCCAGCTACGATGGTCGCGATACAACGCGCCAACAAGCTCACTGTGTGGGGTCTGGACCGACGACAAGGCATCACCGAATAAATAGTAGGTTTAAACTAACGAGAATTATTCGCGATTGTGTCAGAGGCGTGGGGTGGGCGCAATTAGCGTCTGTCGGGAGGTGACATTAAAACGATGGCGCTTGTTGGCGCCGTTTCCACTGGGCCAAACGCTCTTGCAGCGCGTGGGGCGTGTCGATCTGCTGCTGCCGTGCACGGCTGAACAGGATCAGCATCAACTCCGCCGTGACCAGTGCATCGGCGCTGGCGTGATGACGCTCGCCGACCTGCAGCTGGAAATGCTTGACCCAGTCGTCCAACCCGGCCTCGCGCAGCGTGGCGTCGGGGCACAAGAGCGGTGCCAGGTCGGCCACGTCGAGAAACGGGTGGGCCAGTCGATAACCCAGGCTGTCCTTGAGCGCCCGGCCCAGCATGTGTTGATCGAACGGTGCATGGAAGGCCAGCAACGGGCTGTCGCCCACGAATGCCATGAAATCCAGCAGCGCCTCGGCCGGGTCGCTGCCGGCGGCAATCGCACTGGGGCCGAGACCATGAATCAATACGCTGGGGCTGAGTTTGGTGTCGGTACGTTGCAGGGTGCGTTCAAACAGTTGCGAAAAATCCACCGCACCGTCCTCGATCACCACGGCGCCGATGGACAGCACCTGGTCACGGTTTAGGTTCAGGCCGCTGGTTTCCAGATCCACCACGACCCAGCGTTGGTTGCGCAACGAACCATCGCCCAATGCGCAAGGCTTGGGCAGTTGTTCCAGGCGCTGTTGTTGCGCGGCATTCAGCCCCGGTTTTTGCTTATGAAACCAGCCGAACCAACTCACAGTTGATACCGCAAGGTCAGGCTGCTTTGCAGGCGCTGGGCCTGGCGCAGGGATTCACGCAGGATACGTCGGTCGAGGTGGTTGAGGCTGTCGGGGTCGACGCGGTTGGAGTAGGGCTGGTTCTCGCGGGTCTGCAATTGGTGCTGCTGCATACGGGTTTGCTGAATGAAGTGGTAGGCCTCTTCGTAGGCCGCGCCATCCAGGGGCTCGATCACTTGCTTGTCGACCAACTGACGCAGGCGCTCCAGTGTGTTGTTGACGTGGATACCATTGGCCAGGGCGAGCAGGCGTGCGCCGTCGACAAAGGGGGTCAAGCCCTGCACCTTGAGATCCAGGGTGGCCTTTTCGCCGCCCTTGCGGGTCAGCACGAACTCGCGAAAGCGTCCCACCGGCGGGCGCTGGCGTAATGCGTTTTCGGCCAACATGCGCTGGAACAAACGGTTGTCCGCGACCTGATCGAGAATGCCCTGACGCAGTTGCTCGCAACCACGCTCGTCGCCCCACACTGCACGCAAATCAAAATAGATGCTCGAGCTAAGCAGGTTCTCCGGCGTCGCCTCGCGAATAAACGCGCCGAAGCGCCGCGCCCACTCTACCCGGGACAAGCACAGCTCGGGGTTGCCGGCCATGATATTGCCTTTGCACAGGCTGAAGCCGCACAGCGCCAGGCTTTGATTGATGTGCTGTGCCAGGGGAAGCAGCCGCTCACGGATCTGGGCAGCTTCGACGGCGTCCTTGGCCTCGAACAGAATGCCGTTGTCCTGGTCGGTGTACAGCGTTTGCTCGCGGCGGCCTTCGCTGCCGAAACACAGCCAACTGAATGGCACGCCGGGGTCGCCTTTTTCCGCCAGGGTCAACTCGATCACCCGGCAGACGGTGTGGTCGTTGAGCAGCGTAATGATGTGGGTGATCTGTGTGGAAGACGCGCCATGAGCAAGCATACGTTCCACCAACTGACCGATTTCACCGCGGATTGCCACCAGGTTGTCGACCCGGGGCGCGTTGCGGATAGTGCGGGCCAGGTGCACCAGGTCCACGCGTTGCAACGAGAACAAGTCACGCTCGGACACCACGCCGCACAGGCGCTGGTCTTTGACCAGGCACACGTGGGCGATATGCCGTTCGGTCATGGCGATAGCGGCGTCGAAGGCACTGTGGTCCGGGCTCAGGAAGAACGGCGCCTGGGTCATATGGCCGTCAATGCCCTGGCTGAAATCGCTGGTGCCGTCGGCCACCACCTGGCGCAGGTCACGCAGGGTAAAGATGCCCAGGGGCGCCTTGTGTTCGTCCACGATCACAATGCTGCCGACCTGTTGCTCGTGCATCAACGTGACCGCTTCGCGCAACGGCGTGTGCGGGCTGCACGTCACCGGGTGGCGCATGGCCAATTCGCCCAGGCGGGTATTCAGGGAGTATTGGGTACCGAGGGTTTCCACGGCTTTTTGCTGCACTTGCTGGTTGACTTGGTCGAGCAGGCTACTGACACCACGCAAGGCAAAATCACGAAACGGGCTGGAAAGGGCAAACAGCTTGATAAACGCCGGCTTGTTCAGTTGCAGGCAGAAGGTGTCTTGCGCGGCTTTATGTTCGGTGCGGGTCGCACGTTCACCCAGCAATGCGGCGAGGGGGAAGCACTCGCCGGTAGTGATTTCGAAGGTGGGATCTGGCGAGTCTGGCCGCTCGCCAATCACCCGGCCCTGTTTGACGATATAGAAATGCTCGACCGGCCCGCCCGACGGTTTGAGGATGCTGTCGCCCTGGCCATAGAAGCGCAGTTGGCACTGTTCCACCAGAAAGGCCAGGTGCGCCGGTTCCATCTGGTTGAACGGCGGGAAGCGTTGCAGCAATTGCAAGGTGCCGTGGATGTTCTGCAACACAGCAGTTTTACCCGCCTGTGCGAATGCATCAGCTTTACTCATAACAGTGACCGCAGTTTTTTTGTCGTTATCGTGCTGCATGGTCGACTCCTGCACCGCGGGTGCCCATTGGACGTAAGTCTAGGTCGGTGAAAACGCTGCAAAACTAGGGAAAAACCTTACATGACTATCGTCCAAACCCCGTAGAACGCCCACTAGGCAAACTTTCCGACGAAGTGCACATTGTTCGACCTTGCACAGATGTCTGACGAGTGCTGGGAGATTGATTTAGAACTGCTGAGAAACGTATGTCCGACCACGATATTTTGAGTGATGCCGAGCGCGAGGCGTTGAGCGCCGTGATGCTCGAGCCTGATTTACCGCCCCAACGCGTATTGATCGTGGACGACGACAAGGATGCGCGTGAACTGTTGGCGGAAATCCTGGGGCTGGACGGTATTCGTTGCTTGACCGCCGACAGTGGTGAGGCGGCATGGG
The DNA here is from genome assembly GCF_023127765.1 of Pseudomonas sp. W15Feb34. Lineage (NCBI taxonomy): Bacteria > Pseudomonadati > Pseudomonadota > Gammaproteobacteria > Pseudomonadales > Pseudomonadaceae > Pseudomonas > Pseudomonas sp. W15Feb34. The sequence continues at coordinate 302,011 of NZ_SPKN01000025.1, forward strand.
ATTTGTTGAAATCGAGCGGCTCTATCGGTTTGCTGATCACCGACCTGCGCATGCAGCCCAGCAACGGCCTGGAGTTGATCCGTCAGGTGCGTGAGTCGACCCGGGCGGCGCTGCCGATCATCATCATGTCGGGTGACGCCGAAGCGCCGGATGTGATCGACGCGATGCACTTGAGTGTGGTGGATTTCTTGCTCAAGCCGATAGATAGCGTGAAGTTGGCGAAGTTGGTGAAGCGGGAGTTGGGGATGGCTTCCTGATTTTTGTGATGCTGTGATGGCCTCATCGGGAGCAAGCCCCCTCCCACATTTTGAACTGCGAACACTTTTAGAATGTGGGAGGGGGCTTGCTCCCGATTGCGCCAGTTCAGTCATCCTCAACCCAACTAAAAAGCCCTGATCTCTCGATCAGGGCTTTTTCATTTACAGGCCGTTTTTAGCCTTGAACTCCCGACGCCTGCGGTGCAACACCGGCTCGGTATACCCATTGGGCTGCTTGGTCCCTTCAATCACCAACTCCACCGCTGCCTGGAACGCGATATTGCTGTCGAAATCCGGCGCCAACGGACGATACAACGCGTCCCCGGCATTCTGACGGTCCACCACCGGCGCCATGCGCTTGAGGCTTTCCATCACTTGGTCTTGGTTGACGACGCCGTGGCGCAGCCAGTTGGCAATGTGCTGGCTGGAGATACGCAGGGTGGCGCGGTCTTCCATCAGGCCCACATCGTTGATGTCCGGTACTTTCGAACAGCCAACGCCCTGGTCAATCCAACGGACCACATAGCCAAGGATGCCCTGGGCGTTGTTGTCCAGTTCATTGCGGATCTCTTCGTCCGACCAATCGGTGTTGCTGGCCAGAGGAATGGTGAGGATATCGTCCACCGAGGCGCGTTCGCGCTTGGCCAGTTCGGCCTGGCGGGCAAATACGTCGACCTTGTGATAGTGCAACGCGTGTAGCGCCGCAGCGGTCGGCGACGGTACCCAGGCGGTGTTGGCACCGGCCAATGGATGGGCGATTTTCTGCTCAAGCATCGCCGCCATCAGGTCGGGCATGGCCCACATGCCTTTACCGATTTGTGCACGGCCTTGCAGGCCGGTGCTCAAGCCGATATCGACGTTCCAGTTTTCGTAGGCGCCGATCCATTTTTCCGCCTTCATGGCGGCCTTGCGCACCATCGCCCCGGCTTCCATGGAGGTGTGGATTTCGTCGCCGGTACGGTCGAGGAAGCCGGTGTTGATAAACACCACGCGCTCGCTGGCGGCCTTGATGCAGGCCTTGAGGTTGACCGTGGTACGGCGCTCCTCGTCCATGATCCCGACTTTGAGCGTATTACGCGCCAGGTTCAGCACCTCTTCGATGCGACCGAACAGCTCGTTGGTGAACGCGGCTTCTTCCGGGCCGTGCATCTTCGGTTTGACGATGTACACCGAACCTGTGCGGCTGTTCTTGCGCGTGTTGTTGCCATTGAGGCTGTGGATCGCCGCCAGGCTGGTGATCAGGCCGTCGAGGATGCCTTCGGGCACTTCGTTGCCGTCTTTATCGAGGATCGCATCGATGGTCATCAGGTGGCCAACGTTGCGCACGAACAACAGCGAACGGCCGTGCAGGGTCACGTCGTTACCGTCGATGCCGGTGTAGGCGCGATCAGGGTTCATGGTACGAGTAAAGGTCTTGCCGCCCTTGGCCACTTCTTCGGCCAGGTCGCCCTTCATCAGCCCGAGCCAGTTGCGGTAGATCACCACCTTGTCATCGGCATCCACGGCGGCAACGGAGTCTTCGCAGTCCATGATGGTGGTCAGCGCGGCTTCCATCAGCACGTCTTTGACGCCGGCGGCATCGGTCTGGCCGACCGGGGTGCTGGCGTCGATCTGCAACTCGAAGTGCAGGCCGTTGTGTTTGAACAGGAGCGCAATCGGCTCGGCCGCGGGGCCCTGGAAACCGATCAACTGGGCATCGTCACGCAGGCCGCTGTTGCTGCCGCCTTTGAGGCTCACGATCAGCTTGCCGTCGACGATCTTGTAGCCGGTGGAATCGACGTGGCTGCCCGCGCTCAGCGGTGCGGCTTCGTCGAGGAAGGCGCGGGCGAAGGCGATGACCTTGTCGCCACGCACCTTGTTGTAGCCCTTGCCCTTTTCGGCGCCGTTGGCTTCGCTTATGGCGTCGGTGCCGTACAACGCGTCATACAGCGAGCCCCAGCGCGCATTCGAGGCGTTGAGGGCGAAGCGCGCATTCATCACCGGCACCACCAGTTGCGGGCCGGCCATGCGCGCGATTTCGTCGTCGACGTTTTGCGTCGAGGCCTCAAAGTCTGCGGCTTCTGGCAGCAGGTATCCGATGTCTTGCAGGAAGGCTTTGTAGGCCACCGGGTCGTGGGCCTGGCCGGCGTGAGTCTGGTGCCAGGTATCGATCCGCGCCTGGAAATCGTCGCGTTTGGCGAGTAGGGCTTTGTTCTTCGGTGCCAGGTCGTGGATGACCTTGTCGGCACCGGCCCAGAACTGGTCGGCAGTAATGCCGGTACCGGGAATGGCTTCGTTGTTCACGAAGTCGAACAGGACTTTGGCGACCTGCAGGCCACCGACTTGAACGTGTTCAGTCATTGCTTGCCTCACTCTGCGGAGCTTATGCGCTTTTTCAGATTTTCATTATGTAGTGCACGGTTGGGCATACTACATGATGACTTGCGGTTGTGAAAATTAGACTAAATACGTCGTTTAGCGACCCACTTTGGTCGTACGGTCACAGCGGAGAACCGGATGTTCTCAAAAAACTATTGGATTGTTCCAGATAAATATAAAAATGGTACACGATTTGTTTTCGAGGGCTCCCGGGTCCACCTTGTAGATTGAATTCCAGAGGGCTTCGCCATGGACCATCTTGTACTCACAATTATCGCCGCCGACAAACCCGGCCTGGTTGAACGCATCGCGCAGAACATTGCCGCCCACGGTGGTAACTGGCTGGAAAGCCGCATGGCCCACATGGCTGGGCAGTTTGCCGGGATCCTGCGGGTCAGCGTGCCGACGGAGCAACGTCAGGCACTGGTGGGCGCGCTGGAAGACTTATCCTCACACGGCATACGCGTGCTGGTGGGCGAGGGCAGTACAGGGCAGGCGGCAGTGTCCAAATCGATTGTGATGACGCTGGTGGGCAATGACCGCTCGGGCATCGTGCGCGAGATTACTGCGCTGTTGAGCCAGCAGGGTGTCAACGTGGAGCGCTTGAGTACCGATGTACGCCCGGCGCCCATGAGCGGGGACCCATTGTTCAACGCCGAGGCTTTGTTGCAGGTGCCGTCCACGTTGTCTCTGGAGCGCTTGCAGGAATCGCTTGAGACCTTGGCCGACGACTTGATGGTGGAACTGCGCAACGAGGAATAACCACCCACAAGGTTATGCATGGAAATCTTGCATGGGCCTGTGGATAACCTGTAGAGACCCGGCGCCAGGCCACGTCGGCCGGACTTCTCCGTCAGCTGAGCAAAAAGCGAGCAGTTTCAAGGGCTTGTGCACAAATGGCGGGGATCAGGTTGTGGATAACCTTGGGGTGAAACGCTGCAAGCCACGGGCGCCGTGGCTTGCAAAGGTTTGTGCGTTATTTGATCAGCGTTTGCGCACCGTCAGCCATGCATCCATGCTGTAGATCACCAGCCCGGCCCAGATGAAGGCGAAGGCAATCAGCGTGGCCGGCGCCAGGTGTTCGCCGAACAGCAATACCGCTTCCAACAGCACCAGGGTCGGCGCCACGTATTGCAAAAAGCCCAGTGCGGTATAGGGCAAATGCCGTGCTGCGGCGTTAAAGCAGACCAATGGAATCAGGGTTACCGGACCTGCGGCCACCAACCACCAGGCTTCGGAGGTGCTCCAGAATTCCAGTTGTGCACTGTGGGCCGATGGATTGAACAGCAACCAGGCGACGGCAATCGGCACCAGCATCCAGGTTTCCACCACCAGCCCCGGAAGTGCCTTGACCGGGGCCTGTTTACGGATCAAGCCGTAAAAACCGAACGTCAACGCCAGCGCCAGCGACACCCATGGCAAGCTACCCACCTGCCACACTTGTTGCGCCACACCGACCGCCGCCAACCCCACCGCCACCCATTGCAGGCGGCGCAGGCGTTCACCGAGTATCAACATACCCAACAGTACATTCACCAGCGGGTTGATGTAGTAACCCAGGCTGGCTTCAAGCATGCGCCCACTGTTCACCGACCACACATAGGTCAGCCAGTTGGCCGCGATCAGCGAACCGCTGAGTGCCAGGATCGCCAGGCGCTTGGGGTTGTCACGCAGTTCGCGAAACCAGCCAGGGTGCTTCCACACCATCAACAGCAAGCCGCCGAACAGCGCTGACCACAGCACGCGGTGCACGATGATCTCGGCGGCGGGCACGCTGGCGATGGCTTTGAAATAGAGCGGGAACAGACCCCAGATGACGTAGGCGCTCAGGCCCAGGATGTACCCCTTGCGAGGGTTGGCGGCTTGCATTGCAGAATCCTTGCTTAGGCAGCTAACAAAGCGCGATTGTAAGGATATTTGTCAGACAATGGGGACTTGCTTGGCAATGGGGATTTTTATGTGGGAGGGGGCTCGCTCCCACATAAAGCAAAGCAGTCAGAAGGGTTTTAGCGGTTCTTCATTGAGCGCCGACAGTTGCTCACGCAACGCCAGCACCTGGTCGCCCCAATACCGCTCGGTGCCAAACCACGGGAAGCTGTGGGGAAACGCCGGATCGTCCCAGCGCCGTGCCAGCCAGGCGCTGTAGTGCATCAGGCGCAAGGCGCGCAACGGTTCGATCAGGGCGAGTTCGCGGGGGTCGAAATCGTGGAACTCCTGATAGCCGTCCATCAGTTCCGACAGCTGGCCCAGGCATTCCTGGCGGTCGCCAGCGAGCATCATCCACAGGTCTTGCACCGCCGGGCCCATGCGGCAGTCGTCGAGGTCGACGATATGGAATATCTCGTCGCGGCACATCATGTTGCCGGGGTGGCAATCGCCGTGCATGCGGATGTTCTTGTGCGGCGTGGCTTTATAAACCTCTTCCACACGCTTGAGCAGGTCGCGGGCCACGGATTCATAGGCCGGCAACAGGCTTTTGGGAATGAAGTTGCCTTCGAGCAAGGTGTTGAGGGAATCGTGACCGAAGTTCTTCACGCCCAGGGCTTCGCGATGTTCGAACGGGCGGGTTGACCCCACGGCGTGCAAACGGCCGAGCAACTGCCCAAGGCGATAAAGCTGGTCGAGGTTGCCTGGCTCTGGCGCGCGGCCGCCACGGCGGGGAAACAGGGTGAAGCGGAAACCTGCGTGTTCGAACAGGCTCTCGCCGTTGTGAATCAGCGGGGCCACCACGGGCACTTCGCACTCGGCCAGTTCGAAGGTAAAGCGGTGCTCTTCGAGGATCGCCTCGTTAGTCCAGCGTTGGGGCCGGTAGAACTTGGCGATCAGCGGTTCGGCGTCTTCGATGCCCACCTGGTACACGCGGTTTTCGTAGCTGTTGAGCGCCAACACGCGCGCATCGCTGAGAAAGCCGATGCTTTCGACGGCGTCGAGGACCAGATCAGGGGTGAGTGTTTCAAACGGGTGAGCCATGCGAACTCCTGCGCGCAGCAGGGCGCCGCGTCCGGCCGGGTATGGTAACGCACCGGGGCTGGGATAGGTGGTGGCTGTGCTATTGCAATCGGGGGCAAGCCCCCTCCCACATTTGAATGTATTCGCAATTCAGAATTGTGGGAGGGGGCTTGCCCCCGATGAGGCCCTGTCAGGCGCCTACGATCCCGCCATCATCCCGCCGAATCGCCATCACCGACGAACGCGGCTTGCCGTTCGGCAGATGTTCAGGCCAAGTCGAACCACCGGTTTCTCCCGGATGCTGAATCCCCACAAACAACGTCTTCTGATCCGGCGCAAAGCTGATCCCGGTGACCTCACACGCCACCGGCCCGACCATGAAACGGCGGATTTCCCCGGTGCTCGGGTCGGCACACAGCATCTGGTTGTTGCCCATGCCGGCAAAGTCGCCCGCGTTGCTGTAGTCGCCGTCGGTGAGGATCCACAGGCGCCCGGCCTTGTCGAAGCCCAGGCCGTCGGGGCTGTTGAACATGTTCTGTGGGTTGATATTGGACGAGCCGCCCTTCGGCGTACCACCGTGCACGCCCGGGTTTCCGGCCACTACGAACAGGTCCCAGGTAAAGTCTGTGGCGCCGTGGTTATCGGCGTCGGCTTTCCAGCGCAGGATCTGGCCGTAGACGTTTTTCTCTCGCGGGTTGGGGCCGCCCACCGGCTGGCCGTCTTCGCCGCGCTTGGCGTTGTTGGTCAGGGTGCAGTAGACCTGGCCGTCGGTGGGGCTGACGACGATCCACTCCGGGCGGTCCATGCGCGTGGCCTTCACTACGCTGGCGGCCAGGCGCGCATGGATCAGCACCTCTGCCTGGTTGGCGAAACCGCTGCCGGCGTCGATGCCGTTTTTGCCATGGGTGAGTTCAACCCATTGGCCTTTGCCCTTGGGATGATCGGCGTTACCGTCGCCCGCATCGAAGATGGCCACGTACAAGGTGCCGTGGTCGAGCAGGTCTTTGTTGGCTTTCGGATTGCTGTGGTTGATCTGATCGCGGCTGACGAACTTGTAGATGAACTCGCCGCGTTCGTCGTCGCCCATGTACACCACGGCGCGGCCGTCGCGCGTTTCGGCCAGCGCCGCGTTTTCATGTTTGAAGCGGCCCAGGGCCGTGCGCTTGACCGGAGTGGATTGCGGGTCGAACGGGTCGATTTCCACCACCCAGCCATGGCGGTTGAGTTCGTTGGGGTTCTTGGCCATGTCGAAGCGTGGGTCGTGCGGGTGCCAGTTGATGTCTTTGCTGGCGGCCACTACGCCGTAGCGTTTCTGCCCGGCGTCGAACGCTTGCTGCGGGTTGCTACTGCCGAAGCAGTCGGTGAAGTTCTCTTCGCAGGTCAGGTAGGTGCCCCACGGTGTCTTGCCGTTGGCGCAGTTCTGGAACGTACCCAGGACTTTCTTGCCGGTTTTGTCGGCAGTGGTTTTCAACCAGTCATGGCCGGCAGCGGGGCCGCTCAAGCGGATTGGTGAGTTGCCATGGATGCGCCGGTTGTAGCGTGAGTCCTGGACGAACTGCCAGGTGTCGCCCTTGCGCCGTACTTCGATCACCGACACGCCCTCGCTGGCCAGGGCCTTGCGTACCTCCTCGGCCGATTGTGGCGCGCCGCCGTGGGCGTAGAGGTAGCGGTAGTTGGTGTATTCGTTGTTGATCGCCATCAAGGCGCGGTTGTCGTCGCCCGGGAACGGAAACAGGCTCATGCCGTCGTTGTTGTCGCCAAATTGCTGTTCCTGGGCCTTGGCCGTGCCATTGCCCGACGGGTCGAAAGCCGGGGCGTTCTTGTGCAGCGGCTGGCCCCAACTGATCAGCACCGAAGCACTGTAGCCAGGGGGCAGGGTAATGGTGTCGCTGGTGGCGGCGGCGATGCTGGTAAAACCCAGCAGCGGGCTGGCGGAGGCAGCATTCACCGCCAGGGCGCTGCGGCTCAGCAGGTTACCGCCGAGGAACATCGCGGCGCCGCACAGGGCGCCCGCGCCGATAAAGCGACGGCGGGTCAGGCCGACCATTTGTTCAAGGTCAGTGGCTTGGTTTTCTTCTAATAGGCTCATCTCAGGCTCCCGCGATTTTTGCAGATACCTTAAGGAGCGGTTGTGACCAAATTGTTGCAGCCTGAAGACGTTATACCGGGGTCCCGAGCAGCACATTGCTGGGTGCGAATTGCACCTGGATCGGCTGGCCCTCGGCAGCGTTGAGTACCAGGAGTGCAGCGGGCGGTGCCAGCGCGCATAACACCTGGCCGTTGGGCAAGGCGATACGCACCTCGCTGGGGCCGTCCTCGGCGTCGAGAATCGTCTCGATCACACCGCTCATGCAATTGTGTCCAGGTGTTTCTGGGTGCCCGATCGCCCGCAACTCCAGCCATCCCGCTTTGATCAGGGCGACCACTTCCACGCCAGCCTGCAGCTCCAACCGTTGGGTGCTGTCGTGGGTAATCTGGGCGTCGAGGTACAGGTCGCCGGCCAGTTGCAGTCGAATCCTGTCGTTGCGGCCCTGGCTGTCGATGGCGATGACCTGGCCGTGCAATTGGTTGCGTGCACTGGTGCGCAGCATCAAGCGGCCGAGCAGGTTGAAGTCACTGGCCGCTTCGTCCGAACCGAGCAGCTCGGCCTGCAGCACTTGCAGGCGCTGATAAAGGCGCAGCACTCGTTCACCTTCTTGCGTCAGCTTGGCGCCGCCACCGCCTTTGCCACCGACGCTGCGTTCCACCAGCGGTTTTTGCGCCAGGTTGTTCAGTTCATCGATGGCGTCCCAGGCGGCCTTGTAACTCAACCCCGCACTTTTGGCGGCACGGGTGATGGAGCCCTGCTCGGCGATATGCCCCAGCAAGGCAATGCGTTGGGGGCGACGGATGATGTGCTGGCTGAGTGGGCTGGGCAGAGACATGGGCATACGCTTGGATGAGATAAGCCGACGTTGCCGCCCTGAAGCAGGGGAGTCAAGTCAGGGGCCGGGTTTGGGGGTGCGGGCCAGGCAGTAGACATCGACCTGGCGTGCGCCGGCGCCCATCAATAACCGCGCCAGGCTGTGGGCGGTAGCGCCGGTGGTGAGTACATCGTCCACCAGCGCCAGGTGTTGCCCTGCGACTTGAGCGCCGGGCGCCAGGGCAAAGGCGTTGAGCAGGTTACGCTTACGCGTCTTGGCGTCGAGGTCTTGCTGCGCCACGGTTTCAAGCGGGCGCAGCAGCGCGTGCTCATTGAGGGGAATGTCGAGCGCGCTACTGAGCCAGCGAGCCACCATCTGCGCCTGGTTAAAGCCGCGTTGGCGCAGGCGTTTGCGGGCCATGGGGACCGGCAGTAGATAGTCGGGGCGGTTGAGTTCGGCGTTATCGAAGCGGTGCTGCAAGTGCTGCCCCAGCAGGCGCGCCAGCATGTGGCCCAGCGGCCAGCGAGCCTGATGCTTGAAGCGGCTGACCAGGGTGTCGATGGGAAAACTGTAGGTCCAGGGTGCGATCACCTGGTTAAAGGCCGGAGGGTGTTTTTGGCACTGGCCGCAGATCAACCCGTCCATCGGCAAAGGCAAGGCGCACTGTTCACAATGCTCAAGCAGCCATGGCAGTTCTGTTTCGCAGGTATTGCATACATTTTCGGCGGAGTCTGTGCATTCGTCACAGATCAGACAGATCTGTTTGTTTTTTGACCAGATGTAAACTTGGTGTTTGTACTCAGGTTGACAGTGCATGAATCTTCCTTAAATATGCCGAGCATCCGTGTCGTGCCTGTGGGTATTGCCCTTCCCGCAGCGTTAGCCAAAGCATAATCAAGGAATCGCCCATGAGCGCCAGCACCTCTGCCACCCTGCGTCACGACTGGTCTTTGGCCGAAGTCAAAGCCCTGTTCGTGCAGCCGTTCAATGACCTGTTGTTCCAGGCGCAGACCGTGCACCGCGCGCATTTCGACGCCAACCGCGTGCAGGTATCGACCCTGCTGTCGATCAAGACCGGCGCCTGCCCGGAAGATTGCAAATATTGTCCGCAGTCGGGTCACTACAACACCGGCCTGGAAAAAGAGAAGCTGATGGAGGTGCAGAAGGTCCTCGAAGAGGCCGCCCGCGCCAAGGCCATCGGCTCGACGCGCTTTTGCATGGGCGCGGCGTGGAAACACCCGTCGGCCAAAGACATGCCCTACGTGCTGGAGATGGTCAAAGGCGTAAAGGCCATGGGCCTGGAAACCTGCATGACCCTGGGTCGTCTCGACCAGGACCAGACCGAAGCGCTGGCCCAGGCCGGCCTGGATTACTACAACCATAACCTCGACACATCGCCAGAGTTCTACGGCTCGATCATCACCACCCGTACCTACAGCGAGCGCTTGCAAACCCTGGCCTACGTGCGTGATTCGGGGATGAAGATCTGCTCGGGCGGCATCCTCGGCATGGGCGAGTCCCTCGACGACCGTGCCAACCTGCTGATCCAACTGGCCAACCTGCCAGAGCATCCGGAGTCGGTGCCGATCAACATGCTCGTGAAGGTGGCCGGTACGCCGTTGGAAAACGCCGAGGACATCGACCCCTTCGACTTCATCCGTATGCTGGCGGTGGCGCGCATCCTGATGCCGCAATCCCACGTGCGCCTGTCCGCTGGCCGCGAAGCCATGAACGAGCAGATGCAGGCCCTGGCGTTTTTTGCCGGTGCCAACTCGATCTTCTACGGCGATAAATTGCTGACCACCGCCAACCCTCAGGCTGACAAGGACATGCAGCTGTTCGCACGCCTGGGCATCCTGCCCGAAGCTCGTGAAGAGCACGCCGATGAAGTTCATCAGGCAGCGATCGAGCAGGCGCTGGTGGAGCAAAAGAGCAGCGAGCAGTTCTATAACGCCGCTGTTTGATCGAGGCCAGCATGTCTTTTGATCTCGCCGCGCGCCTCGCGGCCCGCCGTGCCGAACATCTTTACCGTCAACGCCCGTTGCTTCAGAGCCCCCAAGGCCCTGAAGTGGTGGTGGATGGCCAGCCATTGCTGGCGTTCTGCAACAACGATTACCTGGGCCTGGCCAATCACCCGCAGGTGATCGAAGCCTGGCGCGCCGGTGCGGCTCGTTGGGGCGTGGGTGGCGGCGCTTCGCATTTGGTGGTGGGTCACGTCACGCCGCACCATGAGTTGGAAGAAGCCCTGGCTGACTGGACCGGGCGCCCGCGTGCGTTGCTGTTTACCACCGGCTATATGGCCAACCTGGGCGCGGTCACGGCGCTGGTGGGGCAGGGCGATACGGTGCTGGAAGATCGCCTCAACCATGCTTCGTTGCTGGATGCCGGCTTATTGTCCGGGGCGCGGTTCAAGCGCTATCTGCATAACGACGCGGGCAGCCTGGCCAAGCGCCTGGAAAAGGCCACCGGCAGTACGCTGGTGGTCACCGATGGTGTGTTCAGCATGGACGGCGACCTGGCCGACCTGCCAGCGCTGGCCCGGGAAGCCAGGGCCAAAGGTGCCTGGCTGATGGTAGATGATGCCCATGGCTTTGGCCCGCTGGGCGCCCATGGCGGCGGCATCGTCGAACATTTTGGCTTGAGTCAGGACGATGTACCGGTGCTGGTTGGCACCTTGGGCAAAGCCTTCGGCACCGCCGGGGCATTTGTGGCAGGCAGTGAAGACTTGATCGAAAGCCTGATCCAGTTTGCCCGGCCGTATATCTACACCACCAGCCAGCCACCGGCACTGGCCTGCGCCACCCTCAAAAGCCTGGAACTGCTGCGCAGCGAACACTGGCGGCGTGAGCACCTCAATGGGTTGATCCGCCAGTTCCGTCGCGGTGCCGAGCAGATGGGCCTGGCATTGATGGACAGCTTTACGCCGATCCAGCCGATCTTGATTGGCGACAGCGCCCGGGCATTGCGTCTGTCACAGATGCTGCGCGAGCGTGGGCTGATGGTGACTGCAATCCGCCCGCCGACTGTACCGGCCGGCAGTGCAAGGTTGCGTGTGACATTGACGGCGGCGCACAGCGAAGCGCAGGTGCAGCTATTGTTAAACGGATTAGAGCAATGTTTCCGGTTGTTGAACGCAGCGGAGCCCGACCATGCGTGATCGCCTGATACTGCTGCCCGGGTGGGGGCTCGGTGTGTCGCCGCTGGAACCGTTGGCCGCGGCACTGCAGGGCCTCAACGAGCACCTGCGGGTACAGATCGAGCCTTTACCGGCGCTGGATTCCAGTGATCTGGATGAATGGCTCGACGAGCTCGATGCGACGCTGGCGGACGACGTCTGGCTCGGGGGCTGGTCCCTGGGCGGGATGCTTGCTTCGGAGCTGGCGGCACGCCGTGGCGAACGTTGCTGCGGTTTGCTGACCCTGGCGAGCAACCCGTGTTTCGTCGCCCATGATGGCTGGCCCCACGGGATGCCCGCCGAGACCTTCGATGCGTTCCTGGCGGGCTGCCACGCCGACTCCCAGGTCACCCTCAAGCGCTTCGGCCTGTTGTGTGCCAAGGGCGCGCAGGAGCCTCGCGGGCTCTCGCGCTTGCTGGTCAGCGGTGCGCCGCATACCGCCCCCAGCGTGTTGATGCCCGGCCTGGAGCTGCTGGCCCAACTGGATACCCGCGCGGCCTTGCAGGCATTTCGCGGGCCGCAGTTGCATCTGTTTGCCGGCCTGGATGGGCTGGTACCTGCCGAAGCCGCCAGTGACCTGCTGGCGTTGCTCCCGGATGTAGAAGTCGGCCTGATTGAACAGGCCGGTCACGCGTTTCTTCTGGAAGACCCCCACGGTGTAGCGGGGGCCATCCAGGCTTTTTTGCATGAGTGTGTTGATGACTGACTTATCCCACCCTTGTTTGCCGGGTGCCTTGCCGGACAAGCGCCAGGTTGCTGCCTCGTTCTCCCGTGCAGCGGCCAGCTACGACAGCGTGGCCGAGTTGCAGCGCGCAGTAGGGCATGAGTTGCTCCGCCGTTTGCCCAGCGAGCTTTCGCCACAACGCTGGCTGGATATGGGTTGCGGCACAGGGTATTTCAGTCGCGTGCTGGGTGAGCGTTTGCCCGGGAGCGAGGGCGTGGCGCTGGATATCGCCGAAGGCATGCTCAACCACGCGCGTCCGTTGGGCGGCGCCGCGCATTTCATGGCTGGCGATGCTGAACGCTTGCCGCTGAAGGCTGACAGCTTCGAGCTGCTCTTCTCCAGCCTCGCCGTGCAATGGTGTGCCAACTTCGATGCAGTGCTCAGCGAAGCTCAGCGCGTATTGCAACCTGGCGGTGTGTTGGCGTTCGCGAGCCTGTGCGTGGGTACCCTGGATGAACTGCGCGAAAGCTGGCGAGCGGTAGACGGCTTGGTTCACGTCAATCGCTTTCGCACCTTCGAGGCTTATCAGCAGTTATGTGCGGCCAGCGGCTTGCGGGTGGTGAGTCTCGCGCGACAGCCCCATGTGCTGCATTACCCGGATGTGCGCAGCCTGACCCACGAGCTCAAAGCGTTGGGCGCCCATAACCTCAACCCCGGCCGCCCCGGCGGCTTGACGGGGCGCGCGCGGATTGTTGCACTGGTAGACGCATACGAGCAGTTCCGTCAGGCTCAGGGCCTGCCCGCCACGTATCAGGTGGTGTACGCCGTACTGGAGAAACCGCTATGAGCGTCGCTTACTTCATCACCGGCACCGACACCGATGTGGGCAAGACCACTATCGCGGCCGGCCTGTTGCATGCTGCCAGGCTCGCAGGCAAAAGCACGGCCGCCGGAAAGCCGGTGGCGTCGGGGTGCCGGTTGACTGCCCAGGGTTTGCGCAATGCCGATGCCCTGGCGTTGCTGGCCGAGTGCTCATTGCCGCTCAGTTATGCCGAGGTCAACCCGGTGGCATTCGAGCCGGCTATCGCGCCGCATCTGGCTGCGCGCGAGGCGGGCGTGGGGCTGACGGTGCAATCGTTGCTCAAGCCGATGCAACAGATTCTGGCCCGTGGAGCCGACTTTACCTTGATCGAAGGGGCGGGCGGCTGGCGCGTGCCCTTGGCCGATCAGGCCAACCTGTCTGACCTGTCCATCGCGCTCAAATTGCCGGTGATCCTGGTGGTGGGCGTGCGCCTGGGCTGCATCAGCCACGCGTTGTTGACCGCCGAAGCGATCGCACGGGACGGCTTGCCGCTGGCCGGTTGGGTGGCGAATATCATCGATCCCAAGACCTCTCGTCTGGAAGAAAACCTCGCCACCCTGGCCGAGCGCTTGCCGGCGCCCTGCCTGGGGCGAGTGCCGAAGCTCAAGGATGCCGGTGCCGCCGCCGTGGCGGAGTACCTGGAGTTGGACCTGCTTGACTGATTTTGGCTATCGCAAGGCATTATGCCATTAGTGTTTTTGACGAGCCTTTTGCCGGTATGTCTGCTTCAATCCACCTTCACGATTCTCTCAAGGCAGGCTTAAGCCATGGAAATCTCTGGAAGCAGCGCGTTTTATTCGGGCCTGAGCAGTATTCAGACCGGGCAGAACCGTGTCGACCAGGCGGCCGGCAAGATTGCCAGCGCCGCAACAGCCCAGCCATCGGCCGCGCAAAGCGATCGTCTGCAAGCCAATGACCGCGCCCAAGCGTCAAACTCGGCGAGCAATATGGTGGAAATGGCCCAGGGCAAGTTTCAAGTCGAGCTGGGGGCAAAAGTCGCCAAGGCTTCGGATGAAATGCTCGGTACGTTGATCGATACCTACGCCTGATCCCCTGCTGAACTCAATTAAAAATGTGGGAGGGGGCTTGCTCCCGATGCGGTGTATCAGCGTGCCCATTCATAGCTGACCTACCGCTATCGGGAGCAAGCCCCCTCCTACATTCGCCTGTGCCTGGCCCTGAGCTAGTTCTCTATTCGTTTTTTGCAGTGGCATCCCGCCGCAGGCCTTGCCGTGCCTGGCGATGACCTGCGTCAAGACAAACGGCATCTGGCCGACGCTTGACAACCCTGGGTCGTAAACGTATGTTTCAAACACCTGTTTGACCGCCATAACAAATCCACGCGGTTGTTCATCCCAGATACATCAGCAGAGGTTTATCGCTATGCCTGACTACAAGGCCCCCTTGCGTGATATTCGCTTCGTTCGTGACGAACTGCTCGGTTATGAAGCGCACTATCAGAGCCTGCCGGCTTGCCAGGACGCTACCCCGGACATGGTCGACGCCATCCTCGAAGAAGGCGCCAAGTTCTGTGAGCAAGTGCTGGCACCGCTGAACCGCGTGGGCGACATCGAAGGGTGTACCTGGAGTGAGTCAGGCGTTAAGACCCCTACCGGTTTCAAAGAAGCCTACAAACAGTTCGTCGAAGGCGGCTGGCCGAGCCTGGCCCATGACGTGGAGCACGGCGGCCAGGGCTTGCCGGAGTCCCTGGGCCTGGCCGTGAGCGAAATGGTCGGCGAAGCCAACTGGTCGTGGGGCATGTACCCTGGCCTGTCCCATGGCGCGATGAACACCATTTCCGAGCACGGCACCCCCGAGCAGCAAGAGGCTTACCTGACCAAGCTGGTGTCGGGCGAATGGACCGGCACCATGTGCCTGACCGAGCCACACTGCGGTACCGACCTGGGCATGCTGCGCACCAAGGCCGAGCCTCAGGCTGACGGTTCCTACAAAGTCTCCGGCACCAAGATCTTCATCTCGGCCGGTGAACACGACATGGCCGACAACATTGTCCACATCGTACTGGCCCGCCTGCCGGACGCACCGGCCGGCACCAAAGGCATCTCGCTGTTTATCGTGCCCAAGTTCCTGCCCAACGCCGATGGTTCAGTGGGCGAGCGCAATGCGGTCACCTGTGGTTCCCTGGAACACAAGATGGGCATCCACGGCAACGCCACCTGCGTGATGAACTTCGACGCGGCCACCGGTTTCCTGATCGGCCCGGCGAACAAAGGCCTGAACTGCATGTTCACCTTTATGAACACCGCTCGCCTGGGCACTGCCCTGCAAGGCTTGGCCCACGCCGAAATCGGCTTCCAGGGTGGCCTGAAATATGCGCGTGATCGCCTGCAGATGCGCTCCCTGACCGGCCCTAAAGCACCGGACAAAGCCGCTGACCCGATCATTGTGCACCCAGACGTACGCCGCATGCTGCTGACCATGAAAGCCTTCGCCGAAGGTAACCGCGCGATGGTGTACTTCACCGCCAAGCAAGTGGACATCGTCAAGTACGGCACCGATGACGAAGCCAAGAAACAGGCCGATGGCCTGCTGGCATTCATGACCCCGATCGCCAAGGCGTTCATGACCGAAGTCGGCTTTGAATCGGCCAACCACGGCGTGCAGATCTACGGTGGCCACGGCTTCATCGCCGAGTGGGGCATGGAACAGAACGTGCGCGATAGCCGTATTTCGATGCTGTACGAAGGCACCACCGGCATCCAGGCCCTGGACTTGCTCGGCCGCAAAGTACTGATGACCCAAGGCGAAGCGCTCAAGGGCTTCACCAAGATTGTGCACAAGTTCTGTCAGGCCAACGAGGGTAACGACGCGGTTAAAGAGTTCGTTGCACCGCTGGCGGCACTGAACAAGGAGTGGGGCGAGTTGACCATGAAGGTCGGCATGGCCGCGATGAAAGACCGCGAAGAAGTCGGTGCCGCTTCGGTGGATTACCTGATGTACTCCGGCTACGCGTGCCTGGCGTACTTCTGGGCCGACATGGCGCGCCTGGCCGCCGAGAAACTGGCTGCCGGTACCAGCGAAGAGGCGTTCTACACCGCCAAGTTGCAGACCGCGCGCTTCTACTTCCAGCGCATCCTGCCGCGTACCCGTACCCACGTGGCGACCATGCTGTCGGGCGCCAACAACCTGATGGACATGAAAGAAGAAGACTTCGGCCTAGCTTACTAAGCCTTACCGGTTCTTTCTGCAACCGCCGCCTCTTTCGGGACGCGGCGGTTTTTTTTGCCCTCCTACAGAGTACGGGCATAAAAAACCGCAGTAATGCACTCAGGGATTACAACCCGCTGCCGTTACAGTAGTGGCAATGTGATACGTGTCAGCCCGGTTGTGCTTAACTGGCTGCATAAAGGCACAGTGCCATTATTTTGCGGGTCGGAGTTTTACCCTTGTCACGCGTGTCTGCTGTACGTTTCAGTCATTTCCTACCTTCGCTGCTGCTGTTGCTGGCCGGGCTTTCGGCTGCGTACGTCAAGGACCTCAACGTCTTCTTCACCTCGCTCTTCAACGTGTTGCCGACCCTGGTCCTGCTGCTCGGCGGCGCGTACTGCGCGGTCTATCGGCGCCAGCGTGAACTGTTCCTGATGATCACGGTGTACGTCGCCTATTTCCTGCTGGATACCCAGACCGATTTCTACCGCGACAATGGCCGCGTGCGTGACGACGCCGCGGTGGTGTTCCACCTGTGTTGCCTGCTGTTGCCGTTGCTGTTCAGCATCTATGCGCTGTGGCAGGAAAAAACCCATCTGTTCCGTGACTTCGTCGCCCGCTGCGCGGTGTTGCTGGCGGTGGGCAGTGTGGCGCTGGCCCTGGAGCAAAGTTTCCCCCAGGCTTTGCTGGGCTGGTTGGCGGAGATTCGCTGGCCGATGCTGCATGGCGCGTGGATGAGCCTGATCCAGCTGTCCTATCCCATGTTCCTGATCGGCTTCCTTACCCTGGCCGCCCAGTATTGGTATCAGCCGCGCCCGCTGCACGCCGCCCAATTGGTGGGGTTTTTGGGCCTGTTCTGGATGTTGCCGCAAACCTTCATCCTGCCGTTCACCCTCAACATCATGTGCAGCCAAGTGATGTTGATGATTGCTGCCGGTGTGGCCCACGAAGCCTATCAAATGGCGTTCCGCGACGAACTGACCGGCTTGCCGGGACGACGCGCCCTCAACGAACGCATGCAACGGCTGGGGCGCAACTATGTGCTGGCGATGAGTGACGTTGATCACTTCAAACGTTTCAACGACACCCATGGCCACGACGTGGGCGACCAGGTGCTGCGCCTGGTGGCGAGCAAGCTGTCCAAGGTCAACGGCGGCGGGCGCGCCTACCGGTATGGCGGTGAAGAATTTGCCGTGGTATTTGCCGGCAAGACCTTGGATGAATGCATGCCGCACCTGGAGGAGATTCGCGAGATCATTGCCGGCTACGCCATCAAGTTGCGTAACCCGGATCGTCCTCATGACGACCACCAAGGCCGTCAACGGCGTGCGGGCAGCGGAGCCTCCAGCGTGTCGGTGACGGTCAGCATCGGCGTGGCCGAGCGTCAGGCCGAGCAGCGTAACCCTGAAGAGGTGCTCAAGTCCGCCGACCAGGCGCTGTACGCCGCCAAGGGCGCCGGGCGTAACTGCGTGATTGCGGCCGGGCAAACCCGTCGTGGCGCGGTGCGCACGCAAAGCGCTGCGGGTTGAGTCAGCGCGCTGTATTTACTGTGACTTAAAAATACCAGATAGTCACAAGCAGACCCTATGTGTCTGAAAAGTTGTTCGGGTACACTCGGGGTCTGTAAAACCGATCCTATCGAATCACTTTTCATGTTCCCACGAGGTTTGCCATGGCTGATTACAAAGCGCCGTTGCGTGATATGCGCTTCGTCCTCAACGAAGTTTTTGAAGTCGCCAAGACTTGGGCCGAACTGCCGGCATTGGCAGACACCGTTGATGCCGAAACCGTTGAGGCGATCCTCGAAGAGGCCGGCAAGGTTACCGCCAAATCCATCGCGCCCTTGAGCCGCGGCGGCGATGAGCAAGGCTGCCATTGGACCGACGGCGCGGTGCGTACCCCGGACGGTTTCCCCCAGGCTTATGCGACCTACGCCGAAGGCGGCTGGGTGGGTGTGGGCGGCGATCCGACCTATGGCGGCATGGGTATGCCCAAGGCGGTGTCGGCGCAGGTTGAAGAAATGATCAACTCGTCGAGCCTGGCATTCGGCCTGTACCCGATGCTGACCTCCGGCGCCTGTGTCTCGATCAACACCCACGCCAGCGAAGAGCTCAAGGCCGCGTACTTGCCGAAGATGTATTCCGGTGAGTGGGCAGGTTCCATGTGCTTGACCGAAGCCCATGCCGGCACCGACCTGGGCATGATTCGCACCAAGGCCGAGCCTCAGGCGGACGGTTCCTACAAGGTCAGCGGCACCAAGATCTTCATCACCGGTGGCGAGCACGACCTGACCGAGAACATCATCCATCTGGTGCTGGCCAAACTGCCGGATGCACCGGCGGGGCCCAAGGGCATCTCGCTGTTTCTGGTGCCCAAGTTCATGGTGAACGCCGACGGCAGCCTTGGCGCGCGCAACCCGGTGACCTGCGGTTCGATTGAACACAAGATGGGGATCCAGGCGTCCGCGACCTGCGTGATGAACTTCGACGAAGCCGTGGGTTATCTGGTCGGTGAGCCTAACCGTGGCCTGGCGGCGATGTTCACCATGATGAACTACGAGCGTCTGGGGGTGGGCATCCAGGGCCTGGCGTCCGGCGAGCGCTCCTATCAGAACGCGATTGAATACGCCCGCGACCGCCTGCAAAGCCGCTCCCCGCTGGGTGCACAGGCCAAGGATAAAGTGGCAGATCCGATCATCGTGCATCCGGACGTACGCCGTATGCTGCTGACCATGAAGGCGGCCAACGAAGGCGGTCGTGCGTTCTCCACCTACGTGGCGACGCAGTTGGACATCGCCAAGTTCAGCGACGATGCGCAGGCGCGCGAGCGCGCCGATAACCTGGTGGCGTTGTTGACACCCGTGGCCAAGGCGTTCCTCACCGACCTGGGCCTGGAAACCACTGTGCTCGGCCAGCAAGTGTTTGGTGGCCATGGCTATATTCGCGAATGGGGCCAGGAGCAGTTGGTGCGTGACGTGCGCATCACCCAGATCTACGAAGGCACCAACGGCATTCAGGCGCTGGATTTGATGGGACGCAAGATCGTCGGCAGCGGCGGTGCGTTCTACACGCTGTTCGCCGATGAGATCCGCCAGTTCATCGCTGAATCGGGGGCCGAGCTGGCCGAGTTCACCACGCCGCTCAGCGCAGCGGTGGATAACCTGGATGAATTGACGGCCTGGGTACTGGACCGCGCCAAGAGCAACGCGAATGAAATCGGTGCAGCGTCGGTGGAGTACCTGCATGCATTCGGCTACATGGCCTACGCCTATATGTGGGCGCGCATGGCCAAGGCCGCGTTGGGCAAAGAGGCCGAGGAGGCTTTCTACGCCAGCAAATTGGGGACTGCACGTTTCTACTTTGCCCGTCTGCTGCCGCGCATTCATTCGTTGAGCGCGTCGGTAAAAGCCGGTAGCGAATCGTTGTTCCTGATGGATGAAGCACTGTTTTAAGGGCCTGTAGGGCGTGTAAGCAATCTCTTACATGACGTGCTGCTAATCGTCCTCTATCGCCAAATTGGATCCACGGATAATCTACTTCACATGGACGTCGCGCAGGAAGCGCAAAGCAACAACACGGACACGTAGGATTCTGCCAGGACGGCGGAGTGAAATGGATGTCAGGGAAACAGTCTGCAAAGCCCCGCTTCGGCGGGGTTTTCTTTTGCCCGCGAAAAAGTCAGGCGCTTGCCTGCGGGGCATTCATCACGTCTTCCAGCAGGGTGCGCAGCAATGCGACGGTGGCCTGTTGGCGTTGCACATCGCGGCACACCAGCCCCACCTTCAATGGCACCCTCGGTTCGCTCAAGGGTTTCCACAAAAGCGCCTGGCTGTTGTGTTCGTCCTGGGAACGCCCCGGTAGCACCGTCGCCAGCTTGGTGTGGGGCAGGCTGTCGAGTATTCCCACCATGGTGTTGAGCTCCGCTTGCACCTGCGGCCGCCGCCCCAGGTTGGCCAACTGGCCCTGCCAGATCTGCCTGACTTGAAACTCCTCCCCCAACAGCAGCATCGGTAACTCGGCAGCTTGTTTGAGCGAGACTTTCTTGAATTCGCGCAGCGGATGGTCGTCGGGAATCACCACCTTCAACTCATCTTCATACAGCAGCACACCGTGCAGGCCTGGCTGGCGTGGTGGCAGGTAGCTGATGCCAATGTCGAGGGAGCCGTTGAGCAACCGCCGCTCAATCTCAAGCCCCGTCAGCTCGTAAATCTGCACCACCAAATGAGGCTGGGCCTTGCGCACGCGCTCAAGCATTTGCGGCACCAGGCTGGTGTGCACGGTTTGCAGCACGCCGATGGCCAGGGTCCGCATGGCCTGGCCCTTGAAGTTGCGTAGCGCTTCGACGGCTTGCTGCATGCCATCAATGAGCGGCAACGCGTGGTTGTATAAGGTGTGCGCCGCCAGGGTCGGCAGCAGCCGCTTGCTGCTGCGTTCGAACAGACTTACATCAAGGTTCTGCTCCAGCTGGCGAATCTGTTGTGACAAGGCCGGTTGCGAGATCGAAAGACGCTCCGCAGCACGCCCTACGTGGCCTTCCTCATACACCGCGACGAAATAACGCAGTTGCTTGAAATCCATAAGGCTTACTTATCGAAAAAGCTGGAAAATCGAAATGGCCGCTGGCCCCCGAGACGCCTAGTCTAGCGCCTATTCGCAGGGCTTACAGGGCCGGATCGGACAATGAACAGCGTTTTTGTTGATAGCGTTTACATAGGCAAGGCAAAAAAACCTCAGGTGCAATGGTCCGGCCGTAACCACCAAGGTCAGGTTGCCAATGGGGGTAAGTTGTGAATCTGTTCAACATCCGCCGCCCCGCCCCGAGCCTGGATGACCTGATCCAGGATGCCCCACGCGACACGCATTCAACCGAGCATTTGATGCCCACTGTGGCGCGCCCACCTCAAGTGTTTGTGCGAGGCCAGGGCTCGTGGCTGTGGGACAGTGATGAGCGTGCCTATATGGACTTCAGCCAAGGCAATGCCGCCAACAGCCTGGGCCATAGCCCACAGGTATTGATCAAGGCCCTGGCTGCGCAAACCCAGGCGCTGATCAATCCCGGCAATGGCCTGCATAACCGTGCCCAACTCAATCTCGTCGAGCGTCTTTGCCAGCATACCGGCAGCGACCAGGCTTACCTGCTCAACAGCGGCGCGGAAGCCTGCGAGGCGGCAATCAAACTGGCGCGCAAGTGGGGGCAACTGCACCGTGGCGGGGCCTATCGCATTATCAGCGCCAGCAACGGTTGCCATGGACATGGCTTCGCTACGCTAGCCGCTTCGGCTGGTACCTTGGTAAACCGCTTCGAACCGCAATTGTCGGGCTTCAGTCACGTTCCCTTCAATGATCTTCCCGCCCTGCATGCTGCCGTGGATGCCCAGACGGTGGCCATTCTGCTGGAACCGATCCAGTGCGAAGCCGGCGTGATCCCGGCGACCGAACACTATCTCAAAGGCGTCGAGCGGCTGTGCCGCGAACTGGGGGTCCTGCTGATCCTCGACGAAGTGCAAACCGGCATGGGCCGCTGTGGCACCTTGCTTGCCGAGCAACAGTACGGCGTGCATGCCGACATCATCACCCTGGGCAAGGGCCTGGGCGGCGGTGTGCCGTTGGCGGCGCTGCTGGCACGGGGCAAGGCCTGTTGCTTTGAAGTGGGTGAGCTGGAAGGCACCCATCATGGCAATGCATTGATGGCCTCGGCTGGGTTGGCCGTCACCGATACCGTGCTTGAGCCCGGTTTTCTTGAGCATGTACGCGTGTTGGGCTGTCACCTGGGCGAAGGGCTTGCCCGTCTGGCCTATCGCTACGGCCATGGCCCATTGCGCGGGAATGGCCTGATGTGGGGGCTTACCTTATCGGATGATTCTGCGGATGCGGTGGTAAAAGCCGCGCTGCAAGAGGGACTGATCCTCAGCGCGCCGCAACCCGACTGCCTGCGCTTCACACCGGCGCTGACGGTGAGCAAAAGCAACATCGACGAAATGCTCCTGCGCCTGGCCCGCGCCTTCTCACGGGTGCGCACCGCGCAACTGCAATGCCGAAAGGGCATTGCTGTTTAACCGTCCAATTCCTGAACCGTCTCGCGGTATACGCGGCGCCCTCAGCCTGATTCTTTTGGCTGGGGGCGTTTTTTTGCCTGAGTAATTTCTGGTGTGAAAACGTTTATTGAGTCTCTTTGGAAACGATGGCTTTTTAGCGAGCGTCGGCAAGGACTGCCGGAGGGGCACGACGTGCTCGACTTTTAATCTATGCCACTGGGTGGTATGTTTTAGGAAGGGATCTCCATGAGGCTCAGGTTGTTCAAAACAAGGCGATTTGCCGAGGCGGCCACTAAAGTCTGGATCTGCGATTCTGAGTTGAGGAAGGCGTTTGGCGAAATGTTGAGGGGGCAGGCAGATAATCTGGGAGGTGGTGTCTGGAAAAAACGTCTCAACCAGAATCGGCATCGGTCTGTTGTATTGGCCAAGGGCAGGCATTATTGGGTTTATCAGTTTCTGTTCGCGAAGCAGGATCAAAGCAATATAACGCAGAGCGAACTTGTCTGGTTTCGAACACTTGCCAAAACTTATGAAGGGTTAAACGAAGCACAGATTCAGCGCATGCTGGATCTCAGGGAGTTTGTGGAGATACATCATGACCAAGAAGTATAAAAGTGAGGCGCTTGAGTCCATTCATCAGTCTGCCGAAGCGCTTCATGCCATCGGCGCCATCAGCAAAACCACGCTTCGAGAATATGATGAAGCATGCTTATCTGCCATGCCGGACCAAATCCCTGCCGAACAGATCAAGCAACTGCGTGAAAGCAGCCATGTCAGCCAACCTGTATTTGCCCGCTACCTGAACACCAGTGCTTCCACGGTCAAAAAATGGGAGTCGGGCGAGAAACGGCCCAGCGGCATGGCACTCAAGTTGTTGAGCGTCGTGAAGAAGCATGGTCTGCAGATTCTGGCGTGAGATGGCCCGATGCCAGAATCCACTGAACCCTCACGAACCGCCAATGTCGATTAGCTACACGGCTCACACGAGCCGATTTTCTGGAGCTGACCCATGGACATTATTCGTATCATCATCGCTATTCTGCTGCCGCCACTGGGTGTGTTCCTGCAAGTAGGCTTCGGCGGTGCATTCTGGCTGAATATCCTGCTGACCCTGTGCGGTTACTTCCCTGGCATCATCCACGCGGTGTACATCATCGCCAAGCGTTGAAGCCCTCAGCCTTTTGCAATGAGCCGTGAGTTGCGCTCATTGCGAAAGGCCAGTTGCTCGATGGTCTGGGTGGCATGTTCGGCTTCTTCCCGTGCCTGCAGGATGATGCCGTGCTGCTCGGACTTACTGCATACAGGGTCGGCATTGCTGGCGTCACCGGTGAGCATGAACGCCTGGCAACGGCAGCCGCCGAAATCCTTTTCCTTTTCATCGCATGAGCGGCAGGGCTCGGGCATCCAGTCGTAGCCGCGAAAGCGATTGAAACCAAACGAGTCGTACCAGATGTGCTGCATGCTGTGGTCGCGCACATTGGGAAACTGCACCGGCATCTGCCTCGCGCCGTGACAGGGCAGGGCGGTGCCGTCCGGTGTCACCGTCAGAAAGATGCTGCCCCAGCCGTTCATGCAGGCTTTCGGACGCTCTTCATAATAATCCGGTGTCACGAAGATCAGCTTGCACGGATGACCTTCGGCTTCCAGTTTGGCGCGGTATTCATTGGTGATGCGTTCGGCGCGCACCAACTGGTCTCGGGTCGGCAATAAGCCCACGCGATTAAGCTGCGCCCAGCCGTAGAACTGGCAGGTGGCGAGTTCGACAAAATCCGCTTCCAGCGCGATACACAGCTCGATGATGCGGTCGATCTTGTCGATATTGTGCCGATGGGTGACGAAGTTCAACACCATCGGGTAGCCGTGTGCCTTGACCGCACGGGCCATTTCCAGCTTTTGCGCGAAGGCTTTTTTCGAGCCGGCCAACAGGTTGTTCACCTGTTCGTCGCTGGCCTGGAAACTGATCTGGATATGGTCCAGCCCGGCCTTTTTGAAGTCGCTGATTTTCTGCTCGGTCAGGCCGATACCGGAGGTGATCAGGTTGGTATAGAAGCCCAGCTTGCGGGCCTCGGCGATCAGTTCGGCCAAGTCCTGTCGCACCAGTGGTTCACCCCCGGAAAACCCCAGCTGTGCGGCACCCATCTCGCGGGCTTCGCGAAACACCTTGATCCATTGCTCGGTGCTCAGCTCTTTGCCCTGCTCGGCGAAATCCAGCGGGTTGGAACAGTACGGGCACTGCAGCGGGCAGCGATAGGTCAACTCGGCCAGTAGCCACAGCGGCAAGCCGATGGCGGGTTTTTCAGGCAAGGGTGATCCAGTGCTCAGCACGGGCGACCTCCATGAATTGCTCGATGTCTTCACCGAGCTCCGGTACGTCGGGGAATTGTTGGTCCAGCTCGGCGATGATGGCTGCCACGTCGCGCTCGCCGTCGATCAAACCGCCGATCAACGCGGCGCTGTCGTTGAGCTTGATCATGCCTTCCGGATAGAGCAGCACATGGCCTTTTTGCGCAGGCTCATACTGGAAACGGTAGCCCTGGCGCCAGGTCGGTATTTTGCTGCGATCAAAGCTCATAGGGTGATCCCTTTATGCCACACCCGCTGCTCGGTCACGCTGTGATAGGGCGGGCGTTTGAGTTCGTAGGCCATGCTCATTGCATCGAGCATGCTCCATAGAATATCCAGTTTGAACTGGAGAATTTCCAGCATGCGCTCCTGACCCTCGCGGGTGGTGTAGTGCTGCAAGGTGATCGCCAAGCCATGTTCCACATCGCGACGAGCCTGGCCCAGGCGGGTGCGGAAGTATTCGTAGCCGGCCGGGTCGATCCACGGGTAGTGCTGCGGCCAGCTGTCGAGGCGCGATTGGTGGATCTGCGGCGCGAACAGCTCGGTCAGCGAGCTGCTGGCAGCTTCCTGCCAACTGGCGCGGCGGGCGAAGTTGACGTAGGCGTCCACCGCGAAGCGTACGCCGGGCAGCACCAGTTCCTGGGAGCGCAGCTGGTCCGGGTCGAGGCCAACGGCCTGGCCCAGGCGCAGCCAGGCTTCGATACCGCCGTCTTCCCCCGGTGCGCCGTCGTGGTCGAGCAAACGCTGGATCCACTCGCGGCGGATCTCACGGTCCGGGCAGTTGGCCAGGATCGCGGCGTCTTTCAGGGGGATGTTCACCTGGTAATAGAAGCGATTGGCGACCCAGCCCTGGATCTGCTCGCGGGTAGCGCGGCCTTCATACATCGCCACATGGTAGGGGTGATGGATATGGTAGAAGGCGCCCTTGGCCCGCAAGGCTGCTTCGAACTCGGCGGTCGTCAGCGGTGTGTCAGTCATTTCAGTGGCTCCTACAATTCAATGCTCATGCCGTCGTACGCCACTTCGACATTGCGCCGCACCAACTCGGCTCGCTCGGGGGAATCTTCATCGAGGATCGGATTGGTATTGTTGATGTGGATAAGCACCTTGCGCTGCTTGGGCAACTGCTCCAGCACTTCGAGCATACCGCCCGGGCCGTTCTGCGCCAGGTGGCCCATCTCGCGCCCGGTGCGGGTGCCGACGCCACGGCGCTGCATTTCATCGTCATCCCACATCGTGCCGTCTACCAAAAGGCAATCGCTGCCGCCCATGATATCCAGCAGCGGCGCGTCGACCTTGCCCAGGCCCGGGGCGTAGAACAGTTTACCGCCGGTGCGCAGGTCTTCGACGATCAGGCCGATGTTGTCACCGGGGTGCGGGTCGAAGCGGTGCGGCGAGTAGGGCGGCGCTGCGCTGCGCAACGGCAGTGGGGTGAAACGCAGGTTGGGGCAGGCCGGAATGGTGAAGCTGGCGTCCAGTTCGATGCGGTTCCAGGCCAGGCCGCCGTTCCAGTGGGTCAGCATGGTGAACAACGGGAACCCGGTGCTCAGGTCTTCATGGACCATGTCGGTGCACCACACCTGATGCGGGCAGCCTTCACGCAGGCTCAACAGGCCAGTGGTGTGGTCGATCTGGCTGTCCATCAGGATGATTGCGCTGATACCGGTATCGCGCAGGGCGCGCCCGGGTTGCATGGGCGCAAAGCCCTGGAGTTGCGCGCGGATATCCGGCGACGCGTTGCACAGTACCCAATTCACACCGTCGTCGGAGATCGCGATGGACGACTGGGTGCGCGCCTGGGCCCGCAGGCTGCCATCGCGAAAGCCTGCGCAGTTCACGCAGTTGCAGTTCCACTGCGGGAAGCCACCGCCGGCGGCGGAACCTAGAATCTGGACAAACATGATCGCTCCATCAAGCGCAGCTCAAAACAAAAACGCCCCGGGCGAACCGAGGCGTTGTATTACTCAGCCAATCAACGGCTGGCGAAGTACATGGTGACTTCGAAACCAATACGCAGATCAGTGTAAGCAGGTTTGGACCAGGTCATATTCTTACTCCTATCAAGGGATGGGACGTTCACTACCAAGTAATACATATAGTCCACCTCCCACTGGAGATGTTCAGATATTGCTGCGCAATGTTACGCAATTCTTTTCAAGTTAGCGCTGTCTCGATGGAAAAAGCCTGTTGCAGGGTTGGCAACGATCATTGTGCCGCTTGCCAGTCATCGCTGATACGCGGGCCGTTAGCTACGCAACGCCAGCCGCCTGCTGCTTCAAGGAGTTGTTGGGCTGCGTGCTGCAAGTCCTCGCGTGTGCGGCTTTGGATCAGGTGTTGAAGTTGATCCAGGTAACTCGACGAATGACCCGCCAACTGCGCGTGCCAAAGCAAATCGGCGGCTTGGCTGACGGGGAGTGCCTGCGCCGTGAATTGCTGCGCAAGAGGCTGATTGCCCACGTCTGCGCTGCGTTCGATCAAAGACGGCAGTTGTTGCAGGAAGGCTTGCAGGTGTTCGGCGATCCTGCCCAGTGACAGGCTGGGCGATTGCACGCCAAACAACAGGCCGGTTTGCCCGTTGACTTGTCGGATGCCGCTGAACACGGCGTAGCCGATTTGCAGCTCAACTCTCAAACGTTGGTAGAACGGGCCCTGGAGCATATGCCCGAGCAGTCGCCAGTTGGCCTCATCGACGAGAGATTGGCTCGGCACTGGACAAAAAAGCAGCAGCGCAGCGTCGCTGGATGCGGTGTTCACCGGGTGCCAGATCCGCTCCCCGTCAAGAACTTCAGGTGTGCATTGAATGTTGGCCGGCTGCCCTGGCAAGCGGGCGGCGGCGATTTTGATCGCCGCTTCACAGGCCGCAGGCAAACCCGCACCCAGCCCCTGCCAGTGAGCGGTGGACCACGACGCTGGTGTCTCCGAGGAGTCGGCTGAAACACCGACGCAGCAAGCCGGCAACGCCTTGAGAAGTTCGCGAATGGCGATCATTGGCGTGGGCGTCGGTGATGACAGATGTGCATCCGAGCTGCTCAGGCTGCGCGCCAACGCTTCGAGCACGGCCGGCATCGGTTCGTGAAGGCCGTGCATGTTCACCCGCCAATCGTTGCCAATGGTTTCGCAAGACAACTCGACACCCGCTTGACGGGCTTGCTCGCGCAACGGCTGCAACAGGCTTTCCAATCCGGCGGGTACGGCAGCGTCAAACCGCCAATGCAGGTACAGCGCGCCTTCGTCGGTGTCACCTGCCAGTGCGTTGCTGAAGGTCAGCGCCGATAACTCCCTCCGGCCCCGTAAGCGATCCTGGGCAAAGGTACGCAAGCCCCGATGGGCGCTGGTTTGGCCGCGGATCAAACCGGCGCGTTCTTCCTTGGCCGGCGCACGAAGAAAGGGGTTACCCGGTGGGAGTTGCCAACCGTGTTCAGACGCGGGCAGATGCAGCGATGCCAGCATGGTCTTGAGGGCTGCAATGCCTTGGTCCGACAGGTCTTCGCTGTCGTCGCGAGCCAATGTCAGGGCGCCTTGAACCTGCTGTTGACGCGCATTGAGCAAGGCAAGCTCTTCACGTAATGGATTCCAGTCGCTGTGTGCGAAAAAGCTCAGCCAGTCATACAACAAGGCTTCGATCTGCGTCGCCGGTTGGCGGTCGCTATCGAGGGTAACGTCGATATCCAGTACCGCCTGGTCCGCGTAGTGGTACAGCACAGACGCATGCAGCGCGCTGGCCAGTTGGCTAGCTTTCAGTTTGGCCAACAACCCGCCTGCCGCCGAAGCGTTGAGCCAGGTGCAGAGAAACTCCAGTGCTTGGCGGGGGGCGTTACAGGTGATGACCTGATGCAGGTGCTGGCTGGCGGTGTGTTGATAGCTGCGTGCCTGGCCGTGCATCAGGGGTGGTGGTGCGGTTTGCGGGTGCAGGGGGCCGGCAATCAGTTCGTCACCGAACTGCTGGGCAAGGGTTTGCAAATCTGCCAGCGATTGCGGACCGGCGAGGCTCAAGGTCATCTGCCCGCTTTGATAGAAGTGCCTATGGAATTCGCGCAAGGCTTGCTGAAAATCGTCGCTTTCCACCGTCAGGCTGTCGCGGTTGCCGGCATGGAATCCTCGCAGCGGGTGATCGGCCGCTAAACCTTGCAACAACGCAACTTGGTGTTGTGCCCTGGCGTCCTCGGACCAGGCCACGAATTCCGCGTGCAGCACTTCGCGTTCACGTCGTTGATCGTCGAGCGTCAGGCGTGGATGAGTCACCATGTCTGCCAACCGCGCCAGCCCGTCAGCGAAGGCCGACACCGGCAGCTCAAAGAAATACTCGGTGGTTCGCTCGCGGGTACTGGCATTGACCTGCCCACCGAGGCGCTGCACGTAGGCCATCAATCCTTCCCCGGCCGGAAAACGCTCGGTACCGAGAAACAGCAAATGCTCAAGAAAGTGTGCCAGCCCCGGCCAGGCCAATGGCACATCGTGACTGCCGGCAGCCACGCGCAGAACGGCGGCGCAGCGCTTCAAGCGCGGCGCATGGCGCAGGGATACTCGCAGGCCATTGGCCAGGGTCAGATGAACGGGGTGAGGGTGAACCGGCGCAGGCATGGGCACTTCCGAGGCGTGAGAAGTGCCTATGCTAGCAAACCCGTGGGGTCAGGGCTTGTGCAGCGCGCCGTAGAGTTCGGGGCGTCGGTCTTGCAGGTAGTGGTTGGCGGCGCGTGCGCTGAGGATTGACTGGCGATCCAGGGTGCCGACGATCAAGGCTTCGTCCAGGCCGGCCTGGGCGATACGTTGGCCATCCGGTGCGGCAATGCTGCTTTGTCCACAGTAATGAATCTCGCCTTCGTGCCCGCAGTAATTGGCATAGGCCACAAAGCACTGGTTTTCAAACGCCCGCGAACGCACGGTGACGTCGGCGACAAAATCGAACGGCACCATGTTGGCGGTGGGCACCAGAATCAGTTCGGCGCCGGCCAGGGCCAGACGCCGGGTATTCTCCGGAAACTCCAGGTCGTAGCAAATCAGAAACCCCAGCTTCCAGCCGTTGAGTTCTACCACCGGAAAATCATCGTCGCCTGCGCTGAACATGGCGTGATCCAGATCGCCAAACAGGTGGGTCTTGCGATAGTTACACAGGCGCTGCCCCTCGGCGTCGATCAACTGGACGGCGTTGTAGATCTGCCCATCGTCAGCCCGCTCCGGATAGCCGTAAAGAATGGCCAGCCCGGCGTTTTGCGCGATCTCGGCAATGGCTTGGGCAGACTCCCCATCCCGCGCCTCGGCCAACGCGCCAACGGCTTCGGCGCCGATGTTATAGCCCGAGAGAAACATCTCTGGCAGCACCAGCACATCGGCGTCGGATGCCTCTTGCGCCAGTTGGCGCAGGCGCTGGATATTACCGGCCACATCCAGCGGCAGCGGCGGGCATTGGTACAGGGCGACACGCATGTTCAGCTCCTTACTCGGCCAGGGCGATTGGCCCAATTTCATCGAACACATCGCCGGGGCCCGGGTTCTCTGGGTGGGTGCTGCCACCGAAGTGAGTCATGATGCCCCACACCGCGTTGAGCGAGGTTTGTACGGCGCCTTCGACCCACGCGGGCGTCCACGATACGTCGTCACCGGCGATGAAAATCCCGCGTTGTTCGGCGGGCATGTCTTTCTGCATGAAGTGCGCGTACATCCGCTGGTTGTAGCGATAGTGGCCGGGCAGTGCACCTTTGAAAGCCCCGAGGAAGTGCGGGTCGGCTTCCCAGGAAACCGTGATCGGGTCGCCGATGATGCGTGCCTTGATATCGACGTTGGGGTAGATCTTGTTCAACGCGTCCAGGGCCAGCTTCACCCGCTTGTCGATAGGCTGGGGAAGCATTTTCAGGGCGTCGCTCATCCACGAGTAGGAAAGGCAAATCACCCCCGGCTTGTCGTCGCCATTATCGAACAGATAGGTGCCGCGGGTCAGGCGGTCGGTGAGGGTCATGCTCATCAGGTCGCGGCCGGTTTGCGGGTCTTTGTCTTTCCAGAATGGGCGGTCAACCATCACGAAGGTTTTCGACGACTGCATGTAGCGCGTGCGGTCCAGGGCCATCCACATTTTTTGCGAGAACAAGGTTTCGTCGCATTCAATCTGGGTGGTCAGCAGCCAGCTTTGGCAGGTGGTCAGCACCGCGGCGTACTCGCGGGTATCACCGTAGTTGTCAGTGACGGCGAAACGGCCATCGGCCGCATGAGCAATGCGTTTTACCCCTGCCCGTGGTGCGCCTCTATGCAGCAAGCTGAGGCTGGTGCCGGCCGGCCAATGGGCGCAGCGCTCCGGCACATGACGCCAGATGCCCATGGGCACTTGCGCTACGCCGCCAACGACCAGGTGTTGATGGTCGTCGCAGTTGGTCATCACCACGCGGAAGATTTCCAGCATGGAGTTGGGGAAGTCCGAGTCCCAGCCGCCGGTGCCGAAGCCGACCTGGCCAAACACCTCGCGATGATGGAACGACAACTTGGCAAAGGCCTTGGAGGTTGCGACGAAGTCGTAGAAGGTACGGTCATCCCACAGCGGCACGAGCTTGTTCCACAGTTCTTTGAGCCGCGGTACATCACGGTCGCGGATCGCCTGCTGGATATCGCCGAACTGCGAGCCGGCTTCCAGTGCATCGGCCCAGGCATCGGCCACTTCCTGAAACAGCGCAGGCAAGTCGGAGAGTTTTTGTGCGTAGTGGGTCTGGCCTTCCAGATCAATCACAGTGCTGCCGGACGCCGGGGTCAGCGGGTTGGGAAAGGGTTTGGTTTCCAGCCCCAACTTGTCTACGTAATGGTAGAACGCCGTCGACGACACCGGGAAGCGCATCCCGCCCAGCTCGGCGATGATGCCTTCGGCGCCTTCGAAGGCCTGGGAGCGCAAGCGGCCACCCATCTTCGAGGCTTCATACACCACTGGCTTGAGCCCCAGCTTCATCAGCTCGTAGGCCGCGACCAAACCAGCGATACCGGCGCCCACGATCGCCACTTCGGCCCCATGGTTGGCGGCGGGAATACTGCCCAGCCCGGCGGGGTGCTCGATCCAGTCATCAAAGGCAAAGGGGAAATCCGGGCCGAAAATGGTGATGGGTTTCTTGCCGTCTGCTGGGTGACGATTGGTCTTGCTGATAGTGCTGGACGGAATGCTCATGGCTGACCTTACTGACGGCTCGGCGGGATATGGCCCGTTGAGTATAGGAAAAGATGGCAGCCAGTTTAGGGAGCGTAGCGCTCGTTAATAAGACGCAATGTGTCGTCGGATTGCACTGATTTTTGTCAATATGACGAAGTTATCGATCAGATTGGCTGTCCGCGATCCAATTTGTTGCTGAGGATGATCGAGGTGGTGGTTTTCTCCACACCGTCGACACTGCCGATCTGGTCGAGCAGTTGGTCCAGTTGCTCCGGCGAATCGGTGCGCAGCCAGGCCACGTAATCGAATTCGCCGCTGACCGCACACAACTGCTGCACCTGCGCCATGGCACTCAGCCTGCGCAGCACCTCTTTGCCTGAGCGTGGTTGCACGGTAATCCCCACATAAGCCTGCAAACCCCCATCCGCGACGCGCTGGCCCAAGCGCACGCCGTAACCGGTGATCACCTGGGTTTTCTCCAGGCGTGCCAGGCGTGACGTGACTGTGGTGCGCGCAATCCCCAGTTGCCGGGCAAGCATGGCCACGCTTTCGCGGGCATTGAGCTGCAGGGCGGCGATCAGTTGGCGGTCGATTTCGTCTAGGGCGGGCAAGGGGGGGACTCCGGTGCGGGGGGTAATCGGGATTTATGTTACAGGCATGTGTGGCCGAGATGGCAGGCACGGAAGTTTTGAGCGTGGGCCGTTAGGGAGCTTAACGCTCCAGTGCATAAAAACTGACAGAAGTTTGCTGGTGAGACGGTCTACCTCGTTGTCATCATATTTTGTCTGGGGCCCGTTCAAGGTTGGACGGTCTTTTCATTGGTATGTTTTGTGTGTGTAAAAAGCGCGCTGCCCATTGGCAGTGTGTAATATACACACTGCAAGGTGGGGCGATGAGAAGTAGAGAGGTAATTGATCTGCTGGTTGCGGATGGATGGTTTGAGGTGGCGACAAAGGGCAGTCATCACCAGTTCAAACATCCTATAAAGCGGGGGCGAGTGACCGTCCCTCATCCCAAGTCAGAGATTGCCAAAGGCACTTTGCATAGTATTTTTAAATCAGCAGGGCTTAAGTGATGAGCCAGGCTGACGGTGAAGGAGCCCAGTGGGCTTGTTCAGAGGAGGAATGATGAAATTTCCAGTGGTAGTACATAAAGATGCTGATTCGGATTACAGCGTAACAGTCCCTGATGTACCCGGTTGCTTCTCGGCGG
Organism: Pseudomonas sp. W15Feb34; assembly: GCF_023127765.1. Lineage (NCBI taxonomy): Bacteria > Pseudomonadati > Pseudomonadota > Gammaproteobacteria > Pseudomonadales > Pseudomonadaceae > Pseudomonas > Pseudomonas sp. W15Feb34. Next base: position 335,056 of record NZ_SPKN01000025.1, read on the forward strand.
GCTCTTCGTTTTCCGAAGCGTTGGATAATGTACGGGAGGCGCTGGCGCTGCACCTCGAGGGGCTGGTTGCCGACGAGGAAACCCTTCCGCAGGCGCAAGAGGTTGATGCTCATCTCGAAAATCCGGACTACGCCGGTGGTGTCTGGGCGATTGTTGATTTTGATCTCGCGCCTTACTTGGGTAAGTCGGTACGGTTCAATGCTTCTTTACCCGAGCAGCTTCTACACCGGATTGACGAACGCGTGCAAAAAGATCATCGCTACGCTTCCCGATCAGGTTTTTTGGCGACGGCGGCGCTGCGTGAATTGTCCGCTTGAGTGAAATGCCAGATGCACAAAAGCCGCGCAATGCGCGGCTTTCAAGTTGGTGGGCCCAGCAGGACTCGAACCTGCGACCAAGGGATTATGAGTCCCCTGCTCTAACCAACTGAGCTATAGGCCCTCAGTAGGTCGCGGATTATAACGATGGTTTGTTCACTGTGCCATCCGAAAAATCCTCCAGCTTCGTACGAAGGAAGCTCGCGGCAAAAAGCTCCGGCGGCAGGGGCAGGCTGACGATGTAGCCTTGCATCTGTTCACAGCCTTCGGCGGCGAGGAATGTTTGCTGTGCGGGGGTCTCTACGCCTTCGGCAATGATAGTGAATTGCATGCTGTGGCCCAGCGCGATGATGGCGCGCACGATGGCGACGTCGTGGGGATCGTCGGGCAGGCCTCGAACGAAGGATTGGTCGATCTTGAGGAAGTCCAGGGGCAGGCGCTTGAGGTAGCTGAGGGACGAGTAGCCAGTGCCGAAATCATCGATCGCCAGCTGGACGCCCAAGCGTTTGAGTTGATGCAGAACCCCCAGGGCTTCTTCGGCCTGGCTCATGATGAAGTTCTCGGTGATCTCCAATTGCAGGCAGCCAGGTTCAAGGCGGTAATCGCGCAGCAGTTGTTCGATGCGTGACAACAGGTTGGGGTGACGCAGCTGCGCGCCTGCGAGGTTGACCGACAGTGGCCCGAAATCGTCGAAAGCCTCTTGCCAGGCGTGCAACTGCCGACAGGCTTGTTCCAGCACCCAGTCGCCAATCTGCAGGATCGTGCCGTTCTCTTCGGCCAGGGCGATGAAGTGTTCGGGCGGGACGTCGCCCAAGGTCGGGTGATGCCAGCGGATCAGGGCTTCGGCGCCGATCAACTCCTGGGTCAACAGGCTGCGCTTGGGTTGGTAATAGAGGCTCAGTTCTTCACGTTCGATGGCACGGCGCAGCTCGTGCTCCAGCGCTACGCGTTCATTGGCTTGGGCCGTCAAGTCGCGGGTATAGCTTTCGACACGGTTGCGGCCCTTGGCCTTGGAGCGATACATCGCAGCATCGGCGTTCTTGACCAGAGTGGCGACGTCGGTGCCATCCTGTGGGTAAAGGCTGGTGCCAATACTGGCGCTGATAAAAAACTCATGGTCACCGGCCTGGAATGGGGGTGTAAAGCAGTCGAGCAGTTTGTTCGCCAGATACTGGGCATCGCCGGCCTGCTGCAAGCCGGGCAGCAAGATGATGAATTCATCCCCGCCCAGGCGGGCAACGGTGTCGACGTCGCGCAGTTGCTGCTTGAGGCGTACGGCGATGTCTTTGAGCAGCAGGTCGCCGACCGGGTGGCCGAGGCTGTCGTTGATGTGTTTGAAACGGTCCAGGTCAAGAAACAACACCGCGCCTTGCCTGCCGCTTTCCTGCTGGCCGTTAAGGGCGGCCTGCAGTCGATTTTCAAACAGGGTGCGGTTGGGCAGACCGGTCAGCGGGTCGTGGTGGGCCTGATAGTCCAGGCGTGCCTGGGCCAGCTTGAGGCTGGAGATGTCGGCAAACACGGCAACGAAGTGCGTGATCAATTGGTCGCGGTTACGCACGGCGCTGATGGTCAGCCAGCTTGGGTACACCTCGCCGTTCTTGCGGCGGTTGGAAATCTCTCCCTGCCAGTGTCCATGGGCCGTCAATTGGTGCCACATCGCCGCATAGAATGCGCTGTCATGCAGGCCCGAGGCTAGCAGGCTCGGGGTATGGCCGAGTGCTTCGATTTCGCTGTAGCCGGTGATCTCACTGAAGGCGCGATTGACGGCACTGATGTTCTGTCGTGTGTCGGTGATCAAAACGCCTTCAGCGGTGCTCTCGAATACCGTGGCGGCCTGTTGCAGTTTTTCCTGCATCTGCTGGCGTTCGGTGATGTCCCGAGCGATGGTCAGCATGCAGTCTTCGTCACCGATGGGCAGCGGGCGACTGGAGACTTCGCAGAGGCGAAGCTGGCCGTCGGCGCGACGGATATGGCAGATGAAATCACGCACGAAGCCGTCGCGCTGCATCAATTCCAGCATGTGCTTGCGTTCGTTGAGGTCGACCCAGATGCCCAGGTCCAGGGTTGATTGGTCGAGGGAAGAGGCGCTGGTGAATCCGGTCAGATGGCTGAAACCTTCGTTCACCTCAATCAATAGGCCATCCCTTTGGCGACTCAGCAGCAAGCCGTCGGGGGACGCATGGAACGCCTTGGCGAACTTCTCTTCGGAGGTTTGCAGTTGCTGTTGGGTTTCCTTGAGCTGGGTGATATCGCGCACTACCACCACCAGAGCTTCGGTGGTGTCGAGTTGGAAAGGCTCAGCTGAGATCAGCCCCGTAAACGCTTGGCCGTTGCTGCGCAGAAAGGACATTTCCAGGTTGCGGATACTGGTGGTCTGTACCCGCTGCAACAAATCCGGCCCGACGCCCTGAATGTCCCATATATTCAGATCTGAGGCGGCTTTGCCCACGACCTCGTCGGCGGTCAGGCCAATCTGGTCCTCGAATGCCTTGTTGACCTCCAGCAGGCAGCCATCGGATAGCCTGGCGATCACCAGAATGTCGGGGCATTGTTGGAACACCGACGCAAACTTCTGCTCGGACAGTTGCAGGGCTTCCTCCGTGCGCTTGGCTTCGCTGATATCGATCATCAGGCCGCGCAGCACTGGCTCATGGCCGTGTTCGATCAGGCTGACAATATCGCGCACCCACAGGCAACGGCCGTCCGCCGTGATGACCCGGTAATCGACGCTGTGATCACGATTGGCACGGGTTTCCCGGTAGCAATACGCTTCGGTGCGCGTGAGGTCGGCGGGGTGAATGATGTTGCGCCAGAAACCCGGAATCAGCCAGTGGGCGCGCGGATAGCCGAGCAAGTCTTCGGCATGGGGCGACACATAGCTGTAGGTGAAATCGCTGATGCTCGCTTCCCAGGCGATGGCGGACAAGCTCTCTACCAGGCCGCGATAGTGGTATTCGCTGCTGCGCAGTTCTTGTTCAAGGGCGACCCTGCGGGAGATTTCCGAACTGAGCCGGCGATTGATCCGAATGACCACCGCCAGCACGGTACTGAGCAACAATACAGCGGGCAGGCCGTACGTCAGCAGGTCGACCCAGAAGGTGCGGTGATCGGTGAAGCTGCCGACCCAATGTTGCTGGATCGCATCGGTTTCGGCTGAGCTAAGGTCGGCGAGGACTTTGTCCAGGATGCCCACCAGCATTTTCTGTTCCTGCGGGACGCCCATTGCCAATTGGTAGCGATAGGGCGTTTCGCCACTGACGTACAAGCCATCGAGCTTGAGTTGGCGCAGGCTCCAGACGCTGGATGCCAAGTCGCCGACGACTGCATCCACTTCATCGGTGGCCAGGGCTTGCAGCGTCGAACTGACGTTGGGCATCGCCACCAGATTCAGGTCCGGGTGGTGAGTGCGCAGCAATTCATGGGGCGCATAGTTTTCCACCACGGCAATTTTCAGCCCGTACAAACCCTTTAGGTTGCGTGGTTTCGCGCCGCCTTCATGGGCAAGGATGACAATGGGAAAGTCGAGGTAGGGGCGTGTAAAGGCCAGGTAGCTTTGGCGCTCCGGAGTGGACATGATGCCGGGTAGCAAGTCGAGCTGGTTGCTCCGGGCTTGTTCAAGTACAGCGGTCCAGTTTGCCGGTTCGATCAGCTTGATCCTGACACCCAGTCGGTCCTGGATCAGGCGTACATAGTCGGCAGCCAGGCCCTGGTAACGACCATTCTCATCACGGTATTCAAAGGGGGGCCAGGACGCGTCCACCCCAAGGCGAAGCTCCTGATGGTCCGCCAACCAGCTACGCTCATCCTCCGTGAGAGTCAACGCGCCAGCCGTTGCGGTCCAGGTCAGCAGCGACAGTAGCAACACGGTCGGCAATCTGGGCATAACGGTCTCGTTATGGCACGGGGAATAGTTCGAGTGTAGACGGGCATTTCAGGGGAGGGGTGTTGCGGGGAATTTTATCTGTGCAAAACAAAACCCCCGGCCTGGGCCGGGGGTTCTGGTATCACTCGTCGAGGAAGGAGCGCAGATGCTCGCTTCGCGTCGGGTGGCGCAACTTGCGCAGTGCCTTGGCTTCGATCTGACGGATCCGCTCGCGGGTCACGTCAAATTGCTTACCGACTTCCTCAAGGGTGTGGTCGGTATTCATGTCGATGCCGAAACGCATGCGCAGTACCTTGGCTTCACGGGCAGTGAGGCCGGACAGTACGTCGCGAGTCGCTTCTTTCAGGCTCTCAACGGTGGCGACATCGATTGGCGACTGCATGGTCGAGTCTTCGATGAAGTCACCCAGATGGGAGTCTTCGTCATCACCAATCGGCGTTTCCATGGAGATCGGCTCTTTAGCGATCTTCAATACCTTGCGGATTTTATCCTCAGGCATTTCCATGCGTTCGCCCAGCTCTTCCGGGGTCGGTTCGCGACCCATTTCCTGCAACATCTGCCGGGAAATACGGTTGAGCTTGTTGATGGTCTCGATCATGTGCACCGGAATACGGATGGTGCGGGCCTGGTCGGCGATCGAGCGAGTGATCGCCTGACGAATCCACCAGGTTGCATAAGTCGAGAACTTGTAGCCGCGACGGTATTCGAACTTGTCTACCGCTTTCATCAAGCCGATGTTGCCTTCCTGGATCAGGTCCAGGAACTGCAGGCCACGGTTGGTGTACTTCTTGGCGATCGAGATCACCAGACGCAAGTTCGCTTCAACCATCTCTTTTTTCGCGCGGCGGGCCTTGGCCTCACCGATCGACATGCGACGGTTGATGTCCTTGATTTCAGCAATCGTCAGACCGGTTTCGGTCTCAAGCGCAGTCAGCTTCTGCTGGCAGCGGATGATATCGGGCTGCAGGCGGCCGATGGCTTCGGCGTATTTCGCCTTGCCCTTGGCTAGTGCGTCGGTCCAGCTTTCGTCAACTTCGTTGCCCGGGAACTGGCGCAGGAAGTCGGTACGCGGCATACGGGCATCACGCACGCACAGCTGCATGATCGCACGCTCTTGTGCACGCAGACGCTCAAGGGCGCTACGAACGCGCTCGACCAAACCTTCGAATTGCTTGGGCACCAGCTTGATCGGCATGAACAGCTCAGCCAGCGCCACCAGCTCGGCAATTGCCTGCTTGTTGGAGCGACCATGCTTCTTCAGAGCCTTGCGGGTGATTTCCATTTGATCGGAAACCGCACCGAAACGCTGGGCCGCGACGATTGGGTCCGGGCCGCTTTCGACTTCATCTTCGTCGTCGCTGCTGGCTTCGGCGTCGTCGTCTTCGGCGTCGTCATCCGCTTTCGCGGCTTTGGCGTCGACAGGCGGCGGTACTTCGGCGGCAGGCGGCGCAATGCCGTCGTCCGGGTCGATGTAACCGCTCAGGACGTCGGACAGGCGGCCACCTTCGGTGGTGACGCGGGTGTACTCGGAGAGAATGTGGTCAACCGTGCCTGGGAAGTGCGCAATTGCGCCCATCACTTCACGGATGCCCTCTTCGATACGCTTGGCGATTTCGATTTCGCCTTCGCGTGTCAGCAGCTCGACAGTACCCATTTCACGCATATACATGCGCACCGGGTCCGTCGTGCGGCCGATATCGGTCTCTACTGCAGCCAGCGCGGCAGCAGCTTCCTCAGCGGCGGCCTCGTCGGTATCAGCGTCGGCCAGCATAAGGGAATCCTTATCTGGCGCGACTTCGAATACGTTGATCCCCATGTCGTTAATCATGCGGATGATGTCTTCCACCTGCTCTGGATCTGAAATATCCTCAGGCAGGTGGTCGTTGACCTCCGCGTAAGTCAGGTAACCCTGCTCACGACCAAGTGTGATCAACTCTTTGATACGAGACTGCTGTTGCGCTTTTCCGGACATAACACCCTATCCACTGAAGGTCTTGGCGGGCAAAAAACAAGCCGAGGATTATACCCGAGCTATGACCTCACACGCCAGCTGAGGTCGGGTTTGATGCGTAAACATTCTGTTTTAAGAGGTCGCGCATCTGTTTTGCTATCTGAATCTGCTCTTCAGCCGACAATCCCGGCTGCCTTGCTCTCTTAATGAGCTCATCGAGGGTCTGAGTGTGTTGACCCGCAGATAACCTATTAATGGTGTCTAAAAACTGTTGTTCAAGGTTGTCGCCGTCAATTAGCCACTCCTTTTCCGCCAATGCTTTCAATAAACGGCCTTGTTCCGTGCCGTGCCAGCGAGCCATCAGCTGGATTGAGTTTAGCTTGGGATTTTTCTGCACCGCCTCGATCAGGGCAATCAGCACCTGGGCGTAGGTGTTGCTTTCGTTGGCAAAGTGGTCGGCGCTTTCAACCTTGCCGGCCAGTTGTGGGTGATGAATCAGCGTACGCAGCGCAATAAGCGTCGGGGCTTCCACTGCTACGGGTGTGCGTGGAGCGTAGGCTTCATCGCGATCACCGCGCTTGCCATTTTTGCTCCAGGGTTTCTTGTCCCATTTCTTGCCGCCGGCCCCGGGCTTTTTCGGCGTCCACTCCTGTTGGGGGGCAAAGGCCTCCTGAGGCTGGTGAAAGTCGGCATAGTCCGGCATGGCGTCGTAATCCATGCCTGGATCGTAGGCTGGCGGCGCATCTTGCGGTGCGCTATGCACCAGCTGGCTCACGGCTTCGCCACTCAAACCGGTAATTTCCAGCAGGCGCTGGCGCATCAGCGTGCGCAAATTGGCGCCTGGCACCTTGTCGATCAATGGCGCAGCGAGGGTGGCCATATGAGCCTTGCCTTCGAGCGAGCGCGGGTCGGCTTCTTCGGTCAATTGCTGGAAAAAATAATCCGCCAGCGGCTGCGCATGTTGATTGATGCGCGCACGGAACGCGTCGGTACCCTCCGAACGGACCAGGGTATCCGGGTCTTCGCCTTCGGGCAGGAACAGGAAGCGTGCGCGGCGCCCGTCCTGCAGGCTTGACAGTGTGGCCTCAAGCGCACGCCAGGCGGCGTTACGGCCGGCCTGGTCGCCGTCAAAGCAGAACAGCACGCTGGGCACAACGCGGAACAGGCGCTTCAAATGCTCTTCGCTGGTGGCGGTGCCCAGGGTTGCCACGGCGTTGCGCAGACCTTGCTGGGCCAGGGCGATCACGTCCATATAGCCTTCAACCACGATGATTTCGTCGAGGTTGCGGTTGTTCTTGCGCGCTTCGAACAGGCCGTAGAGTTCCTGGCCCTTGTGGAACACCGGGGTTTCCGGGGAGTTCAGGTACTTGGGCTTGTCGTCCCCGAGTACGCGGCCACCGAAAGCGATGATGCGGCCACGGCTGTCGCGGATCGGAAACATCACGCGGTCGCGGAAACGGTCATAACGCTTGCCGGTCTCGGCGTTTTCTATCAGCAGGCCGGCATCGATCATGGCCTTTTGCTGCAGGGTGTCGCTGCTCAGGTGTTTGTACAGGTTGTCCCAGCCGGGCGGGGCGAAGCCGAGGCCGAAGTCGCGGGCGATTTCACCGGTGAGGCCGCGGCCCTTGAGGTAGTCAACGGCGGCCTTGCGCTGCGGATGGCTTTTAAGCGCCTGGCGATAGAAGTCGGCGGCCGCGGTCAGCAGCGGATACAGCGGCGAATCGGTGGGTTGCCGGGGTTTGTGCGGGCGGCCACTTTCTTCCCGGGGGATTTCCATGCCCGCGGCTTTTGCCAGATCCTCGACGGCCTGGGGAAAGTCCAGGTTGTCGTGGTCCATCAGGAAGCCGAGGGCGTTACCGCCAGCGCCGCAACCGAAGCAATAATAGAATTGCTTGTCGGGACTGACACTGAATGACGGCGTTTTTTCTTTATGGAACGGGCAGCAGGCGGTGTAGTTTTTGCCGGCTTTTTTCAGCTGTACGCGTGAGCTGACAACATCGACGATGTCGGTGCGGTTCAGAAGGTCGTCAATAAAGCTCTGGGGAATCAGCCCGGCCATGGCGTTCTCGTCATCACTGCGTGTAAATGAGGGCCCGTGAAGTGTTCAAGCGCACGTATGGAGTGCTTGATCATCATCGTCTGCATGGGTCTTCAGGAAGTGTATCTGCCGAATATTCACTGAGGGTAGTTTCTGATCAGTGTTCGGCATGGAAATGTTGCCCGGGCGTCCGGTCTTGGCCAATGGTGGGCCTCGGAAACGCATCGATGGGCACAGCCGATACAGTTGATCGCCTGCTTGAAGAATAGGTGTGCTCGTCAGTAGCCTTGTTAGGCTCGTCAGAAGAGACGTGCACCGCTGGCAAAAGAGCCAGCCCTGACGTGTGAAGCAGTGTCTCGGTCGCATGTGCGGCGTCGACGGTGAAGCATCAAGCGATATCCGCAAATGCCAACAGCCCGGCTGAGGGCCGGGCTTGGCAGAAGCTTGCTACGAACGTCTGTGTATTAGTACAGACGAACGGCGCGGCGCTGTTCGCGCTGAACTTTCTTGGCGTGACGCTTAACAGCGGCTGCTGCTTTACGCTTACGCTCAGAAGTTGGCTTCTCATAAAATTCGCGGCTACGAACTTCAGCCAGAACACCGGCTTTTTCGCAGGAGCGCTTGAAACGACGCAGAGCTACGTCGAAGGGTTCGTTCTCTTTTACTTTGACGGCTGGCATCCAGAGCTACCTTCTTTCATTACCGGGAATCAACGTTCTCGTCGCAAAAAATTCGCGGCTGAGGTCGTCGGTTTTTAAGGGTTGCGGATGTTAACCCCTCATTGGCCGGAATGCAAAGCCTCTGATCGAAAACCGCTAGTCGGGAGGGGGAGTGGCGACTATTATGCGCGCCTTCGAATTCAGCCTCTACAAGGCGCAAACCCATGCTAGTACTGGGACTTGAAACCTCCTGCGACGAAACCGGAGTCGCACTATACGACAGTGAACGCGGGCTTTTGGCCGATGCACTGTTCAGTCAGATCGACCTGCACCGCGCCTATGGCGGCGTGGTTCCGGAGCTGGCCAGCCGTGATCATGTCAAACGCATGCTGCCGTTGATTCGCCAGGTGCTGGATGAGGCCGGCTGTGTGCCGACCGAGATCGACGCCATCGCCTACACGGCAGGCCCCGGATTGGTCGGAGCCCTTCTGGTTGGGGCTTCTTGCGCCCAGGCGCTGGCCTTTGCCTGGGGTATTCCCGCCCTTGGCGTGCACCACATGGAAGGCCATTTGCTGGCGCCGATGTTGGAAAAAACACCTCCAGAGTTCCCGTTCGTCGCTTTGTTGGTGTCGGGTGGTCATACGCAGTTGGTTCAGGTCGATGGAATCGGCCAATACACGCTGTTGGGCGAGTCCCTGGATGATGCCGCCGGTGAAGCGTTCGACAAAACCGCGAAGATGATGGGGCTTAACTATCCTGGTGGTCCGGAAATCGCCCGTCTGGCCGAGAAAGGCGTCGCCGGGCGCTACGTTTTCCCGCGTCCGATGTGTGATCGGCCGGGGCTGATGTTCAGTTTCAGCGGTTTGAAAACGTCCGCGCTGAATACCTGGCAGCAGAGCGTCAGCGCCGGGGACGACGGTCAGCAAGCCCGTTGCGACATCGCACTGGCGTTCCAGCAGGCCGTGGTAGAGACTTTGACCATCAAGTGCAAGCGCGCCCTCAAGCAGGCAGGTATGAAGCGGCTGGTGATCGCAGGCGGCGTCAGCGCCAATAAGGCGTTGCGCAGTTCGCTTGAAAAAATGCTCGGCGACATGCAAGGCCATGTGTTCTACGCCCGCCCGGAATTCTGCACTGACAACGGCGCGATGATTGCCTACGCCGGCTGCCAGCGCTTGCAGGCCGGGCAGCATGAAAGCCTGGCGATCAGCGTGCAGGCGCGCTGGCCGATGGAGCAGTTGCCGCCGCTGTAGGGCTTACGTGAACCGGTTTCGCCCGGCGTATTTAAAAATGCCGTTCGCGCCCGGCAAACAGGTCGCGTAGATTGCCGCGGTGGCGCCAGACGATCAGCAGTGTCAGCACGCTCATCGGCAGTAACGCCTGCGGTGCCTGCCAGGCCAACAGCGGCAGGGTAAGCGGGGTGGCAATCAGCGCGGCCAACGAGCTGGTACGGGTCAGGTAGAACGTCAGCAGCCAGGCGAGCATGGCCAGCAATGCTGCCGGTGGGTAGATGCCCAGCAGCATCCCGGCCGCGGTGGCGACACCCTTGCCACCGCGAAAGCGGAAGTACAATGGGAACAGGTGACCGAGGACGGCGCATATGCCCACCCAGGCCTGCTGTTGCAAGGCAAGACCGGCGAGACTGGCGATCAGCACGGGCAGCAGGCCCTTGCAAACGTCGCCCAGCAGGGTCAGGACGGCAAGTTTCTTGCCGGCCAGGCGCAACATATTGGTGGCGCCGGCATTGCCTGAACCACTCATTCGCGGATCGGGATTTCCCGTCAGGCGGCTGAGCAAAATGGCGAAGGACAGCGAGCCGAGCAGGTAGGCGAAAATCGCCAGTGACCAAAACATGCTAACTATTCCGGGCGAGGACGCCCTGATTCTAACGGGGCATCGCGCCCTTGTCGTGCTGCGGAGAAGAGTGCTTGGACAGAGTGTTTATCGAAGGCCTGGAAGTGGACACCGTGATCGGGGCCTACGACTGGGAGCGCGGCATCCGTCAATGCCTGCGCCTGGACCTGAGCTTTGCTTGGGATAATCGCCCGGCCGCCGCGGGTGATGACCTGACCCTGGCGCTGGACTACGCCAGTGTATCCGCGCGTATCCAGGCCTTTGCCGAGCATTCCCAGTATCAGTTGGTGGAAACCTTTGCCGAGCGCCTGGCCGAAGTGCTGATGAGCGAATTCCAGATTCCCTGGTTGCACCTCAAGTTGACCAAGCCAGGCGCGGTGCCCGCTGCCAAGGGCGTGGGCGTGGAGATCGAGCGCGGATGTCGTTGACTCAGGTTTACCTCGGGCTTGGCAGCAACATCGAGCGCGAGAGCCGTCTATGTGCCGGCCTGGATGCGCTGGCAGGGTTCCTGACGCAGATGCGCTGCTCGGCGGTGTTCGAGAGCCAGCCGGTGGGTATCAAGAGCGGGCCGTTTTTCAACCTGGTGGTGTCGGCCTATACCGACCTGCCGTTGATGGAGCTGGACCGTCGACTCAAACTCATCGAGGCCGATAATGGCCGGTATGCACCTGACCGCAAAGGGTTACCGCTGGATATCGATGTGCTGTTGTATGGCGACTTGGTGGGGGATTTTGATGGATTGATCCTGCCGCGAGCCGAAATTCTGAAAAATGCCTTTGTATTGTGGCCGCTGTCGATGATGGCGCCGGACCGTGTTCACCCTGAGGCTGGCAAGACAATGGCCGAGCTGTGGCGCGATGCGCAGATCGATCAGGTGCTGGCGCCTGTCGGCTTTGAGTGGCAAGGCCAGCAACTTACACCGGACACCCTCCTGTAGAAGCCGAGCTTGCCGTGGCGAGGGAGCTTGCTCCCGTTGGGCTGCGCAGCAGCCCCACTATTTTGGGAGCGCTTCGCACTCCAGCGGGAGCAAGCTCCTTCGCCACAAAGGCCGTTATTTCGGTGAAGGCTGTTCCTTGTAGGCTTTCAGCGCGTTCAGCCGTTCGCGCTTGAGCGCTTCTCCCAGCTCGGGGCCTTTGAAACCTTTTTCCAGCAGTGGTGCGACCGGTACTTCGCGTGCAGCCTTCGCCGCGCCGCGCAAATAATCCGCCTGTGGATAACTGCGCTGCTCAAGACCCTTGCGGCCCCGGGCATCCATTTCGCAGGCCACCACAAACTCTTCGAAGCGTTGCGGCCGGCGGTACACGTCAAAGCTTTGCAGCAACTCCAGCAAAGTCGAGGCTTTCAGGTCCAGCGCTCGATGCCCATGGGTATGAAATTGCCCCACCAGCAAGGCCAGTTCCTGGCAATCCCTCGGTACCTTGAAGCGTTCGTTCACCGCCTTGATCAGCTTCAAGCCACGGTGCTCATGGGCAATGTGCTGCGGCAACTTATCCACAGGCGTCAGGCCCTTGCCCAAATCGTGCAGCAGGCAGGCCCAGCGTACGGTCAGCGGCTGTTTGTGCAATGCAGCTTGTTCCAGCACGCTCAAGGTGTGTACGCCAGTATCTATTTCCGGGTGATGGGCTTCGGGTTGCGGTACGCCGAACAGGGCATCTACCTCCGGCATCAGGGTTTTCAGCGCATCGCAGTCGCGTAGCACCTGGATGAAAACCTGTGGCTGATCCTCCATCAGTGCGCGGGAGATTTCCTTCCAGCTGCGCTCGGGGGTAAGGGCCTCCAGTTCGCCGGACTCACTGAGCTGGCGCATCAATTCCAGCGTCTCGGGTGCGACCTTGAAACCCAGGTGTGCATAACGTGCGGAAAAGCGGGCGACGCGCAGTACTCGCAGAGGATCTTCGGCGAACGCGGGGGAAACATGACGCAAAATGCGCGCTTCAAGATCGCGTTGGCCGTGATAAGGGTCGGTCAGGGTGCCGTCATCGTCTTCTGCCATGGCATTGATGGTCAGGTCGCGACGAATCAGGTCTTCCTCCAGCGTGACATCGGGGCTCGCGTGAAACACAAAACCACCGTAGCCTCGGCCACTCTTGCGTTCGGTGCGGGCGAGGGCGTACTCATCGCCGTTTTTCGGATCGAGAAATACCGGGAAATCGGCCCCTACGGGCTTATAGCCTTTGGCGAGCATCTCTTCGGTGGTTGCACCTACGACGACACGGTCGATATCGGTGACCTTGATGCCCAGCAGGCGATCACGCACCGCACCGCCGACTTTGTAGATTTTCATGAAAAAGCCTCCATTAGCGGCACAGGATAACGCCTGTGCCTGAGCAATGGAGGCTTTGCTGTTTCAGAGATGAACGACGGCCATGTCCAAGCGGCCGTAGTCGTTGTCGTTATGATCGCTGCGCGGGGGCACATGATGGGTTTTCATCACCTGATCGCCTTGCAGGGTCTCCAGGTGGATGTCAAACCCCCACAGTCGGTGCAGGTGCTTGAGCACTTCCTCGGTGGAATCGCCCAACGGCTTACGGTCGTGTTGCTGATGACGCAGGGTGAGCGAACGGTCGCCGCGCACATCGATGCTGTAGATCTGCACGTTGGGCTCGCGGTTGCCCAGGTTGTATTGGGCGGCCAGGGTTTCGCGAATGATGCGGTAGCCGGGTTCATCATGGATAGCCGGGACCACAAGGTCGTCTTTCAGGTCGTCATCCAGAATGCTGAACAGCTTGAGGTCACGAATCACCTGAGGTGAGAGGTACTGCAGGATGAAACTCTCGTCCTTGAAGCTGCTCATGGCGAACTTGATGGTCGACAACCAGTCGCTGCCAGCGATCTCCGGGAACCAGCGACGATCCTCCTCGGTGGGGTGTTCGCACATGCGACGGATATCGCGGTACATGGCAAAGCCCAGGGCATAGGGGTTGATGCCGTTGTAATACGGGCTGTCGAAGCCGGGTTGGAAGACTACGCTGGTGTGGGACGTGAGGAACTCCATCATGAAGCCGTCCGTGACCAGGCCCTCGTCGTACAGGTCGTTCATCAGCGTGTAGTGCCAGAATGTTGCCCAGCCTTCGTTCATCACCTGTGTTTGACGCTGCGGATAAAAATACTGGGCGATCTTGCGCACGATACGCACAATCTCACGTTGCCAAGGCTCCAGCAGCGGGGCGTGTTTTTCCAGAAAATACAGGATGTTTTCCTGGGGTTCGGCGGGGAAGCGTGCATTGTCCTTGTCGTTGTTTTTGCCGGCGCGCTTGGGAATGGTGCGCCACAGGTCGTTGATCTGTTTCTGCAGGTGCTCCTCGCGTTCCTTCTGGCGCAGGCGCTCTTCCTCGGCTGAAATCGGATAGGGACGCTTGTAGCGGTCGACCCCGTAATTCATCAGTGCATGGCAGGAGTCCAACAGGTCTTCCACCGCATCAATGCCGTGTCGTTCTTCGCATTGCATGATGTACTGCTTGGCAAACACGAGGTAATCGATGATTGAGCTGGCGTCGGTCCAGGTTCGAAACAGGTAGTTGCCTTTGAAGAAACTGTTATGTCCATAGCAGGCATGAGCCACCACCAGCGCCTGCATGCAGATGGTGTTTTCTTCCATCAGATAGGCGATGCACGGGTCGGAGTTGATCACGATCTCGTAGGCCAGGCCCATCTGGCCTCGCGTATAGGACTTTTCGGTACTGAGGAAGTGTTTGCCATAGGACCAGTGGTGATAACCCAGCGGCATGCCCACCGAGGCATAGGCATCCATCATTTGCTCAGCGGTGATCACTTCAATCTGGTTGGGGTAAGTGTCCAGGGCATAACCTGCCGCAATACGGCTGATTTCCCGGTCATAGGCCTGGATCAGTTCAAAGGTCCACTCGGAGCCAGTGGATAGGGGTTGGCGCTTGTTCTCTTTTTTGGCGGTCATGTCACTAACCTGCGCTGGAAGAGTTCACGGAAGACCGGATAGATATCGCCGGCCGAGACCAGTTGCTGTTGGGCGAACGTGTCGGCAAAGGCTTCGCCGATGCGCTCGTATTCGAACCACAGGGCCTGATGCTCACGGGGGGTGATTTCAACATAGGTGTAGTACTGCACGAACGGCATGATCTGGTTGATCAGAATGTCGCGGCAGATCGGCGAATCGTCGTTCCAATTGTCGCCATCCGAAGCTTGTGCAGCGTAGATGTTCCATTCGTTGGCAGGGTAGCGCTCGGCCATGATTTCCTGCATCAGCTTCAAGGCGCTGGATACGATGGTGCCGCCGGTTTCCCGCGAATAAAAAAACTCTTCTTCATCCACTTCCCGTGCGCTGGTGTGATGGCGAATAAAAACTACGTCAATCTTGTCGTAGTTCCGTTTCAGGAACAGGTACAGCAGGATGAAGAAACGCTTGGCGATGTCCTTGGTGGCCTGGGTCATGGAGCCGGAGACATCCATCAGGCAGAACATCACGGCCTTGGAGCTGGGGTTGGGTTGCTTGACCAGCAGGTTGTATTTCAAGTCAAAGGTGTCGAGGAACGGGACGCGGTGAATGCGTGCGCTGAGTTTCTCGATTTCCGTCTCGATTTCCTGGATATCGCCGAAGTTGTCTGGTTCTTCACGCTTCAAACGCGCCAGCTCTTCCTTGGCCGCCTTCAGTTTTGCGCGGCTGCTGCCCGAGAGGGCGATGCGTCGTGCATGGGCTGAACGCAAAGTGCGGATGATGTTGATGCGCGAGGGGTTGCCCTCGTTGCTGATCCCGGCGCGTACGGTCTTGAACGTGTCGGTGCCGGTCAGGTTGCGCTTGACCAGGTTGGGCAACTCCAGGTCTTCGAACATGAATTCGAGAAATTCCTCCTGGGTGATCTGGAACACGAATTCGTCCATGCCTTCGCCGGAATTACCGGCCTTGCCCGGACCTTTGCCGCCACCGCCGCCTTGTGGGCGCTGGATGTGTTCGCCGGTGGTGAATTCCTTGTTGCCGGGGTGCACGACGGTCTGTTTGCCGCCGCGCCCGTGGTGAAGCACGGGCTCGTCAATGTCCCGGCCGGGAATGCTGATTTGCTCGCCATGCTCCATGTCGGTAATGGAGCGGCGGCTGACGGCTTCTTCTACGGCCTTTTTGATGTGGTCACGGTAACGCCGCAGGAAACGCTGGCGGTTTACCGTGCTCTTGTTCTTGCCATTAAGGCGTCGGTCGATCACATAGCTCATGGGGAGCCCTCCGGGCAGCTTCACGTTACAAGCTTCAAGCCGCGAGCTGGAAGCTTAGAGACAAGCGGTCAGCCGCCAGGCCGGATGCCTGGCAGCGTTGGCTTGTCGCTGCCTTACTGCGATTTACGCACCCGCAAGTACCACTCGGAGAGCAGTCGTACCTGTTTGTCGGTGTAGCCGCGCTCGACCATTCGTGTGACGAAGTCGTTGTGTTTTTGCTGATCCTCCTTGCTGGCCTTGGCATTGAAGCTGATGACCGGCAGCAGATCCTCGGTGTTGGAGAACATTTTCTTTTCGATGACCACCCGCAGCTTCTCGTAGCTGAGCCAGGTGGGATTCTTGCCATTGTTGTTGGCACGGGCGCGCAGTACGAAGTTGACGATTTCGTTGCGGAAATCCTTTGGGTTGCTGATGCCGGCCGGTTTCTCGATCTTCTCAAGCTCTTCGTTGAGCGCCACTCGATTGAGGATTTCGCCGGTTTCCGGATCGCGGTACTCCTGGTCCTGAATCCAGAAGTCGGCGTACAGCACATAGCGGTCGAAGATGTTCTGACCGTACTCGCTGTAGGACTCCAGGTACGCGGTCTGGATTTCCTTGCCGATAAACTCGATGTAGCGCGGTGCCAGGTATTCCTTGAGGAAGCGCAGGTAGCGTTCGCGGGTTTCCGCCTGGAATTGCTCCTGTTCGATCTGCTGCTCCAGTACATACAGCAGATGCACCGGGTTGGCGGCGATCTCGTGGGGGTCGAAGTTGAAGACTTTGGACAGGATCTTGAACGCAAAGCGTGTCGACAGGCCATTCATGCCCTCATCGACGCCCGCTGTATCGCGATACTCCTGGATCGACTTGGCCTTGGGGTCGGTGTCCTTGAGGTTCTCGCCGTCATACACCCGCATTTTCGAATAGATATTCGAGTTCTCCGGCTCCTTGAGGCGCGACAGTACGGTGAACTGGGCGAGCATCTTCAACGTGTCGGGTGCGCAGTGGGCCTTGGCCAGGGAGCTGTTGAACAGCAGCTTGTCGTAAATCTTGATCTCATCGCTGACCCGCAGGCAGTACGGCACCTTGACGATATAGATCCGGTCGATGAAGGCTTCGTTGTTCTTGTTGTTACGGAAGGTGTGCCATTCCGATTCATTGGAGTGGGCCAGCAGGATCCCGGTGAACGGAATCGCGCCCAGGCCTTCGGTGCTGTTGTAGTTGCCTTCCTGGGTAGCGGTGAGCAGTGGGTGGAGCACCTTTATCGGCGCCTTGAACATCTCCACGAACTCCATCAAGCCCTGGTTGGCCCGGCACAGCGCGCCGGAGTAGCTGTAGGCGTCAGCGTCGTTCTGTGGGAATTCTTCGAGTTTGCGGATATCGACCTTGCCCACCAGTGCAGAAATATCCTGGTTGTTTTCGTCGCCCGGTTCGGTCTTGGCTACGCCGATCTGGTTGAGGATCGACGGGTAGAGTTTCACTACGCGGAATTGGCTGATATCACCGCCGAACTCGGCCAGGCGCTTGGTGGCCCAAGGCGACATGATGGTGTTGAGGTAGCGCCGCGGGATACCGAAGTCTTCTTCGAGAATCGCGCCATCTTCCGTGGCGTTGAACAGGCCCAGGGGCGACTCGAAGACCGGCGAGCCCTTGATCGCGTAGAAGGGCACCTTCTCGATCAACTGCTTGAGCTTTTCCGCCAGGGACGACTTGCCGCCGCCGACTGGCCCGAGCAGGTAAAGGATCTGTTTCTTCTCTTCCAGGCCTTGGGCGGCATGGCGGAAGTAGGAGACGATCTGGTCGATGCATTCTTCCATGCCATGGAAGTCTTCAAAGGCCGGATAGCGGCGGATCACCTTGTTGGAGAATATTCGCGACAGGCGCGAATTGTTGGCGGTTTCCACCAGCTCCGGCTCGCCGATCGCCAATAGCAGGCGTTCGGCGGCAGAGGCATAGGTGCTGCGGTCTTGCTTGCACAGCTCGAGATACTCTTGAAGCGTGAGTTCTTCCTGCTGCGTGGACGCGAAGCGTTGTTGGAAGTGGCTAAAGATACTCATGACGTCGTCACCTCGCTCGATACGTGGAGCCGACGCCGGATCAATCAGCGGATGCTGGCAGTCATTGACACGCGCCAATGGCTGTTTTCCCCCCAGAACACCCTGAAACGCTACCGATGACCCGTACGCCGGTGTACCGGCTCTCCCCTGATTCGGATGGCCTGCGCTTAAGGATAGTTCGGAATCCGGGAGGTCAAGGCGCGATGCGCAATTAGTTTGGCTGCGCCGTTCGTCAGAAACGGCGCAAGCCCAAGCGTCACGCGGGATAGCGGGGTGTGAAAAAAATTATTGCGAATCGCCTTCGGAAATTTCCGAAGGGTAGGTCCCACGCCACAGCTCAAAGCCGCCGTCCAGGCTATAGACGTCGGAGAAGCCCTGGCTGACCAGGTAAGCGGCCGCGCTCTGGCTGGAATTGCCGTGGTAGCAGGCTACGATCAGCGGCGCATCGAGGTCGGCGGCGCGGATGAAGTCGGCGATGTTGACGTTGTCCAGATGCTTGGCGCCGGGGATATGAGCTGCCGCATAGGTAGGCTGGTCGCGGATATCGACGACCACCGCGCCTTGCTCGCGCAGCGCTTGGGCTTCTTGGGGAGGGATACGTTTGAATTCGGTCATGGCGGGCTCCTATGGTTTGGCGGCGGCCGGCTGGGTAATGGAAAGAGGGGGTTCACACTGGCAGCCGAAGCGCTCGCCGGTGTCGATGTTCATCAGGGTCATGGCGCCGCCCCATACGCAGCCGGTGTCGAGGGCGAACACGCCGGGTTCGTCGCATTTGCCTTCCAGGGCGGCCCAGTGACCAAAGATGATCTTCGTATCACGGGTCTTGCGCTCCTTATGGGCGAACCATGGCTTGTAGCCGGGTAGCGCGGTGTCGGCGCCTTCCTTGCTCTTGAGGTCCAGCTTGCCTTCAGCGGTGCAGAAGCGCATCCGCGTAAAGTAGTTGGTGATCACGCGCAGGCGGGTTACGCCCGTGAGGTCGTTGTCCCACTTCACCGGTTCGTTGCCGTACATGCCGTCCAGGTAGGTGGTGTACAGGGTGTCATCGGCCAGTGCACTTTGGACTTCAGCGGCGCATTTGAGGGCTTTTTTCAGCGTCCACTGAGGTGGGATGCCTGCATGCACCAAGGCCATGTTGCGGCCCTCATCGTAGTGCATGAGTTTTTGCCGGCGCAGCCAGTCGAGCAACTCGGCGCGGTCCGGCGCTTCGAGGATTTCGCGCAGGGTGTCGCCCTTTTTCAGGCGCTCGATGTTATTGCCGGCCGCGAGCAGGTGCAGGTCGTGGTTGCCGAGTACGCATACCAGCGAGTCACGCAGGCTATAGAGATAGCGCAGGGTCTCCAGGGAGTGGGGGCCTCGGTTGACGAGGTCGCCCACCAGCCACAGGCGATCGCTTGCGGGGTCAAAGGCTACGCGCTCGAGCAGGCACTTGAGAGGTTCCAGGCAACCTTGCAGGTCGCCGACCGCGTACGTCGCCATCAGTGCAGGGCTCCGGGCACCGCGAGGCGGAAGGGCTTGATCGTTGCGTCGAACAAATGACCGTCGGTAGCTTTCATCTGATACGAGCCCTGCATGGTGCCGACCTTGGAGGTCATCACCGTGCTGCTGCTGTAGGTGTGGCTGGCGCCGCTGTTGATCAAGGGTTGCTGGCCGACAACGCCTGCTCCACGCACTTCCTCGACCTGGCCGTCGCCATCGGTAATGACCCAGTGGCGCGACAGCAGCTTGGCCGGGACCAACCCGTTGTTTTTTACGGTGACGGTGTAGGCAAAGGCAAAGCGGTTCTGTTCGGGTTGCGATTGGTCCGCCAGGAAGCGGGTGACGACGCTGACGTCGATCTGATAGCGAGGATCGGACATGCAAGAGGCCTTAAAAGCAGGGGACAGCAGATGCGGGTCAGTCTAGGCCATGAGGTGGGCACTAGGCCAGATACGTGATCCAAATGTGGGAGGGGGCTTGCTCCCGATAGCGATGTGTCAGTTGAAAATGTATCCACTGATACTCCCCTATCGGGAGCAAGCCCCCTCCCACATTGGATCGCGTTGAGCCTTATCCTTCTGTCGGAGCTGGCTGAATCGCCAGTTGGTCAGCCAGGCGTACGAACGCGGCCAAGTCCAGCTGTTCGGGGCGCAGGCTGCCATCGACACCGGCAGCTTCGATTTCAGCGTTGCTCAGCAGGGCCTTGAGCGTGTTGCGCAGCGTCTTGCGGCGTTGGTTGAACGCTTCACGCACAACGCGCTCCAGCAGCTTGTGATCCTTGGCTGGGTGGGGCAGCACGGCATGCGGCACCAGGCGTACGATGGCTGAATCAACCTTCGGCGGCGGGTTGAACGCGCCCGGGCCGACGTTGAACAGGTGCTCCACGCGGCAATGATACTGGACCATGATCGACAAACGGCCCCAATCGCCACCGCCAGGGCCTGCGGCCAGGCGCTCCACCACTTCCTTCTGCAGCATGAAGTGCATGTCGCGGATGATCCCGGCGTTGTTCAGCAGGTGGAAAATCAGCGGTGTGGAGATGTTGTACGGCAGGTTGCCCACCACCCGCAGGCTATTGGGGGCGGCATTCAGGCTATTGAAGTCGAACTTCAGCGCATCACCCTGGTGCAGGTTGAAGTTGGGCTTGCCGGCGAACTGCTGGTTCAGGATCGGGATCAGGTCCTTGTCCAGTTCCACCACGTCCAGTTGCCCGCCGCTGGCAAGCAGGCCTTGGGTCAGCGCGCCCTGGCCCGGGCCGATTTCCAGCAGGCGGTCTTCTGGCTTGGCGTGGATGGAGCGCAGGATGCGGTCGATCACGCCCGCGTCGTGCAGGAAGTTCTGTCCGAAGCGCTTGCGCGCCCGGTGTTGGTAATGCTCAGTCATATACGGGTCTCGGCCATCTGATAGGCGGTTTCCAGGGCTACGTGCAGGCTGCCGGTATCGATCTTGCCGCTGCCCGCCAGGTCCAGGGCAGTGCCATGGTCGACGGAGGTGCGGATGATCGGCAGGCCCAGTGTCACGTTGACTGCAGCACCGAAGCCTTTGTACTTCAGCACGGGCAGCCCCTGGTCGTGGTACATCGCCAGCACTGCGTCGCAGTGCTCCAGATATTTGGGGGTAAACAGAGTGTCTGCAGGCAATGGGCCGCGCAGGTCCATGCCTTCTTGGCGCAGGCGCTCTAATGTCGGTTCAATGATGTCGATTTCTTCATGGCCCAAGTGGCCGCCTTCACCGGCATGGGGGTTTAGCCCGCAGACCAGGATACGCGGTCGGGCAATGCCGAATTTATGTTGCAGGTCGTCATGCAGGATGCGCGTGACGCGCTCTATGCGCTCGGCGGTGATGACGTCGGCAATATCGCGCAGTGGCAGATGTGTGGTCACCAGCGCAACACGCAGGCCACGGGTCGCCAGCATCATCACGACCTGTTCGGTATGGGTCAGCTCGGCCAGAAATTCGGTATGGCCGGAAAACGCGATGCCGGATTCGTTGATCACGCCTTTATGCACGGGCGCGGTGATCATGCCGGCAAAGTCGCCGTCGATGCAGCCTTGCCCGGCGCGTGTCAGGGTTTCCAGCACAAAGGCTGCATTGGCCTTGTTCAGTTGCCCGGCGACCACCTTGGCCTGTAAAGGGGTGTCCCATACATACAGGCTGCCGGCCGGGGCGGGCAGGTCCGGCCAATTGCCCGGTGCCACTTCCAGCAAGTTGACAGCCACGCCCAACTGCGCGGCCCGCTCAAGGAGCAGGTCGCGGCTGGTAATGGCAATCAGGGGGTGTGGCTGAGGTTGCGAGGCGAGCAGCAGGCACAGGTCTGGACCAATGCCGGCCGGCTCGCCGGGTGTCACCGCGAAACGCTGGGGTTTCACTGGGCTGCCTGGTCGGTGCCTGTTTGCTCGGCGCCTGGCAGCTTGTTCTCTACGTAGGCTTCGTCACGGATCTGACGCAACCAGGTTTGCAGCTCTTCGTCGTATTTGCGGTTACGCAGCACGGTGAGGGCTTGCTGCTCGCGGGCCTGGTTGGTGTTGTCGGTGGCGCGACGGCCAAGGACTTCCAGCACATGCCAGCCGTATTGAGTCTTGAACGGCTTGGACAATACGCCTTGTGGCGTGTCGGCCATGACCTGTTGGAACTCGGGCACCAGGGCTTTCGGGTCGATCCAGTTCAAGTCACCGCCGTTAAGGGCAGAACCTGGGTCTTCCGAGAAACTTTTGGCCAGGGTGGCGAAGTCTTCACCGCTTTCGATGCGGTCGTAGATCTTCTGCGCCAGTTCCTTGGTTTGTGCCTCGGTACGGATTTCGCTTGGTTTGACCAGAATGTGACGAACGTGTACTTCGTCTTTCAGCGAGGTCTCGCCGCCGCGCTTGCCCAGCAGCTTGAGGATAATGAAGCCACCTGGGGTACGTGCCGGTTGGGTGATGCCGCCGACTTCCATGGAGCTCAGCTCGCGATCAAACGGAGGTGGCAACTGTGCGGCTTTACGCCAGCCCATGTCACCGCCGTCCAGTGCGTTATCGCTGCCGGAGACGGCAATGGCGGTCTGGGCAAAGTCAGCACCGGCTTTCAGGCGGTCGTACACCGCTTGAGTCTTGGCAGCCGCCGCATTCAGTTGTTCGGCGCTGGCGCTGTCTGGCGTCGGGATCAGGATATTGGCCAGGTGCAGCTCCTCGGAGAGCTGCATCTTGCCAAGGTCCGAAGCCAGGAAGTTCTTCACTTCCTGCTCCGATACCTGGACCCGCTCGGCCACACGGCGCTGGCGCACACGGCTGATGATCATCTCGCGCTTGATCTGGTCGCGGGCGTCCTCATAGGACAGGCCATCGTGGGCCAGCGCGGCGCGGAACTGATCAATGCTCATATTGTTGCGCTGAGCGATGGTGCCGACGGCCTGGTTCAGTTCTTCGTCCGAAATCCGGATGCCGGAACGTTCGCCGATCTGCAGTTGCAGGTTTTCAACGATCAGGCGTTCCAGCACCTGGGGTTCCAGGACGCTGGTCGGCGGCACACCACCGCCACGCTTGGCGATGGTTTGCTGAACTTCCTTGACCCGTTGGTCCAGCTGGCTCTGCATGATCACGTCGTTGTCGACAATGGCCGCTACTTTATCCAGCTGTTGAACCGCGGCGTGTGCCGAAACAGTACCCAGGAACAGCGCGCCCAGCACTAGCGGGCGCAAACACTCAGAAAGCTTTGTCTTCACGTTCACGATAACCTTCAATGCCTTTGTCGAGGAAGCTCTCTACCTTGGCGCCGGTCAGGCCGCCGAGTCCTTTGAGGACGATCTGGAAGAAGAGCCCGTGGTCACCCTTTTCGTTAAGCGGGGCGATCTGGCTGTATTCGTCGTTGGAAACCCAATAGCGATTGATGACGCGCAGTTTCCAGCAGCAGTTGTCGTACTCGAAACCACCGAAGGCTTCCAGGGTGCGGTTGCGGGCATAGTCATACTGCCAGCGGGTGATCAGGTTCCACTGAGGAATGATCGGCCACATCATCGAGAAGTCGTGTTGCTGGATTTTGTAGTAATCCTTCACGTAGTTCTCTTGACCCGGAGTGCCGTAGTCACCACCGAACTGCCATTTGCCGGTCAGCTGGTTGTAGACCACCTGGTCATTGCGATAGCGGTAGCCGAGGTTGACGACCTTGTTCGGGTTGTCTTCTGGCTGGTAGTGGAACATCGCACTGCCAGAGCGTGGGGCATGGCTTTCAGTGTCCCAGTTATAATCGGCCGTGGCACGCCAGTCGCGGTTGAAGCGGAATGCGTATTCCAGGGCGATCGGCGAGACATCTGTTCGGGAGTCATCTCGGTCAGCGGCCAGGACTCCTGGCAGTTGAACCTCGCGATCCTTGAAGTACAGTGCCTGGCCCACGGAAACACGCTGGCGTTCGAAGCCATTTTCTTCGATCCACCGGCTGGTTACGCCTAGGGATAACTTGTTCTCGTCACCGATCCGATCGTTACCGGCGAAGCGGTTATCACGGAATAGAGAGGCATAGCTGAACGAATATTCACTGGTGTCGAAAACCGG
Organism: Pseudomonas sp. W15Feb34; assembly: GCF_023127765.1. Lineage (NCBI taxonomy): Bacteria > Pseudomonadati > Pseudomonadota > Gammaproteobacteria > Pseudomonadales > Pseudomonadaceae > Pseudomonas > Pseudomonas sp. W15Feb34. The sequence goes on from NZ_SPKN01000025.1 coordinate 358,974, forward strand.
AATATCGCTTTGATCTTTGTTCGGTACGTAGAGATAGAACGCCCGCGGCTCAAGGGTCTGGTTATAGTCTTTACCGAACCAATTGGTTTTGCGGTCGAAGTACAACCCGCTGTCTACGCTCGCGATAGGAACAGCGCGATCTTGCGAACTCTTGAACACTCCGCCAGCGTAAGGGGCTGCACCGGGCCGGGTAGCGGCCAGTTGCGCGGCGACAATGTCATCCTTGCCTTTGCTGTCCAGGTCAAGATCATATTTGGTATAGACGTATTTGAGCTTCGGCGTAATAAAGCCATAGCTCCAGTTCATTGGGTACTCAACAGCGGGAGCTACGTTCAAGCGTGTTCCATTTGCACGGGTCAGGCCGTTTACGTAGGTATCCAGGCGTCGTTCACCTATAGTGCCATCAGGATTGAACGGCCCGCCGTCTTCGTTAACCACATTACCGTTTCGAAGGTCTCGGTCAAATCTTACGGCTTCAGTCTCGTAGGAGAAGTTGAGCCCCCCCGGATGGTACGGCAGCTGACCATTGAAGGTGATCTGCGGCAAACGGTCATACGGAGTGATCTGCGAAATCGTCGCCAGTTGATATGACTGCAGGTTCACGCGAGCTTGATAGTTATCACCACTATAAGTCACGGAGCCCTGCTGGTTCAGGAAGTCCTGGCTCTGGATGCCTTCCTGATACGACTTCAAGTCCTGGAAGTAGAACGGATCACTGATCTTGGTGTAATCGACCTGAGTCGTCAGACGCGAATCCAACCCACCCTTATGCTGCCAATTGAGCATATAGCGGGTTTTTTCGTAATCGGTCTGCTTCTTCCGCTCGTCGCTATCATCATTGAGATACGCCCCACCAAACTGCCCTTCACTCGACTTGGTCAGGTAGCGGAATTCGCCCTCCATCAACAAGCCGCGCTTGGTCATGTATTGCGGGTACAACGTGGCATCGTAGTTCGGTGCCAGGTTGAAGTAGTACGGCGTTACCAGCGTGAAGCCAGTCTCGCTGCCGGTGCTGAAGCTCGGCGGCAGGAAGCCGGATTGACGACGGTCGTCGATCGGGAAGTAGATGTACGGGGTGTACAGGATCGGGATGTTCTTGACCCGCAACGTCGCGTTGGTGGCCGTACCGAAACCGGTGGCCGGGTTCAACGTGATGTTGTTGCCCTTGAGCTGCCAGGCGTTGCTGTCCGGCTCGCAGGTGGTGTACGTACCGTCCTTGAGGCGGATGATCGCGTTCTCGGCACGCTTGGCGTACAGGGCGTTACCGCGAATGCGCGACTTGTGCATCACGTATTCGGCGTTGTCGATCTGGGCGGCGCCGGTGTCGAGCTGGACCTGGGCATGGTCGCCCACGATCAGCGCGCCGTTGTCGCGCAGTCGCACCTTGCCGTTCAGCTCGCCACGGTTCTCGGCCTGGTACAGGCTGGCTTCGTCCGCTTCAAGCTGCATGCTGCCCTGGCGCATGACCACGTCACCGGCCAGGGTGGCGACCTGCTGTTCCTGCTCGTAGCGCGAGGCCTTGGCACCGATGAAGGTCGGCGCATCGCTCTTGTCCGTCTTGTCGTTCATGCCAGGACGAGTCGGCTCGATGTAGGCACCGCCGCAGTAAGGGCCGGTCTCGGCCAGCTGCGCTGCAGTCAGCTTGTCGCGAGGCACCCAGTCCAGGTGGCTGTAGTCGGCGCTGCGCGAGCGCAGGCCACGGCCCTTGGATTCGGTGACCAGCACGGTCTTGGGCTCGGCGTCGACGCTGCCGCCAGCCTTGCCTTGCGGCGTGCCGTTGGCCGAGCTGACGGCAGAACCGTCATGCACCGGGCGCGGTGGCAATGGGGCTGCGGCGGTCTTCGGCGCGCAATCCCAGGCACCCGAAGCAGAGACTGAGCAGTCATACTGTTCCGCGGCGACCACGAATGAGGTGGCGAAAGGTTGCAAGGCCAGCAGACTGCCGGTTACCAGCAACGGAAATTTTCTACGAAACGCGGGGGATTTCAATGCCATCTTATTAGTCCGGGCTTCCTGCGTGCCATCTGCCCGCGGTTTGGGCCGCACGCCTCTCGATGGTCTGAAAAAGATGCGTGATAATAAAGCATGCCCCGCTTGACGGCTAGCGCCGTCGGAGACCCTTGTAATGCCCGAGCAAGATCTACGTTTACAACAGCTGGAAGTCTGGCTGGATGAGCAGTTGCCGATCCTCTTCAACGCTCAGGACTGGGGCCCCGTACCCCCGGCCACATTGACCGCGGCCAGCAGCGACGCGAGTTTCAGGCGTTACTTCCGGTGGGAGGGCGGTGCCCATACGTTCGTCGTAATGGACGCTCCACCCCCCCAGGAAAACTGCAAACCTTTCGTCGATATCGCGCATTTGCTGGCGAAATCAGGAATAAATGTGCCAAAAATTTATGCAGAAGACTTGCCTCGTGGCTTTCTTTTGCTCAATGACCTGGGCAGAAAAACCTATCTGGATGTGATTGACGCTGAAAATGCCGATCAATTATTTGCCGATGCCATCGATGCGCTGCTGGCTTTCCAGCAATTGCCGATGGACGCACCATTGCCCAGCTACGACGTGGCCTTGTTGCGTCGCGAGCTTGAATTATTCCCGGAATGGTATGTGCGCCGTCACCTGGGGATCGACTTCGACGCTGAGCAACAAGCCCTCTGGCAACGCGTCAGCGAAAAATTGATCGACAGTGCCCTGGCGCAGCCCAAGGTGCTGGTGCATCGCGACTATATGCCGCGCAACCTGATGATCAGTGAACCGAACCCTGGCGTACTGGACTTTCAGGATGCGGTCTACGGCCCGGTGACTTACGACATTACCTGCCTGTTCAAGGACGCTTTCCTCAGTTGGCCCCAGGCGCGTGTGCGTGAATGGCAGCACGGCTACTGGCAGCGCGCCGGGCGGTTGGGGATCCCGGTGCAGGACGACTTCGAAGACTTTCTGCGCGCCAGCGACCTGATGGGCGTGCAGCGTCATCTCAAGGTCATCGGTATTTTTTCGCGTATTTGCCACCGTGACGGCAAACCGCGCTACCTGGCCGACGTGCCGCGTTTCTTTGCTTATATAGACGCGGTGCTCGCCGACCGACCCGAGTTGAGCGACCTGGGCGAACTGCTCGCCAGCCTGCGCCAGCCCGCCGAGGCCATTGTATGAAGGCGATGATCCTTGCGGCGGGCAAGGGCGAGCGCATGCGTCCGCTCACCCTGCATACGCCCAAGCCGCTGGTGCAAGCCGGCGGCAAGCGGTTGATCGAGTATCACCTTGAAGCTTTGGCGAAGGCCGGCTTTACCGAGATCGTGATCAATCATGCCTGGCTAGGCCAGCAAATTGAGAAGTACTTGGGTGACGGCGCCCAGTTCGGGCTGCGCATCCGCTACTCGCCGGAGGGGGAGCCGCTGGAAACGGGGGGCGGGATATTCCAGGCGTTGCCGCTGCTGGGGGATGACCCCTTCCTGGTGGTCAATGGCGATATCTGGACTGACTACGATTTTACCCGCCTCGGGCAGCCGATCCAGGGCCTGGCGCACTTGGTGATGGTCGACAACCCTGAGCACCACCCGTCAGGCGGGGATTTCTACCTGGATAAAGGTCTGCTTCATGATGCCGCGCCCGGTGCCGATAACCTGACCTTCAGTGGCATTTCAGTGCTCGACCCCAAATTGTTCGCGGGTTGCAGCGCCGGTGCCTTCAAGTTGGCGCCGCTGTTGCGTGCGGCCATGGCTAAAGGTCTGGTAACGGGGGAGCACATGACGGGACGCTGGGTGGATGTCGGGACGCTGGAGCGTCTGGCGCAAGTCGAAACCTTGCTGACAGCGGAGCAGTAGGATGTTGTGGCCAGGGACGCTGATCGGCGCCGGGGCTGGCTTTGCCATTGCCAGTATTCCGGGGGGCTTGTTGGGTGCATTGCTGGGGCAGGCGCTGGATCGTCGCCTGCAACTGCACAGTTGGGCGCAGTTGCGCGAACGCCTGGGCGGGCGCCCGGCGTTGCGCAACGACGAACTGTTGTTTGTGCTGTTGGGGCGGTTGGCCAAGAGTAACGGCCGGGTTGTGGATGGGCATATCCAGCAGGCGCGTCAGGAGATGCGCGCCTTGGATATGTCCGAGCCGGCCCAGCGTCGCGCTATCAGCGCCTTCAACCGGGGCAAGTCTGGCAGCGACCGTGTGCGCAGCTACCTGCGTGTGCTCAAGGCGCAACCCCATGCGGCGGAAGGCGTGCTACGTGCCTGTTGGCGCATGGCCTGGGCGGACGGGCGGGCGGATGACGCCGAGCGCGACCTGATCGACCTGTGGGGCAAATGGCTGGGCTGGACGCCGCAACAACTCCAGGCACTGGCAACCGATTACGCGCCGCAGCGTAAGCCGCTGGCCAATCGTGGTGGAGCCTATCAGGAGGCGTTGCGGGTTCTGGGTGTGACGACGACCACTGAGCCCTCGGTGATCAAACGCGCCTACCGTCGCCTCCTCAGCCGCCACCACCCGGACAAGATCGCCGGCACGGGCGCCAGCCCTGCACAAGTGCGTGAAGCCACCGAACGCACCCGGGAGCTGCATAACGCTTACGCGTTGATTCGCGAGCGTCGGGATTTTCGCTGAGGCTATCGGCCTGAGAGGCCCCTCCCACATTGTTTCTGCAACAGGTTCGAAGACATGATCAGTCTGCGCCGCCCTGCGGGCTGAGCCATCCGCGAACCCGCCGATACAACTGTTCCTGCTCTGCTGCGCTATTGCCGGGCAACGCCGTGAGCGATACCTGCTTGTAACCGTCATTCTTCGAGCGCTTGGCCGCCTGGATACGCTCCTGCGCGTTTTTGCGTTCCTGGGGTGTGTCTTGATAAAACACATCCGCCGTGGGCACCTTCAAGCTCGGCGCCAGTTGTTGCAGGTCCGGTTGGCGAGCCGCCGGCGTCTTCCCGGCCACCATGATCAGCTTCTGCACCTGGGATGGCTGTTTCTCGCTCAGGTAACGTGCGGCCCACCAGGCACCGGTGCCGTGGCCGAGCAGCACCACACTGCGGGCGCTTTGGGTCTGGGCGAAGGCGACGGCGGCGTCGATGCGGTCGAAGATGCGCTTGGCGTCGGTCTTGTCCTGTTCATCCGCATCCGGCACCACCGCCGGATCAGTACCTTCGGCCTCGGCGCTGGCGGCCTGTTCGACAGGTTTGGCAGCCGTGCTGCCGTCCTTGCTGCTGGTGTCGACCGCAGCTTTTGGCGGTTCGATGACCCGTGGCGGCAAGGTGTCTACATTTACGTCCGGCAGTGACAGGCTCAAGGTGCCCCAGGCCGCATCCGGTAACTTGCGCCGCAAGGGGGCGATTGCTTGCGGCCAGTCGGCGTTCTCCCCGGCGCCCGGTACGATAATCACCACACCTTCGGCCTCTGCGCCGTTGGCGGGTTTCCAAAGGGCCAGGAACGAATCGCTACCGGCTTGCAGCTGTTGTTGTTCCGGTTGCGGAATCTGGCGCTCCAGAGCGCTGGCTTGCGACTGGCTGCGCTCGGGCAGAGGTTGGCGCTCAGCAGGTTTTTCGGCAGCGGGCGCGGGCGCGTCGGCGGCGTGAGCAGGCAGGGCGCTGGCACATAGTAGCGACAGGCACAACGTTGGCAGTGCCGAACGGTGGAGAAAAAGCATCGTTAATTTCCGGCCATAAGTGATGTGAGCAGCCTAATGGGTTGGTCAGTATTTGTCAGTGATGTGGGGCGTGGTTTTCTGCCAGCAGGTTATCGGCGATGACCATTCAACCAGTGAATGGCAGACAACACGCGATGGGCAGCTATTCTTGTGCCAGCCCATCATTCATAAGAGGCCGCGCACATGAGTACTTCCTCATTCAAGATCGCCCATAAACTGCTGACCGGCGCGGGCGCCATCGAGCAATTGGCCGCGGAACTGACCCGGCTGGACGTGGATAACCCGCTGATCGTTACTGATGCGGCCCTGGTCAAGTCTGGCACCGTGGCCCTGGCCCTCGAACAGCTGGGCGATCGTGCTTACGAAATCTTCGATCGCGTACTGCCCGACCCGGAAATCGCCATCGTCGAAGACTGCATGCGTGCGTACCGCGAAGGCGGGCATGACGGCCTCATTGGTGTGGGCGGCGGCAGCGCCATCGATATCGCCAAGAGCGTGGCGGCGTATGCCGGCTACCACGGTGCGCTGGCGGATTTGTTCGGGGTCGACCAGGTGCCGCGCAAGGGCCCGCCGCTGATCGCCATCCCGACCACGGCGGGCACCGGTTCGGAGGTGACCAATGTGGCGATCCTCTCCGACAAGGCCGCACAGCTGAAAAAAGGCATCGTCAGCGACTACCTGCTGCCGGATGTCGCGCTGATCAGCCCGCAAATGACTCTGACCTGCCCGCGCAGTGTCACCGCGGCCAGTGGTGTGGACGCCTTGGTGCATGCCATTGAGTCCTATCTGTCACTGAACGCCTCGCCGATCACCGACGCCCTGGCCATCGGCGCCATCAAGCTGATTGCCAACGCGCTGCCCAAGGCTTACGCCAACTCGGCCAACCTGCAGGCCCGTGATGACATGGCGACCGCCAGTCTCATGGCCGGCATGGCATTCGGGAATGCCGGAGTCGGTGCCGTGCATGCGCTGGCTTACCCGTTGGGCGGGCGTTTCAATATTGCCCATGGTGTGAGCAATGCGCTGTTGCTGCCGTACGTCATGCATTGGAACAAGTTGGCCTGCGTCGAACGTATGCAGGATATTGCCCAAGCCATGGGCGTGAATGTGACGGGGCTGAGTGTCAACGAGGCTGCCGACCAGGCCGTGGAGGCAATGACGCGACTATGCGCCGCCGTCGAGATCCCCGCCGGGCTGCGCAGTTTCGGGGTGCCCGAAGACGCCATTGCGGCCATGGCCACGGAAGCTGCGGGCATTGAGCGTCTGATGCGCAATAACCCGCGTCAGCTCAGCGCGGCCGATATCGAGAAAATCTACCGGGCGGCTTACTAACCATTGAGGTAGGTCACGGTGCGCGCAGCAAAGCATGAGGTATACAATGCGCGCCATCGTGATTTAGCTCAAAAAAGGTGCGTCATGCAGCCCTTCGTCATTGCTCCATCGATTCTCTCCGCCGACTTCGCCCGCCTGGGTGAGGAAGTGGACAAGGTGTTGGCCGCGGGTGCCGACTTCGTGCACTTCGATGTCATGGACAACCACTACGTACCCAACCTGACCATAGGCCCGATGGTCTGCGCAGCGCTGCGCAAATACGGCATCACCGCGCCGATCGACGCCCACCTGATGGTCAGCCCCGTGGACCGCATCGTCGGTGACTTCATCGAGGCCGGCGCGACCTACATTACCTTCCACCCGGAAGCCACGCTGCACGTCGACCGCACCCTGCAACTGATCCGCGAAGGCGGCTGCAAGGCGGGCCTGGTGTTCAACCCAGCCACTCCGCTGAACGTGCTTGAGTACGTGATGGACAAGGTCGACATGGTGCTGCTGATGAGCGTCAACCCAGGTTTCGGCGGGCAGAAATTCATCCCGGGCACCCTGAACAAGCTGCGTGAAGCGCGAGCGCTGATCGACGCCTCAGGGCGCGATATCCGCCTGGAGATCGACGGCGGCGTCAACGTCAACAATATTCGTGAAATCGCTGCCGCCGGCGCCGATACCTTCGTGGCAGGCTCGGCGATCTTCAACGCACCGGACTACCAAGCCGTCATCGACACGATGCGTGCCGAACTGGCGCTGACGCGTCCATGAGCGGCTTCGAGCAGCTGTTCCCCGGCAAGCTGCCACGGCTGGTGATGTTCGATCTGGACGGTACGCTGATCGACTCGGTGCCTGACCTGGCAGCGGCGGTGGACCAGATGCTGCTCAAACTGGGGCGCAAGCCGGCGGGGATCGAGTCGGTGCGCGAGTGGGTCGGCAATGGCGCGCCGATGCTGGTGCGCCGGGCCCTGGCCAACAATATCGACGCTTCGGGTGTCGATGAGGTGGAAGCCGAGCACGCTCTGGAATTATTCAATGTCGCGTACGAAAACGGCCACGAACTCACCGTGGTCTACCCCGGCGTGCGTGACACTCTCAAATGGCTGAGCAAGCAGGGCGTGGAAATGGCCTTGATCACCAACAAGCCGGAGCGCTTTGTCGCGCCGCTGTTGGACCAGATGAAAATCGGCCGTTATTTTCGCTGGATCATCGGTGGCGATACCTTGCCGCAGAAAAAGCCTGACCCGGCTGCACTGTTCTTTGTGATGAAAATGGCGAATATCCCGGCGTCCCAGTCATTGTTTGTCGGCGATTCGCGCAGTGATGTACTGGCGGCAAAAGCTGCAGGCGTGCAGTGCGTAGCCTTGAGCTACGGCTACAACCACGGGCGCCCGATTGCCGAAGAGTCGCCGGCGCTGGTGATTGATGATCTGCGCCTGCTAATCCCCGGTTGCCTGGGAGCGGGCGCTGAGATAACGTTGCCCGACATTGATCCGTCCCCTTCTGGAAACGCCATCGTGGTGGTCACTCGCAAACTCTGGATGAAAGTCATCAAGGCCCTGGCCCGCTGGCGTTGGCGCGCCTGACTGATTCTCGCCGCGCTGCGGCACGTTTGCCTACCTGACCGTTTGACCCTCAAGCCACGAGGCTCCCCCATGATCCGTGAAGAATTCCTGCGTTTGGCCGCTGCCGGCTATAACCGTATTCCCCTGGCCTGCGAAACCCTGGCCGACTTCGACACGCCGTTGTCGATTTATCTGAAGCTTGCCGATGCGCCCAACTCTTACCTGCTCGAATCGGTACAGGGCGGCGAGAAATGGGGCCGTTACTCGATCATCGGCCTGCCATGCCGCACAGTGCTGCGCGTGCACGACCATCATGTCAGCATCACCCACGATGGCGTAGAGATTGAAAGCCATGACGTTGAAGACCCGCTGGCCTTCGTCGAAGCTTTCAAGGCGCGCTACAACGTACCGACCATTGCCGGCCTGCCGCGTTTCAATGGTGGCCTGGTGGGGTATTTCGGCTATGACTGCGTGCGCTATGTCGAAAAGCGTCTTGGGAAATGTCCGAACCCAGACCCATTGGGTGTGCCGGACATTTTGCTGATGGTCTCCGACGCAGTAGTGGTGTTCGACAACCTTGCCGGCAAGATGCATGCGATTGTCCTTGCCGACCCTGCTCAAGCGGATGCCTTCGAGCAAGGCCAGGCCAGTCTGCAGGCGCTGCTGGAAAAACTCCGCCAGCCGATCACCCCGCGTCGCGGCCTCGACCTGAGCCGCCCACCTGCGGCCGACCCGGTGTTTCGCTCCAGCTTTACGCAGGATGACTACGAGCGCGCAGTCGATACCATCAAGCAATACATCCTCGCCGGTGACTGCATGCAAGTGGTGCCGTCACAACGCATGTCCATCGACTTCAAGGCCGCGCCGATCGACCTGTATCGTGCGCTGCGGTGCTTCAACCCGACGCCGTATATGTACTTCTTCAACTTTGGCGACTTCCACGTGGTGGGCAGCTCGCCGGAAGTGCTGGTGCGCGTCGAAGATAACCTGATCACCGTACGCCCGATTGCCGGCACACGCCCACGTGGCGCGACCGAAGAGGCAGACTTGGCGCTGGAAGAAGACCTGCTCAGCGATGACAAGGAAATCGCCGAGCACCTGATGCTGATCGATCTGGGGCGCAATGATACCGGGCGTGTTTCAGAAATCGGTTCGGTGAAGTTGACCGAGAAGATGGTCATCGAGCGCTACTCCAACGTGATGCACATCGTGTCCAACGTGACTGGCGAACTGAAGGCCGGGCTGACGGCGATGGATGCACTGCGCGCGATTTTGCCGGCGGGCACCTTGTCGGGCGCACCGAAAATCCGTGCGATGGAAATCATCGACGAACTGGAGCCGGTCAAGCGTGGCGTGTATGGCGGTGCCGTCGGTTACTTCGCCTGGAACGGCAATATGGACACTGCGATCGCGATCCGCACCGCGGTGATCAAGGATGGCGAACTGCATGTACAGGCCGGTGGCGGGATTGTGGCGGACTCGGTGCCGGCCCTTGAGTGGGAAGAAACCTTGAACAAGCGCCGGGCGATGTTTCGTGCTGTGGCGCTGGCAGAGCAAACCCCACAAGACTAAAGCTGGAATAAAAAGTGTGGGAGCTGGCTTGCCCGCGATGGCGGTGTATCAGTCGAGATATTCAGTGACTGATCCACCGCCATCGCAGGCAAGCCAGCTCCCACATTTGTTTTGCGTGGTATTTAGAAATCCAGACTCACCCCCACATTGACCCCTTGCTGGGTCAGGTTGTCATCCTTCCTCACGTTATATGCCGCCCGCAACGCCAGCTCCTGAGTCAGTTTGTGGCTGACCCCAAGGCTCAAACGGTCAGAGTTGCTGCGAGGCGTGTAGCCGTCCAGCTTGAAGTCGATCCCCTGAACACTGTTGAGCGAAATGTTCACCTTCTGGGTGTCATTTTCGAACTCATGCTCGTGGGCCACTTCGCCAAATACCTGGGTTTGCGGGGTGATGCGGTAGCTACCTTGCAGGCCGACGCCCAGGCGCCTGGAGTCGCGTTGTTGGTCATCAAAGGTCAGTGCGGTGGAGCGACTGTTTTTCTCCGAGTAGCCATTCACTTCGACGCGTGCGTAATCGGCGCTGACGAAGGGTGACAGGTGCCAATCGCTACCCGGTGCAGCAAGGTCGTAACCCAAGCGAGCGCTCAAGGCCCAGAGCCAACCGTCGGTGTCGCCTTTCTCGGACGCTTCGTTGACGCCCAGGGCGAACTTGCGTTTGAGGCTGTCGAAGTCCAGCTTGCCACCCGTTAACGCGGCGTCGGCCCACCATTGATTGTGCTGATATTGCGCGAATGCCGTGCCCATGTAGCTGTTGAGCTTGTAGTCCGAGTCGCTGGCCCCGGCTTCGAGTGTCTGCCGGTACAGGCCGGCTGCAACGCCCACACGCCAATTGTCATCAAGCCGGTAGCTGCCACCGATATTCAGGTTATAGCCGCTGCCGTCACCACTGGCTGAACTGCTCTGATCATCGAAGTCCAGGCGCTGACCGCCGCCGGCCACGATTGCGCGCCATTGGCCGACGGCTTGCCAGTGGCCGTTGTCTGCTTGCCATTGGTTGCGTAGTTCGTCCTGATGGGCGCGCAACGTGCCTTGGGCCATTTCCGGCAGCAAGGTCAGCTCCCAGGGCGCTGCGAGCAGCGAGTAAGCATAGTCGGCGATCAGCTGTTGCCCGGCTACGGTGGGGTGGACCGAGTCGTTATAGACCAGCTTGGTCGGGTCCGGGTTGGTACCGCCGATGCCATAGACCGGGTTGGCGGTGCAGCTGTTGCCGCTGAAGCAGGTGGCGGTCAGGTTTTGCCCGGTTGCGAGGCCGAAGCGCGCAGGATCGGCGAAGGCTTCGTTCAATAGCAGCGGGATGTTCAGTGGAATAACCTGGGCATCGATTTGCGACAGGCGCTGTACCAGCGATTGGTTGAAAATATTGCTCAGGGCAGAGGTCGCGGCCTGCTGTGGGGTGCCGTTGATGGCGGGCGTCAGCCCCAGGTCGGGCAGCATCCACACCATGATGTAACGCGCACCGGCTTGCTGCAGCACTTGGGCACTGTCGGCCAGTCTCCCGCCTGCGGCGACTGCTTGCGCGGGGCTGAGCACGCGGCCTTGAAGGAAGTCATTGCCACCACCGGAAAGGAAGTAGAGCGCGTTCGGGTCGGCTCGTCCGCCGTTAGCCGGTAGATAGCCCTGGCGACTGCGCAACACTGTGCCACCGCCAGGATTTCCGGGTGGGATCGCGGCGTTGGAGACCGAGGTAATAGAGTCCAGGATGTTATCGGTGCGGTAGCCACCGACCGCCCAGTTGCTTCCATCTGGCAAGCCTTGGGCCGCCCGAACCGGTGAGGTGGAGGCATTCAAGTCGTTGGGGGCCACACCCAGTTTGGTGCCCAACAGGGTTGATGAAACCAGGCCGTACTCACCCTGGAAGTTTGGACCTGTCCGGTTGGTAAAACGTAGTGTCGAGCCATTCGAACCATCGGGGAACTGGCCTGCATCGGCCAGGCTGTCGCCGAAAACCACCATGGCTGAATAAGGTGACGGGGCGGCAAAGGCTTGGGTGCAGGCCAGTGCCAAGAGGCAGCCGGCAAGGGGTGTGAAAAACGCTGGTTTGAGCATGAGAATTCCATTTGGTTGTTTTTATGCAGGAAACGAAACACTAGCAAAACTTCCGGCATTTTCTGTAGGGATATGCGGAATGCGCCTACGCAGGCCCCCGTATTTGCTGCTCCATATTGCACCGCTGGCGAGGCTACGTTACTGTGCCTGAACGTATGAATGAGACCCTCCCCGTGTTGATCATCAGCAAACTCTTGATGCGAGTAGTCAAGGCACACGCCCGTTGGCGTTGGCGCGCCTGACATTTTTCTCTGCCGGCCTGGCCGGACCTGTACCGATCTGCCTTCTTCACCCTGTGTCTGACGCCCCTTGCCGGCCAACCCCGGCAACCGGAACGTGCGTTTGGCAGCGGGTTACCCTTCTGAAAGGCGGTCATTTGAAATCAGTGAATTCAAGAGGTTTGAACCCACATGTTGCTGATGATTGATAACTACGATTCCTTTACCTACAACGTTGTGCAGTACCTGGGCGAGCTGGGCGCGGACGTCAAGGTGGTGCGCAATGATGAACTCACCGTTGCGCAAATCGCCGCCCTGAACCCTGAGCGCATTGTGGTTTCGCCTGGCCCTTGCACGCCGACCGAGGCGGGTATCTCGCTGGAAGCCATCCAGTATTTCGCCGGCAAGCTGCCGATCCTGGGCGTGTGCCTGGGTCACCAGTCCATTGGTCAGGCGTTTGGCGGCGATGTGGTGCGTGCGCGTCAGGTGATGCATGGCAAGACCAGCCCGGTGTTTCATAAGGACCTTGGTGTATTCCAAGGCCTGAACATGCCGGTGACGGTGACCCGTTACCACTCGCTGGTGGTCAAGCGTGACACCTTGCCTGAATGCCTGGAGCTGACCGCCTGGACCCAGTTGGAAGACGGTTCGGTCGACGAGATCATGGGCCTGCGTCACAAGACACTGAACATCGAAGGGGTGCAGTTTCACCCTGAATCAATCCTGACCGAGCAGGGCTACGAGCTGTTCGCCAACTTTCTCAAGCAGAGCGGCGGCACGCGCTAAGGACTTTTCATGGATATCAAGACTGCCCTGAGCCGTATCGTCGGCCATCTGGACCTGAGCACCGCTGAAATGAGCGATGTGATGCGCGAAATCATGACCGGTCAATGCACCGACGCGCAGATCGGCGCCTTTATGATGGCAATGCGCATGAAGAGCGAGAGCATCGACGAAATCGTCGGCGCGGTCTCGGTGATGCGCGAGCTGGCGGACAAGGTTGAGCTCAAGACCCTCGACGGCGTCGTCGATGTGGTCGGCACCGGCGGTGACGGTGCGAATATTTTCAACGTATCGACAGCGTCATCCTTCGTGGTGGCCGCCGCTGGTTGCACCGTTGCCAAGCACGGTAACCGCGCAGTGTCCGGCAAGAGCGGCAGTGCCGACTTGCTGGAAGCGGCCGGCATCTATCTGAATCTCACGCCTGTGCAAGTCGCGCGCTGTATCGACAGCGTTGGCATCGGCTTCATGTTTGCCCAATCTCATCACGGCGCCATGAAACACGCGGCCGGCCCGCGCAAGGACCTTGGCCTGCGTACCCTGTTCAACATGCTTGGCCCGCTTACGAATCCGGCCGGTGTGAAGCATCAGGTGGTGGGAGTGTTCAGCCAGGCGTTGTGCCGGCCGCTGGCCGAAGTCTTGCAACGCTTGGGCAGCAAGCATGTGCTGGTAGTGCATTCCAAAGACGGCCTGGACGAGTTCAGCCTGGCGGCGCCGACCTTTGTTGCAGAGCTGAAAAACGACGAGGTCACCGAATACTGGGTCGAGCCTGAAGACTTGGGCATGAAAAGCCAGAGTTTGCACGGCCTGGCAGTGGAGAGCCCGGCAGCTTCGCTGGAACTGATTCGCGATGCCCTGGGGCGTCGCAAAACCGAAAACGGCCAGAAAGCTGCGGAAATGATCGTTCTGAATGCTGGCGCGGCACTTTACGCAGCCGACCATGCCTATAGTCTTAAGGAAGGTGTCGCGTTGGCCCACGATGCGCTGCACACCGGTCTGGCTCGAGAGAAGCTCGAAGAGCTGGGTGCATTCACTGCCGTATTCAAGATGGAGAATGAGGGATGAGTGTGCCAACCGTTCTGGAAAAGATCCTGGCCCGCAAGGCCGAGGAAGTGGCCGAACGCCGCGCCCGTGTGAGCCTGGCTGAGCTTGAGGCGCAGGCTAAAACCGCTGATGCGCCGCGTGGCTTTGCCAATGCTCTGATCGCCCAGGCCAAGCTCAAGCAACCGGCAGTGATCGCCGAGGTCAAGAAAGCCTCGCCGAGCAAAGGCGTGATCCGCGAAAACTTCGTACCAGCTGAAATCGCCGTCAGCTATGAGAAGGGCGGGGCGACTTGTCTGTCTGTGTTGACCGATATCGACTACTTCCAGGGTTGCGACCTATTCCTGCAACAAGCTCGCGCGGCGTGCAAGTTGCCGGTGATCCGCAAGGATTTCATGGTTGACCCGTACCAGATCGTCGAAGCCCGTGCTCTGGGCGCCGACTGCGTATTGCTGATCGTCTCGGCGCTGGATGACGTGAAGATGGCGGAGTTGGCGGCCGTGGCCAAAAGTGTCGGCCTGGATGTGTTGGTTGAGGTGCATGACGGCGATGAGCTGGAGCGCGCATTGAAAACCCTCGACACCCCGCTGGTGGGGGTCAACAACCGTAACCTGCATACCTTTGAAGTCAGCCTGGAAAATACCCTGGATCTGTTGCCGCGTATTCCTCGCGACCGCCTGGTGATTACCGAGAGTGGCATCGTCAACCGTGCCGATGTGGAACTGATGGAAATCAGCGGCGTTTACTCATTCCTGGTGGGCGAGACATTTATGCGCGCCGAGAACCCGGGAGCAGAACTGCAGCGCCTGTTCTTTCCGGAGCGCGGTACGACGGTCAGTGGTTCGACATTGGATTGATGTGAAATACGCTCGAAACTGTGGGAGCGGGCTTGCCTGCGATAGCGGCGGGTCAGCCAACCTCTGTGTAGCTGACACACCGCTATCGCAGGCAAGCCAGCTCCCATATTGGGTTTTGTGTTTATTCAGATAGGTAGGTGTTCGATGCTCCAGCCCGTGATCATGACTGTCGAAGCAGGCCTTGCCGCCGAGCAAGCCCTATTGGCAGCCGTTTGCGCGCATGAGCAGGAATTCGGGCTGCTGTTCTGGCAGCCCAGCGACCAAGCGCTGGTCATGCCGCGCCGTTTGAGCCGGCTGCCTGCCTTCGCGGCGGCGAGCCAAGTCTCGGCCGGTGCGGGTTGGCCGGTATTGCTGCGTGAAACCGGCGGTGAGCCTGTGCCGCAGTCCGGCGCCACGGTCAATATCGCCCTGGTCTATGCCCCGCCCCGTAGCGAAGGCGACCAAGGGCGCATCGAGACGGGTTATCAGCGCTTGTGCCAACCGATCTGTGATCTATTGATTGAATTGGGCGGCGATGCATCCGTCGGCGAAATTGACGGTGCCTTTTGCGACGGTCGTTACAACGTCAATCTCAATGGTCGCAAAATGGTGGGCACGGCCCAGCGTTGGCGACAAAGCGGTGGCCGCCCGGTCGGGTTGGTGCATGGGGCGATGTTGCTGGAGAATGATCGTGAGGAGTTGATTGCGGCGGTCAACCGCTTCAATCAAGCCTGTGGCTTGGAGCAGCGGGTTCGCGCCGAGAGCCATATCGCGCTGCACGAAGCCTTTCCGGCACCGGATGCGATCAATCGGCTCGATACCTTGTACCGTCAGATGCTGGCCAGCTTCCTGCCGGTTTAACGGGTGCCGAATACCACCATCGTCTTGCCTTTGACGTGTACCAGGTTGCGCTCTTCCAAGTCCTTGAGCACGCGGCCGACCATCTCCCTCGAACAACCGACAATGCGCCCGATCTCCTGGCGGGTGATCTTGATTTGCATGCCGTCGGGATGGGTCATGGCATCGGGTTGCTTGCACAACTCCAACAGGCAACGCGCCACACGACCGGTCACATCGAAGAACGCCAGGTCGCCGACCTTGCGCGTAGTGTCGCGCAGGCGCTGGGCGATCTGGCCGCTCAGGGCGTACAAGATATCCGGATCTTGCTGGGCCAATTCGCGAAATTTCGCATAGCTGATCTCGGCCACTTCGCACTCGACTTTGGTTCGGACCCAGGCGCTACGCTCCTGTTCTTTGCCTGCTTGTTCAAACAACCCCAGCTCTCCGAAGAAATCGCCGGTGTTGAGGTAGGCAATGATCATTTCGCGACCGTCTTCATCTTCGATCAGGATGGTGACTGAGCCCTTGATAATGAAGAACAGGGTTTCCGAGCGCTCGCCGGCGCAGATGATGTTGTGCTTGGCCGGATGACGCCGACGCTGACAATGCATCAACAGCTTGTCGAGGTTCTTGATCTTGGGTGTGGGAGTAAGAGCAACCATGGTTGTATCCCGAAAAGACTGCACGGTGTAAGTGGCGTTGTTTTTATCCAGCGGCATCGGCATTGATGCCGGCTGTAAGAATCATGGCAATGCGCCATTGATTTGGCGCCAGCTTACCAGACACATTCTGCCTCGATTAGCCAATTTAGCGGCAAACGCAGTCATTTATCGATTTTATCCGGGGCGCTGCTGTTTCAAGGGCCTGTGCTAAGCTGGCGCCCCTTTTTTAGCAGTGGAGTCTGGGCGATGAAGGCACGCATCCAATGGGCGGGCGAAGCCATGTTCCTCGGTGAGTCGGGCAGTGGCCATGTGGTGGTCATGGACGGTCCGCCGGAAGCCGGTGGCCGTAACCTGGGTGTACGCCCGATGGAAATGTTGCTGCTGGGTGTTGGCGGTTGCAGCAATTTTGATGTGGTCAGCATCTTGAAGAAGTCCCGCCAGGCAGTGGAAAGCTGCGAAGCCTTCCTGGAAGCCGAGCGCGCCACTGAAGACCCCAAGGTATTTACCAGGATCCATATGCATTTCGTGGTCAAGGGCCGGGCGTTGAAGGAAGCCCAGGTCAAGCGTGCAATCGAGCTGTCGGCCGAGAAGTATTGCTCGGCGTCGATCATGCTGGGTGCCGCGGGTGTGGCCATCACTCACGATTATGAAATCATCGAGTTGGGCTGATTGCGGTAATTGGCAAAAGAAAGGGCGCTTCGAGCGCCCTTTTTTGGGTTTAGATCCTGTAGGTACTTTTGGTCATGACCTTGGCTAAAACGCTCATGCCGAAGCGCACCGGTGCTGGAAAGCGGAAGCCGCCCGCGTCCAGCGCGCTATCTGCATGGTGTTCTTCATCGATGCGCATCTGCTCAAGGATGGCGCGGGACTTTTCATCTTCGGCCGGCAGTTGCTCAAGATGCTCATCCAGATGCTTGCACACCTGATGTTCTGTCGCGGCGACAAATCCGAGGCTGACTTTGTCGCTGATCAAACCAGCGGCGGCGCCGATACCAAATGACAAACCGTAAAACAGCGGGTTCAGCACGCTGGGGTGGCTGCCCAATTGGCGGATACGTTGTTCGCACCAGGCCAGGTGGTCGATCTCTTCCTCGGCCGCATGCTCCATCGCTGCACGTACCTGCGGCAATTTGGCAGTTAACGCCTGGCCTTGATACAGCGCCTGGGCACACACTTCGCCGGTGTGGTTGATGCGCATCAGGCCGGCGACATGGCGGGTGTCCGTTTCGCTCATCTGGGCATCGGGCTGTACGATGGCCGGTGACGGGCGGTACGGTTGGCCACTGAATGGCAACAGCGTGCGCATGGCCATATCGGCTTGCAGCAGCAGACGGTCAATCGGCGAGTAGTGACGTTGGGTAGTCATGCTGACCTCCGGGAAGAATCTCGGCGGCCAGTTTACCGCAAGAGAGGACGAAGCGTTTGCGCTGAGTCAATTTGACCCTGGGCACTCAACCCGGCGGCCAGTTCATCTGACGTTGACCCAGCACGTGCATATGGATGTGGTAGACAGTCTGCCCACCGTCTTCATTGCAGTTCATCACCACACGAAAGCCTTTTTCGCAGCCCTGTTCCACGGCCAGGCGCTGGGCGGTGAACAAAATATGGCCGGCCAGGGCTTTGTCTTCCTCGGTCAAGTCATTGAGGGTACGAATCGGCTTTTTCGGAATAACCAGAAAATGCACCGGCGCCTGTGGGGCGATATCGTGGAAGGCGAGGACTTGATCATCTTCATAGATAATCCTGGCGGGTATTTCTCGGTTGATGATCTTGGTGAACAGAGTATCCACAGCTGTTTCTCCAGGGTGAAAGTGTAGGTAAGTGTAATCAGGCGGTTAGCGTGGGCAATAGGCTTTGTTGATGGCGCCGGCAATCTTGCGGGTCAGCCAGCGTGGACTGAAACGTGGGCTGAATGCCAGCCAGCGGTTGCGGCGCCCGGGAATGATGATGGCTTTGTTCTTTTCCAGCGCGCGTACGGTGTAGAGCGCGACTTCCTCCGGGCTCATTAGCTGCTGGCTGCGGTCGAGTTTTGCGGTGTCCATCTGCGCAGTGCCGAAGAACGCGGTGCGCGTAGGGCCGGGGCACAGCACTGAAACCTTGATGCCGCAGGTCTTCAGTTCTTCGCGCAAGCCCTCAGAGAAGTGCAATACATAAGCTTTGCTGGCGTAGTAGCTGCTCATCCACGGGCCTGGCTGAAAGGCGGCGATCGAAGCGACATTGAGTATCTGCCCGCCGCCTTGCAGCGCCATGGAGTTGCCGAGGGCATGGCACATACGGGTTAGCGCCAGGATGTTGACTTCGATCAGGTCTTGCTCGGTCATCCAGTCCTGGGCCAAAAATGGCCCGCTGGTGCCGATGCCTGCGCAGTTGACCAGCAGGTCGATCTGCCGCTCGCCTTCTTCGAGTTCCAGCAAAAAACCGGACAAACGCAGCGGCTCGCCCAAGTCGCAGGCACGAAACAACACCTCGACACCGAAGCGTTGGGTCAGTTCGATGGCAATGCTTTCCAACTGATCACGTTGACGGGCCACGAGAATCAGGCTGCGGCCGCGTCGAGCCAGCGCTTCGGCCAAAGCCAGGCCGATGCCGCTGGAGGCGCCGGTGATCAGAGCGTAACGGGTCATGCCTTTCTCCATCGCAACGTCGCCTGCCTGTGACAGTGGCGTCACAGGCAGGCGGGCGTTTCTTCACTGTTGCGTAGAGTCTACAGGTTCGGCTGCGTCGTCAGCACTTTGCTCTGCGGCCTCATCAGTGATGACGCTTTGATCGGCGCCTTCATCGGAGGTCATTGAGCTGCTTTCGTAGCTGCTGTCCATGTTGGCTTCAAGTTGATCCAGGTAGCCGTTCATGCCCAGGGTCAGGCCGATGATGAGCATCAATGGAATAAACGCCAGCCACAGCGAGGCCAGGATTTTCACCGCAGTAGAATTCGGTGGTGGCGGTGCGCCGTATTGGTTGGCACCCGCGTTCCCCGGCAATACCAGCAACAGGATAGGGAACACGCTATTGACCACTGGAACCAGGTTCAGCAAGTACAGCCAGCCAGACCAGCCCATATCGTGCAAGCGTTGCACACCGATTTGCACGCTCACGACTACCAGAGCAACAAACAGTGCGAAACCCAGTAGCGAGCCGAGGATGATGGCTATGGTTGGCGAGGCTGTCGCCACTGCGAAGCCGACGGTACTGATGATGCCTGCGGCTACCAGCAACGCGACGGTCAGCGCCAGTGTCCAGGCCAGATAACGCAGGCGCCCGATGCGCCCGTGGATGGTGAAGACCTTGAGTGTGGCGAACTCCGGCAAGTCATCGCCAACCGCTGCGCGTGGCGGGGCATAAGGCGAAGCTTCGGAGCGGGAAAAGTCGGAGCCAGGGGAGCTCGTCTCGTGGGTTTCAGCGAGGCTGAACGCCACGGGCTGTTCGGCTTCGATGCGTGCGTCGACCCCGGCGTTTTTCAATGCCGTCAGGTAGGTTTCGGCATCGGGGCGGGAAAGATCGCGTTTGAGCGCGACCGGGCGGCCGGTAAAGAGTTTTTCGATCGCCTCGACATCGCTCTTGAACAGCTCGGCGAGGTTCAGCTTGGCGGTGGTGCTTTCGACACCCGGAAGCAAGGCTCCGTCAAACACAATCTTGAAACGGTTGTCGCTCATGCGGGCATCCTTGTCACTTAATCAGGGAGGGTGTGCAGGCCCGTCCAATCGGCGGGCCGTGCAGTGGGTCAGCGTGGCCAGCGCAGTTGCGCGGCATGCTCGCGTGCTTTGCGGTATTCGGCATCCAGGCGGGCGACGAGTTCATCGACGCTGGGTAAATCATCGATTTCACCGACGCCCTGGCCCGCTGACCATACAGTTTTCCACGCTTTGGCCTCATCACTCAATGGTTTGAGCTTGGAACCGAAATTGACTTCACCTTTGCCTTGCAGCGCGGCGAGGTCGAAACCGGCATTTTCCAGGCTCTGGCGCATAAAGCTCGCAGGTACGCCGGAGACTGCCGGAGTGTGAACGATGTCGGCGGCGCGCGATGTGAGCAGCATCTCTTTATAGGCATCTGGCGCGTGGCTTTCGGTAGTACCGATAAAGCGCGTGCCGAAATACGCCAAGTCGGCGCCCAGCAACTGGGCGGCGAGAATTTCGTGGCCGTGGTTGAGGCAACCGGCCAGCAGCAGGGTTTTATCAAAGAACTGGCGAATCTCGGCAATCAGAGCGAAGGGGCTCCAGGTGCCAGCGTGGCCACCGGCACCCGCGGCTACGGCAATCAGGCCATCGACGCCCGCCTCAGCGGCTTTCTCGGCATGTCGCCGGGTGGTGACGTCATGAAACACCAGGCCGCCGTAGCTGTGGACGGCATCGACCAGTTCCTTTACCGCGCCGAGGCTGGTGATGACGATGGGTACCTTGTGCTCTACGCAGATTGCCAGGTCTGCTTCCAACCGTGGGTTGCTGTTGTGCACGATCAGGTTCACAGCATAGGGAGCAGGGTTGTCCAACTGGGCCAAGCCCGCTTCGATTTCTTCCAGCCAGGCCCTGAAACCACTGCTTTCACGCTGGTTGAGCGCCGGGAAGCTGCCAACCACGCCATTACGACAGCAGGCCAGGACCAGTTGCGGATTGGAAATCAGAAACATCGGCGCCACCACGACGGGTAGGCGCAGATGTTGTTCCAGTAAAGCGGGCAGCGACATTGGAAGTTCCCCCGAGTAATTGAAACTAGAACGGTTTGACCACGACCAAAATTACGATAGCCAGCAATATCAGAACCGGTACTTCATTGAACCAGCGATAAAAGACATGGCTGCGGGTGTTTTCGCCACGGGCGAAGCGTTTTACCTGCGCTCCACACATATGGTGGTAGCCGATCAGCAGAACGACCAGGGTCAGTTTGGCGTGCATCCACGCGCCTGACTGGAAAATGCCGGGGTTGAGCGTCAGCATCCAGATACCGAAGACCAGTGTGGCAATCATCGCCGGTCCCATGATGCCGCGGTACAGTTTGCGCTCCATAACGCTGAAGCGCTCCTTGCTGACGCTGTCTTCGCTTTGGGCGTGGTAGACGAACAGGCGCGGCAGGTAGAACAGCCCGGCAAACCAGCAGACGATGCTGACGATGTGGAAGGCTTTGACCCATAGATAGAGCATTTTGGTTATTCCCAGGTTCACGGTAGCGAAGATAGTAGTGGCTCATGCGCCCGTACGTCACGTTGACGGTTGTCGCAGGACGATACGGCCCCTATTATCGACGGCTTTCCAGTGGGTTCGTTGAGGGCAGGTTTATGGTCAAGGTCGGTATCGTCGGCGGCACGGGTTACACCGGTGTCGAATTGCTGCGTCTGTTGGCTCAGCATCCGCAAGCTGAGGTGGCGGTCATCACTTCCCGATCCGAAGCTGGGCTGGCCGTGGCCGATATGTACCCGAACCTGCGAGGCCACTATGACGGCCTGGCGTTCAGCGTGCCGGACATCAAGACCCTGGGCGCGTGCGACGTGGTGTTCTTCGCCACGCCTCACGGTGTCGCCCATGCACTGGCCGGTGAGTTGCTGGCGGCCGGCACCAAGGTTATCGACTTGTCGGCCGACTTCCGCCTGCAGGACGCCGATGAGTGGGCCAAGTGGTACGGTCAGCCTCATGGAGCGCCGCAGTTGTTGGAGGAGGCAGTGTACGGCTTGCCGGAAGTCAATCGTGAGCAGATCAAGCAAGCACGCCTGATCGCGGTACCAGGTTGCTATCCGACGGCGACACAGTTGGGGTTCCTGCCATTGCTGGAAGCTGGCTTGGCGGATGCGTCGCGCCTGATCGCCGACTGCAAATCGGGCGTCAGCGGCGCTGGTCGTGGTGCGGCGGTGGGGTCTTTGTACTCCGAAACGTCGGAAAGCATGAAAGCCTATGCGGTAAAAGGCCATCGCCACTTGCCTGAAATCCGCCAGGGGTTGCGTCGCGCCGCGGGCAAGGATGTGGGGCTGACCTTTGTGCCGCACCTGGCGCCAATGATCCGTGGGATTCACTCCACGCTTTATGCAACCGTCACTGATCGCTCGGTCGACTTGCAGGCGCTGTTTGAAAAGCGTTATGCCAATGAGCCGTTCGTCGACGTGATGCCGGCGGGCAGCCACCCGGAGACTCGTAGTGTGCGTGGTGCCAATGTGTGCCGTATCGCCGTGCATCGTCCGCAGGATGGCGACCTGGTTGTGGTGCTGTCGGTGATCGACAACCTGGTCAAAGGCGCGTCGGGCCAGGCGGTGCAGAACATGAACATCCTGTTCGGTCTGGATGAGAAGTTGGGCCTGGCCCACGCGGGAATGTTGCCTTAACGCAGTCTGGTGGTTACGCAAAAGGCCCGGTGATCGGGCCTTTCGTTTTTTTATGGCGGCTGCACAGATTGATATACCGTAACAATAGTTGACCGCTTTTCTAGGAGAAGCGGATAATGCCGGTCATTACGCATATGGCGGCGCTACGCCGGGAGATTATCAGCATGAGCGTTGAATCCTTCACCCCCACGGCTTTGCAATTCACCCACGGTGCTGCGCACAAGGTGAAGAGCCTGGTCGATGAAGAGGGTAATGATCGCTTGAAGCTGCGCGTATTTGTTACGGGCGGCGGTTGTTCAGGGTTTCAGTACGGTTTTACCTTCGATGAAGATGTGGCCGATGACGACACCATCGTCGAGCGCGAGGGCGTCAGCCTGGTCGTGGATCCGATGAGCTTCCAATACCTGGCTGGTGCCGAGGTGGATTATCAGGAAGGTCTGGAAGGTTCGCGTTTCGTGATCAAGAACCCTAATGCCACCACTACCTGTGGCTGCGGATCTTCGTTCTCGATCTGATCGGTAGCGGATACAGAAACGCCGCTTGGCTTTTATGGGCCAAGCGGCGTTTTGCTGTCTGAAGCTAGTTTAGGCCGGGTAGATGGCGCCGAGCACCCGTAACCCACGGGCGCCGGTTACGCTAGGGCGGTTGGCGGCGATGCCTTCCAGGCAGCAGTGCGCCAGCCAGGCGAAGGCCATGGCTTCGACCCAGTCCGGGTCTACCCCGTAAGTGGCTGTGCTACTGACGTGAGTAGAAGGCAATAGCGCGGTCAGCCGATTCATCAGCATCGTGTTGTGCGCGCCGCCGCCGCAGATGAGCAACGTCTCAGTGCTCGTCTGTGCGCTTTGCAGAGATTCGACGATGGTGAGGGCCGTCAGCTCCAGCAGAGTGGCCTGCACGTCTTCGGGCTCAAAGACGGGCAACGGGCTCAGGTGCTGTTGCAGCCAGGCCAGATTGAACACTTCGCGACCTGTGCTTTTGGGGCCTTTGGTCAAGAAGAACGGGTCGCTGAGCAATGCGTTGAGTAGTTGAGGCTGAACCTTGCCGCTGGCGGCCCATTGCCCGTCGCGGTCGAAGTGTTCACCGCGCTGGTGGTGAATCCACGCATCCAGAAGAACATTCCCGGGACCGCAGTCGAAACCCGCTACAGGCTTGTTCGCCTCGATAAGGCTGAGGTTGCTGAACCCGCCGATATTCAACACTGCGCGATTGCCAGTGTGCTCGCCAAACAGAGCTTCATGAAACGCTGGAACCAGAGGGGCTCCCTGGCCTCCGGCGGCAACATCACGGCTGCGGAAGTCGCTGACTACGCTGATCCCTGTCAGCTCGGTGAGCAGGGCAGGGTTGCCGATCTGCACGGTAAAGCTTCGAGCGGGTTCATGGCGGATCGTTTGCCCATGGCTGCCAATTGCGCGGATGTCCTGAGGCTTGAAGCGGTTTTGCTCCAGCAAGGCCCGGATGCCTTGCGCGGCGAGTGTTACCCACTGTTGCTGGGCGATTGCCGAGCGGGCGATTTCATCCGGGCCGCTGGCGCACAGGCTCAGAAGTTCAGCCCGCAAGGTGTCTGGCATCGGGATGTAGTGCGTGGCGATCAGCTTGATCGCCGCACCTTGCTCGATAAGGGCGATATCCAGTCCATCAAGGCTGGTTCCGGACATCACACCGATATAGAGCGGCATACCTTAACGCTTCGCCGAAGCCAGCAAGGTGGAGCGCTCTTGATCCATCCGTGCCATCAACGGCTGGCTCTGTTGCATGAAGCGTGCGCGTTCGGCCTTGGCGATCGGATCGGCCATTGGCAGTTTTTGACCCAGGGGGTCGACGTGTACGCCGTTGACCTGGAACTCATAATGCAAGTGCGGTCCGGTGGACAGGCCGGTGGTGCCGATGTAGCCGATCACTTGACCTTGCTTCACGTTGCCGCCGGTTTTGACGCCCTTGGCGAACCCTTGCATGTGGCCGTATAGCGTACGGTAAGTGTTGCCGTGCTGGATGATCACCGTATTGCCGTAACCACCCCGGCGCCCCGCCAGCAGTACCTTGCCGTCGCCCGCCGCCTTGATGGGTGTGCCACGCGGAGCGGCATAGTCCACACCCTTGTGTGCGCGAATTTTGTTCAGAATTGGATGCTTGCGGCCCATGGAGAAACGCGAGCTAATACGGGCGAAGTCCACGGGCGTACGGATGAAGGCCTTGCGCATGCTATTGCCGTCGGCCGTGTAATAGCTGCTATTGCCTTGTTTGTTTGTGTAGCGAACGGCTGTGTAGGTTTTGCCGCGGTTGGTGAAGCGCGCAGAAAGAATATTGCCAGTGCCCACCACTTTGCCGTTGGCCACTTTCTGTTCGTAGATCACATCGAATTCGTCGCCCTGGCGGATGTCCTGAGCGAAGTCGATGTCATAGCCAAATACGCTGGCCATGTCCATGGTCATGCTGTGGGACAAGCCGGCTCGGGCAGCCGATTGTGACAAGGAGCTGTTGATCACCCCGTGTACGTAGGCGGAACGCATAACCGGCTTGGTGGTGATGCGGTTGAAGGCGAAGCCTTTGGCACCTTTGCTCAGGCTGATGCTTTCCAGGTCGCTGAGGCTGGTGTGCAGGTTGTTCAACTGGCCGTCTGGCGTCAGTTCAAATTCAAGCTTCTGGCCGCGTTTGAGCTGGGTGAATTGCTTGGCTTGCTTATCGCTGGCCAGCACTTCATTCACAGCGGTGGCAGGCAGCCCAACCTTTTCGAACAGGGTGGATAGCGTGTCGCCTTTGCCCACGATGACTTCGCGATGCTGGGGATTCTTTGCGGCAGCTGCCGCAGGTGCTTCCTGGGCGGCTTGCTGGGTGTCTTCGGGAGCGCTTTCGATCTGTGCGAAAGGTGATTCAGTTGCAGTGTTTGTGGCTTGTTGGGCGTCGGAAGCGTCTTGATCTTGTGTCAGTTGTTCAACTGGGCTTTCCAGATCAAGGCTCAGGGATGTTCGTTTGGCTTCTACGTCACTGGAAGGGAATACCAGCAGTGCCAGGCTGAGAAGGGCGGCGATACCACTTGCGGCGAGCAGGTGGGTCTTCGGGTAAAGCGGCGGCGCTTTAGACGGTTCAGTGGTCATAGGTAATTTGACTTTGAAGATGAAATGGAAAAGATGAATGACATGATGAAGATGAAATAACTGTATAAAATATAACCAAATCATCTGTGGCGCAAGCTCGCGAATGCTGGGCTCGCTGAACGGTGTCCGTGCGCAGGGCAAAACTTGTAATTAGTCCCTGATCTTGTATGGTTGGTTCCCTTTTGAATCTGAGCCTTGCGGGTCTGTTATGAAGTCGGTTGAAGAGCAGCTAGCGCTGATAAAACGTGGTGCGGAAGAACTGTTGGTTGAAGCTGAGCTGATCGAAAAGCTTAAGCGTGGCCAGCCCCTGCGTATCAAGGCTGGCTTTGATCCGACTGCGCCGGATCTGCACCTTGGTCATACCGTGCTTATTAATAAGCTGCGTCAGTTCCAGGAGCTGGGCCATCAAGTCATCTTTCTTATCGGTGACTTCACGGGAATGATCGGTGATCCCAGCGGCAAGAGTGCTACGCGCCCGCCGCTGACTCGTGAGCAGGTTCTCGATAATGCCGAGACCTACAAGACCCAAGTGTTCAAGATCCTTGATCCGACCAAGACCGAGGTGGCATTCAACTCCACCTGGATGGACAAGATGGGGCCGGCAGACTTTATTCGCCTGACCTCCCAGTACACCGTGGCACGTATGCTCGAGCGCGATGACTTCGACAAGCGCTACTCCACCAATCAGCCGATCGCGATTCATGAGTTCCTCTACCCATTGGTCCAGGGGTATGACTCGGTGGCTCTGCGTGCGGATGTTGAGTTGGGCGGTACCGATCAGAAGTTCAACCTGCTGATGGGGCGTGAGTTGCAGCGCGCATACGGTCAGGAGGCTCAGTGCATTCTGACTATGCCGTTGCTGGAAGGATTGGATGGCGTCAAGAAGATGTCCAAGTCCCTGGGTAACTATGTCGGTATCCAGGAGGCGCCGGGCGTAATGTACGGCAAGCTGGTTTCCATCCCTGATGCGTTGATGTGGCGTTACTTCGAACTGTTGAGTTTCCGCTCGATGGACGAAATCAATGCGTTGCGTGCGGACGTAGAGGCAGGCGCCAATCCGCGTGATGTGAAGATCAAGCTGGCTGAGGAGATTGTCGCGCGCTTCCATGGCGAAGAGGCTGCTGCCAGTGCGCATCGTGCAGCTGGTAACCGTATGAAGGATGGTGAGCTGCCGGACGATCTGCCGGAGATTGAACTGACCGCTGCCGAGGCTATGCCGATTGCGGCTGTCCTTAATAAGGCGGGCTTGGTGAAGAACTCGGCGGTCGCTCGTGATCTCTTGGGGTCGGGTGGTGTACGTATAGATGGTGAAGTGGTTGATCGCACATTTATGTATGAGCTGGGCGCCACTCACGTTTGTCAGGCGGGTAAGAAGGCGTTTGCGCGAATTACGCTCAAATCCGAATAAGTCTGAAATTAGATGTTGACGGCGAATTATATCTGTCTATAATTCGCCCCACTTCCGGCGCAGTCGAAACGGAAAACTCCTTGGTAAACAATGAGTTGCGTAGTTTTCGGCAGCAAGTTGCTTCAGTTCATCGAAGCCAAAAGGAAGTTGAAAAAGAGGTGTTGACAGCAGCGTGTAACGCTGTAGAATTCGCCTCCCGCTGACGAGAGATCGGAAGCGCAAGTGGTTGAAGTTGTTGAAGAAATCTTCGAAAGCTTCTGAAAATA